>JANLVB010000329.1:0-2970 GCA_031363785.1 Betaproteobacteria bacterium
CACAAGCCCGAGGCCAAGCAGGGCCAGCGTGCCCGGCTCAGGAACTCTCAAGGTCACCCGTCCGGGTGTCGGTTGATTCTGGTTATCGGTGCCCGGAATCCAGGTGGTTCCATTGTCGAGCGACAGCTCGGTAAATATGTCGAAAAAGCTGTCGATCTTGTACAGGCCGCCGCCCAAATCCTCAATCGAGGTTTTTCCGGTCGATTGCAGAGTCGGACTTTCGCGAACCATCACTCCGGGTGGCAAGGTGCCACCACTGATATCGAGCTGAACCATCTCGGTGTCAAAAAAGCGCGTATTGCCCAGCAGAGTGTCGAACGTGACCAGTACCGAGACTGCGGCCGGTGCGCTGAACTGGGACGACGGTCCATTGTTGATTGACAAATCAAAAAAAACGGTTGACCCAAAACTATGCAGCTGGCTACCAGCAAGCGGTGGCGCCACACAGGCAGTAAAGCCGCCATGAACGGGGTTGGTCAAATCGAAAACATTGCCGCCGCCCACGAATCGGGCATGGAAGCCGGGATTCGTGTATTTGAAATGTTGCCCCAAAGGCGGCAGGCAATCGGCGGTTGCGACGACAGCGGCAGACGCAAACGGGGGCAGCACGACAAGTGCGGCAACAATGGCGCCGAGCATGAGCCTGGACAGGCGCTTGGCACTCTGTTTCAGCGCGGAGAAGTTTGATCGACGATTGAATGACATCGGGGCGCAATTCATGGTGATCTCCGGTGTGGATGGTGGCTATACTGGTTTTCTGGCACACAAAGCCAGCCAGACCAGTCAATGCACAAAGCGTGCCGGCTTCCCATGCAGCCGCGCCAGCGACGAATGGATTGCCGCATGGGGCAAACCACGCTGTGGGGCGATCCACCATGCACAAACTTCGACCTGCGGGTGAAAGCGAGTTGCGCCTTATCCTGGCACAGGCGCTGGCTGGTGCCGCCGAGTTGCGCTTTCTGCACCGCGTGCATGCCGTGTTGCTGGTCAGTGTCGGGTGCAGCTGCTACGAGGTAGCACACTGGTTCGGCGAAAACCCGCGTAGTGTCGAGCGCTGGGTGCATGCCTTCGACGCGCTGGGTGAACACGGCCTGCGTAACCACCACCATGGCGGGCGCAGCGCACGGCTGGCCTTGCCACAACTGCATACCCTGGCCCACGACCTGGCGGCTTTGCAGTCTGCCTGTGGTTTTGCCCAGGGCCGCTGGAGCGGGAAACTGGTAGCGCGGCACATCCACACCCGCTTTGGCGTCCAACTGAGCCTGCGCCAATGCCAACGGCTGATGCGGCAGATGCGGCCAGCTTGAACGCCGCGCCGCCACGGCCTGGTGAGCGCCAGCCGATGCTGCGCCACCCATGCGGCGGGGCAAACGGCGCAATAAGTTTCATGCCGCCAAAATGGCCGGCCAACGGTCATTCGCTTGTAAAAGATTCTGACACCGCAACGCCCCATCGTGCCGATGGGCCACCGAAACCTGGCTGGGCCCCAGCCGCTCCACGTCGGCGCGGTTCAGACACCGGCATCAGCCATCAAGATCGAGGCTGCGCAGCCACTCTGCCATCGCATCGTCCTGCAACTGGTAGTGGCCGTGGTCCAGTTTGGCCACAATGCCCGCGTCCTGCAGCCGCTGCAGAGCCTGCTGTGGCGTGTTCTTGGTGGCGGCTTTGCCCAGGCCCAACGATACGCCAAGCTGCGTCCGGGTATTTTCTGAATGCAGATCGCGCACGCCCCTGACCAGCAATTTCAAGACCTGCTGGTCGGCAGGCAGCAGAGCGCTCCAGGTGTCGGCAAAATTTGCCGCGCTAAAAACCTGGTCTGCGGTGTACACCAATGCCATCGATGCCCCGAGTTCTGCATGGGTGAGGTAGCGGTTCAAATACCTGCGAAAAAACTCTGGCGTACTCTTGAGTTCTGAAAATGCCGTCATCGCATCACTTGGCAACAGCGGGTAGCGCGACAACTTGTTCACCTTGGCCACCATGGCCTGCACAAACTCAACACCCAGCAATTCGAACGGTTCCAGCGGTGCCCAGTTGTAGAACGGTTCGCTGGACCGGCCAAACATGCGACGCAAGGTCGGCTCCGAGCTGCCGGCAAAAACCACCTTGATGTTGTGCTTGCGGCTGTCCAACCCGGCACGCAGGGAGTGGGCCAACTCGGTGTGCAACGGATCTGCCAGCACCTGCGCCTCGTCCAGCACCAGCAACAGGCGTTTGCCCGGCGCGTCGAAGCCGCGCAGCAGCTCACTCAGCAAAGGCCCGGCGGACGCCGATACATCGCTCAGTTCGGCTTCTATCGCTGCCTCCCCCATACCCGGCAACTTGCCCGAGGCCTTGACCTTCTTCAGCGGTGCCTGCAAGCGCTGCATCAGCCTGGCAACACCGACTGGTGCGACAGCACGGCCCAAGGTAGCCAGCAGTGACGGCGCAGGATTGCTGCGGGCGTCCCACAGGTTCAGGTACGCAGTCAGATAACCGGCAGCCTGCGCCGCGGGAATCAGATCCTGCTCCAGAAACTCCGACTTGCCCATGCGGCGTTTGGCAAACAGACCGCGGGCGGTCATCAGGCCGAGATCGAAGGTCTGCAGATATTTGCCCGCCAGCTCCGGGCGGGCGTAGTGCCATGGATCGGGGGAAGCCACGGACTTTGGCATGGTATCTGACTTTCTCTTTATTTGTGAGAAATATTATTTTAACCAATACTCATAGAGAAAACAATACGCGAACCAACTGCCAGCGTCGCACAACCCGGTCTACACCTGTAGCTCAATACCCGGCATGGTCCGGCGACTCATGGCAAGCAAGCGATGCCCTGTTCTTGCAGAAACTCGGCAAACAACGGGTCGTCAACGGTGGTGCCAGCCGGGCTAGAAGTGGCACCGCAAAACTGAACAGCGCGGTAGGTGAAAACTCCGGGTTTGATGCTGGGCCGAGGATGGTCTGGCGAGAAGGAATTTTTGATCGTGAAGA
>JANLVB010000361.1:0-3235 GCA_031363785.1 Betaproteobacteria bacterium
CGCTGACCACCTGCGCGTGTAGTACTGCAATGACGGTTGCCAGCATGGCGTCGAGGCTCAGCGGCAGGTCCCGCTCGGACAATATCCGGATCACCCCCAGGGCATGTCGGCGCAACGCGAAGGGGTCCTTGTCACCAGTCGGCAGGCTGCCAATGGCGAACATGCCGACCAGGGTTTCGAGCTTGTCTGCCAGCGCCACCACCAGACCGGTCGGGTTGCGGGGCAAAGCGTCGCCGGCAAAGCGTGGTTTGTAATGATCTTCGATGGCCAGCGCAATGTCTTCGAGCTCACCGTCATGGCGTGCGTAATAAGCGCCCATGACGCCCTGCAACTCCGGAAACTCACCCACCATGCCGGTCAACAAATCGGCTTTTGCAAGCGTCGCTGCGCCATACGCGTTTTCGCCCAGGGAAGCTCCGCCCAGCTGGGTTCCGATGGCCCGGGCGATGGTGCGTACCCGCTCCATGCGTTCACCCTGGGTGCCGAGCTTGTTGTGGTAGACCACCCGGGCGAGGCCCGGCAGGCGCGAGCGCAGGCTGGCGCGACGATCCTGCGCGTAGAAAAACTGCGCGTCGGCAAGCCGTGGGCGCACCACCCGCTCGTTGCCCCGCACGACCAGGCTCGCATCCGCTGGACTGATATTGCTGACCACCAGGAATTTGTTCGTCAACCGACCGACCGGATCAAACAAGGGGAAGTACTTCTGGTTCGCCTTCATGGTGAGGATCAGGCACTCCTGCGGCACATCCAGGAAACCGGCATCGAATTCGCACAACAGCACGTTGGGCCGCTCGACCAGGGCGGTCACCTCCTCCAGCAAGGCGTCATCGATGCCGCCACCAGGGTCAGACGAGGGGAAATGACCGGCAGGTGCGCGCTCCACAATCTGCTGGCGGATCAATTGTTTTCGTGTATCGAAGTCCGCCACCACCGCACCATCGCGTTCAAGCGCGGAGGAATATCCATCCGCATCTTCAATCATCACCGCTGGTAGTGGTGCTTCAAACCGATGTCCCAGAGTGGTGTTGCCGGCACGAAGTCCGAGCACCCGCACATCCACCACAGCCGAGCCGTGTAATGCGACCAGGCCGTGCGCCGGTCGGACGAAACTCACACTGCTCCAGCCCGGCAATTCGCAGTCCCGCTCCGGCTGGTAGGTCATTACCTTGGGAATGGGGAGTTTCGCCAACGCCTCATCAAGCGCCTTCTGCAGGCCCGCTGTCAACGAGGCGCCTGCTACTACGCTGTGATGGAACAAAACCTCGGACTTGCCATCGGTGCTGCGGGTCAGCGCAGCGACGGCAGACGCGTCGGCGCCCAGCGCCTGCAACCGCTTCAGGAGCGCCGGCGTCGGGTTTCCCGCCGCATCCAGCCCGACCGAGACGGGCATCAGCTTTTGTGCAACGCTGCGGTCCGCCGCCTGCGCAGCGACGGCACAGATATGTGCGGCAAGGCGCCGTGGCGACGCGAAATTGCGCACCGCCGCATCTGGTGCGCAAAGGCCCTGCGCCTGCAGCGATTCGGCCAGCAGGCGGGCAAAACTTTGTCCGAGTTGTCGCAGCGCCTTGGGCGGCAACTCTTCCACCAGCAATTCGACGAGCAGGTTTTTGTTTGGCATGGTTTGGCTCGCTGACATCAGGCTCTGGCCGCCTTCTTGACCATCTGCTCGACCCACTGCCGGGGAGCCAACGGAAACCCGAGCCGCTCACGGCTCTCAAGGTAACTCTGCGCCACGGCCCGCGCGAGGTTGCGTATCTTTCCCATGTAAGCCGCCCGTTCGGTGACGCTGATGGCACCACGGGCGTCCAGCAGATTGAAGTTGTGTGCCGCTTTGAGTACCTGCTCGTAAGCTGGCAAGGCCAGCTGCTCAGCGATCAGGGCGCTGGCCTGCCTTTCGTGGGCGATAAAAGCGGCAAACAGAAAATCGACATCGCTGTACTGGAAGTTGTAGGCCGACTGCTCCTTTTCATTCTGCAAATAGACATCACCGTAACTCATGCCCGCTGTCCATTGAAGTTTGTAGACGTTGTCGACGTCCTGCAGATACATCGCCAGCCGTTCCAGCCCGTAGGTGATTTCGCCGGTCACCGGCCTGCAATCAATGCCTCCGACCTGCTGGAAGTAGGTGAACTGTGTGACCTCCATGCCATTGAGCCAGACCTCCCAGCCCAGGCCCCAGGCGCCCAAAGTCGGGTTCTCCCAGTCATCTTCAACGAAGCGCACATCGTTCTTTTGCAGATCAAGGCCGAGTGTGCGCAGTGACCCCAAATACAGTTCGAGGATATTTGCCGGGGCCGGCTTCATCACGACCTGATACTGGTAGTAATGCTGCAGGCGGTTCGGGTTCTCGCCATAACGGCCGTCCTTGGGCCTGCGACTGGGCTGCACATAGGCGGCCCGCCACGGTTCGGGACCGATAGCGCGCAGGAATGTTGCGGTGTGCGATGTCCCGGCGCCGACCTCCATGTCGTAGGGTTGCAGCAACACACAACCCTGTGCATCCCAGTAAGACTGCAACGTAAGAATGATTTGTTGGAAGGTCAGCATGGGCAAGGGATGGTGAACGGGGCGGCAGACAAAACGACGCGGCCCGACACTGCCTGCGCGGCTGCAATGCAAGGTCCAGCTTTCCGACCCCCGGATTTTAACGGCCATCAGGTAGCCGCCACCGCTATGGCAGGTGACGCGCCGGTTGCTGCAGCCGAAGCACGGTTGCGAACGCCACCACGGCCGCTGCCAATATCCACAAAGGCCACAAACCGAAGCGGGCAGACCACCAGGCATACACCGTCAGTCCGTCGCGCCCCTGGACCTGAGCCAGCAAGACACCGCGCGTGTGTCGTGCCAGCGCATGCGTTACCCGGCCAGTGTGGTCAATCACCACCGTGTCGCCGGTATTGGTGGCCCGCATAAACGGGCGCTCGAACTCCAGCGCACGCATGCGTGAGATGCTCAGATGCTGGTCGATGGCGATTGTGTCGCCAAACCATCCGATGTTGCTCACATTGACAAAAATCGTGGGTGCCGTCGCCGCGTTGGCGAAGCGGGCCGCCAGCTCCTCCCCGAACAGGTCTTCGTAGCAAATATTGGGCGCCAGACGCTCACCGCGCCAGACGAAGGACGGTTGGCCAACCGCCCCACGGGAAAAGTCACCCAGGGGAATGGACATCATTTCGGTAAACCACTTGAACAAGGGAGGAATGAACTCACCAAAAGGCACCAGATGGTGCTTGTC
>JANLVB010000412.1:0-2200 GCA_031363785.1 Betaproteobacteria bacterium
TGTGGATCTGGTACTGCTCAACCTCGAGGTCAGTGCAGACCATCTGGAACTGGCGCAGGCCCAGGAACTGATGTACCGTTTTGGCCGCGGTTACCCGGCCGGCTGGCAGGCCGATGGCAACGCGCTGCATTGCCTGTCCAACGTGGAATGGATCGGCGACAACGGCCAGGTACTGGCGGAATCGGACGCACAGCAGCGCGAGCTGTTTTTGGCCCATGTGGCCAAGCATCGGGCACCCCGCATGTCGTCCCATTGGGCGTATCTGCTGCAGCCTTTGGTGGGTGACCACTCGGAGCAGAGCGGCGCGATGCGGTACCGCCAGATCGAGTATTACCGCATGCCGTTGATGGCCTATCTGGCCGTCGACAACCCGCGTTTGCTCAAGCGTGATGATTTCGTGCGCCTGGGGCTGGTCACCGGCGCATCAGCAGCGCAGGCCGACAACAGCAACCAGTTGCCATACGCGGAACAACACCTCAAAGACTTCGAGGAACGTTATTGCTACGACCGATTCTGGACCAACGGCGGTGCCGCGCCCAACACCCGTTACCTGTGCAGCGGGCATTCTCTGGTGGTGGTGGGTGATGCAAATTCGGAGTTCTACCGATGTCGCGACCGTGGTGTGTTGTCGCAGTTCCGCCACCAGCACTTCCTGCTGTTCCTGATCGCGCACTTCCAGAAGGCCGCGTTATTGATGTTCTCCGACAAATTGGTCGAAGCGCTGAAACAACTCGATGTGGAAGACGTCGCCAGTGTGCGCCGCTTCAAGCGGTCGATACGCGCCAGTTTTGCCGGTTTCCTGCGTTTTACCCACCGCTACTGGTTCCATGAAGTGGCGGAGCAGGCGCAGGTGCGCGCGTTGTTTGCCATGTGCACCAGCCATCTGGGCATCGACCCGCTATACGCCGAGGTGAAGGAACGTATTGCCGACATGAACAGCTACCTGGAAGCCGACAGCCTGCGCCGCCAGGCCAACACCGTCGTGCGGTTGACGGTGGTCACCATCTTTGGGCTGATCGGCACGGTATCGACCGGGTTTCTGGGCATGAACCTGCTGGCCGAGGCCGACGCTCCGATGCTGCACAAGCTGCTGATTTTTTCGGGCGTTTTTCTGTCGACGCTGGCCTTGACGGTCTACACCATGGCCAAGTCCAAGCGCCTGTCGGACTTTCTCGACGCCCTGTCGGACGAGCGCCTCACGCCATGGCAGAAGTTCAAGTCACTGGGACTGGTCTGGGGCCGGCAAGCTGACTATTGACATGACGCACGGGCGCTTGTTTCAAACGGTATCCGGTCCGCGACGCTGAATGCGGTGCGGCCAATACTCGAATCGTCATGGTGAAAGTGTCGAGAAATTTATAGCTGTCATCCGATGCGCTCGGTAGTGCCATGAATTTACACGGATTTTTCCCGTTGCATGAAACTTGCATGCCCGGAGATTGACCTTCCCATTGGGGGGAGGGTTATCGCCCATAACGACACATCGCCGGGTTGCTTGATTGCAGGCGACCGACACACAAATCACATCACAGGAGAGAAACAATGCGTTCCCTTTTCCGGCTTCTTGGCGCGGCAGTCTTTGCCAGCGCGGCTCTGTCCGTCACCTCCGTCGCGTCCGCCGCGCCGATCAACACCATGGTGTCCTTTGGCGACAGCCTGTCGGACCCTGGGAATGCGCTGTTCTTGACCAAGGACATTCTGGGGTTGAACACCGGTCCGGCGTTTCTTAATCCCCAAGGTTATGTGCTGGACCCCAATGGCCGCTTCAGCAATGGACCAACGGCAGTCGAGTATCTGGCAAGCAGTCTGGGTTTTGCGACGACCAACCGGGGCTGGGCGACTCCGGCCCCCTTTGCTACGGGGCCGCCACTAATTACGCCGTGGGCGGCGCACTCACCGGCCCCGTCACGCTTCCCGGGATTTTTCCACCTGGCTTTCCGCCTGGGCTTCAGCATTTGAGCGGGTTCTCGGGTTTTGTCCCGGGCCTTGCAACATCAGGTGTCACCAGTCAGGTGGCGAAGTTCCTCACTGACCCCCACGGATTCAACCCTGCTACCACGCTGTTCACGATCCAGGGCGGCGGCAACGACATCTTCGCGGCAAATACCCTGGGCCTGACTGGATTGGCTATGTTCGGCGTAGTTGATCAGGCGACAACCCACCTGCAAAACAGTATTGCGACTCTGGCAGCAGCGGGGGC
>JANLVB010000466.1:0-29925 GCA_031363785.1 Betaproteobacteria bacterium
TGACGCCGGCCATCAGGCACAGGATCGGGATGTACCAGCGCTTCGCTTGAATGCGCCTGAAGTCGAAGGACCTTGCCAGCAACTCGGACACCCCGGCAGCTCCGCTCTCCCGATGAACCAGATCCAGGCGGCGGCCATGGGGCAAAAGGCCGCCAGCGCACTGACAGAGAGCCCAGGCATCAACTGCAGGTCGGTTATGCCGCCGGCGAGAAAGAACGGAATGGAAAGCGCAAAGACCAGCAGGAAAAACTTCAGCGGCGACCGGATCGGCGGTGCGCCTTCGCCTGCCGCCGCAGCATCGTGCTGCGCGCCGTGGCCCCGGGCGACGGGCCTCATCGGGGCTCGCCGGGTGCATCGCGCGTGAGCGGATGCAGCGGCGAAGGCCCACGTGTGCGACCCGCGCGACCGGTCATGACCAGCGCCACCGCGACACGTCGTCGAGTGATCATTGCATGTGGGGCCGGTTGCGCATCGACAGCTTGATTGGCATCCTGATCATGGCTGTTTCCGGGCAATCGGTCTGTTCGCCAACGCACAGTCTGTGCCCTGCGAGGCAGCCAGCATCGGGATGCACGATGCAACAGCCGCAAATGAATGATCGAACCGGGCAGACATTGGCTTTTGTGGCCGCGCACCGGCCGTCGCTGGCCGCATTGGCTGGCGCGCTGCTGGTCTGGGCCTTTATCCAGCTCAGCATCGAGATGGTCGAAGGTGACGTGCAAGGCTTCGATCTCGCAATCGTGCGCGCGGCGTTGTCGCTGCGGCTCGGTCACGCGTGGATAACAGACGTGATGCGGGACCTGAGTGGACTAGGCAGCACCAGCGTGCTGACGCTGTGCACGGTGGCCGCTGCAGGGTATCTGGCCGTGGCCGGAGCGCGCCGCAAGGCGCTGCTGGTGCTGGTGGCGGTAATCACGGGTGTTGGCGCCATGAGCCTGCTCAAGGAACTGTTCGCGCGCCCTCGGCCGAACAGTGGCTTCGCCGAACTTGTTGCGCCCGGCATGGGTTTCCCGAGCGGCCATGCCACCATGTCTGCGATCGTGTTTCTCACCGTCGCCGCATTGCTCGCGGCCAGCCGAACCCGGGCGATAGAGCGGACCACCATCCTGGCGATAGCGGGCATGCTGACGTTTCTCGTAGGCCTGAGCCGCATCGTGCTTGGTGTGCACTGGGCCACGGATGTCGCTGCGGGTTGGGCTTTTGGCGCCGCCTGGGCTCTCGCCTGGCTGTTGTTCGAGCGCCGGTTGTCCAAAACACGGGCCGACAACACGTGTGGGCACCGTCCGGACAACCCCTGAACGCGTGCCAGCGCCACTGCCTGGCGCTGTTCAAGGCACGTGAACCTGGTGTGCACCCGCGAGCGGTGCGCTACGCAAGTGCCGCCAAATGCGCAGTCCCAGCTTTCGACCTTCTTCGAGCAGCAGCACCGATGAGGCGACACCGGCGGCTACACCCCAGTCGGCCCACGCCATGCCGGTGGTGCCAAAAAGGCTGGACGCGGGCTCCCAATGCGTGGCCAGCACCTGCAGCGACAGCGCGGCACCCAGCGACAGCCACAACATCCGGTTGCTGAAGAGCTGCGCGTTGAATGCGGATGCGTTCTCGTTGCGCGCATTGAACACGTTGAAGAGCTGGAACAGCACGAAGGTCGTGAAGGCCATGGTCAGGGCGCGGTCCTGCGGCCCGGTCTGCAGCCCGTGGTACAGCACAGCCAGGGTACCGATCATCATCGTGGTGCCGTAGGCAAAGACGTGCGCCAGGCGCTGCAGCGGCAGCACTGGCTCGTCCCGCGGACGCGGCGGCTCGTCCATGATTCCGGGGCGCTCGGCGTCGAGTGCAAGTGACACGGCCGGCGGGCCGTCCATGATGATCGCGACCCACAGGATCTGCAGCGCGGTAAAGGGCTCGGGCAGGCCCAGCAGCGGCGCAGTGAAGACCGTCAAGACGGCGCCAACCGTTGTCGACAACTGGAAACGCACGAACTTGAGGATGTTGTCGTACAGCGTGCGGCCGTGGCGCACGGCGGTAACGATGGTCGCAAAGTTGTCGTCGGTGAGCACCATGGTGGCGGCTTCCTTGGCCACCGCCGTGCCGGCCAGGCCCATCGCCACGCCGATGTCGGCCTGCTTCAACGCGGGTGCATCGTTGACGCCGTCGCCGGTCATCGCCACGACATGGCCCCGGGCCTGCAGCGCGCGCACGATGGCCACCTTGTTGCCAGGCGACACCCGGGCGAAGACGGCCACGTCAGCAACGGCGTCTGCAAGCTGCCGCGCATCCATGCGGTCGAGTTCCGCGCCCGACACGGTGCGGCCAGTCAGGCCCAGTTGGCCGGCTATTGCTGTGGCAGTGCTCTGGTGATCGCCGGTGATCATCTTGACGGCGATGCCGGCGTGTTGGCACTCGGTGATGGCTTGCCTGGCTTCGGCACGCGGCGGGTCCATCAGGCCGACCAGACCCACGAAGCACAACTCGCCGACCCAGGTTGACAGATCGGCGGCCGCGTCGAAGCTGGCGGCTGGCAGCGTGCGGGTGGCAACCAACAGGCCACGCAGCCCGCGCTCACCGAGCGCATGGTAGTCCGAGTCGATTTGCTGTCGGCGCGGCGCGTCGAGCGGCTGCGGCGAGTCTGCCGTGCGCCAGCTGGTGCAGCGTGACAGCAACACATCCGGCGCACCTTTGACAAACACCTGGACCTGCGCCCCATCGGCATGGAAGGTCGCCATGAACTTGTGCGCCGAGTCGAAGGGAAATTCGGCCACGCGTGGCAGTGCGCGTTCGACCTCCTCACGCACCACGCCGCCCTTGGCCGCCAGCACCAGCAACGCGGCTTCCATCGGGTCGCCGATGACTTTGCCGTCCTCGATGCGGCTGTCGTTGCAGGCCACCAATGGATGCAGCAATGCGGTCAGTTCGGCAGCGGCCACGGGTTCGGCTGATGCAGTGCCTGCTTCGGTGATCAAACCCTGTGCGTCGTAGCCTTCGCCCGACACGTCAAACCGGCGGCCCTGGTAGCTGAAGGTCGTCGCCGTCATCTGGTTGAGCGTCAGTGTGCCCGTCTTGTCGGAACAGATGACGGTGGTGCAACCCAGTGTCTCGACACTGGCCAGGCGCTTGACGATCGCGTGTTGGCGTGCCATCTTGTGCATGCCGAGCGCGAGCGTGACCGTGACGACCACCGGCAAGCCCTCGGGCATCGCGGCCACGGCCAGGGCGATTGCATCGAGCAGGATGTGAGGCCAGTCTTTGCCGCGCAGGTACTGCAAGAGCGACAGCAGCGCCACCAGCGCCAAGGCGATGGCACCGAGGCGCCGGGCGAGCTGATCGAGTTGCACCTGCAATGGCGTCGGCACCTCGACGCTGGCCGCCAGTTCGCTCGACAGCCGTCCCATCTCGGTGTGCAAGCCGGTGGCGGTGACCAGCAACTCGGCGCGCCCGCGCGTGAGCAGCGTGTTCATGTAGGCCATGTTGCTGCGGTCCCCGAGCGGCGCGTCCGCATTCGCCAGCGGTTCGGACTGTTTGACCGCCGGCTGGGACTCACCCGTCAGCGCCGATTCATCGATCTCCAGACCTGCGGCAACGATCAGCCGCCCGTCGGCGCACACGCTGTCACCCGCTTCGAGCAGCAGGATGTCACCGGGGACCACCGCCTCGGCGCTGATTTTCTGGCTGCTGCCATCACGCCGCACCGTGGCGTTGGCCGGCAGCATGGACTTCAGCGCGTCCAGGCTGCGTTCTGCGCGGTACTCCTGGTAGAAGCCAACCAGGGCGTTGATGATGACGACAGCCAGGATCACGGAGGCATCCTTGACGCTGCCGACCCATGCCGCCAGCAGCGCTGCGCCCAGCAGGATGACGATCATGACGCTCTTGAACTGCGCCAGCAGCACCCGCCAGGGTGAGCGTGGCGGCTTGACGGGCAGGGCGTTGGGCCCCCACTTTGCCAGCCGCTGGGCAACACGCTGGCTGTCCAGGCCAACGCCCGGTGTTACCTCCAACGCCGCAGCCAGGGTTTCTGCGCTGCTGCTGTGCGCCGGCATGTCGCCATGCAGGGTGGGCTGGGCGGTCTGAGCCGGACCTTGCAGAGTCACCCCAATAGGTCCGTGTAGGTCTTGCAATCCACCGCGTAACAGCTACAGGCGGTGGCTTTGAGGCCGGCGCGGTCCAAGACGGTCATGACGCCCCGGTGATAACGGATCAATCCGCTGCGCTGCAAGTCGCCGGCCGCCTTGGTCACGCCGACCCGTCGCACGCCCAGCATGTAGGCCAGAAACTCCTGCGTGACGGCAAATACGTCGCTGTGCGCACGATCCTGGCTCATCAACAACCAGCGCGCCAGACGCGGGCCGATCAGGTGGTAACGCAGGCACCCGGCGGACTCCGCCATCTGCGTCATCAGCACGTACAAATAGCGGTTCAGCCCACGGCGCAGCGCCCGGCTGGCATCGAGCTGGCGGCGAAACGGGGCCACGGCCACGCGCCAAGCCGTCCCCGCGCCTTGCACCACGGCGTGTAACGGCGCATCGGCCACACCCAGTATCAAGTGGCTGCCAACCATGCCCTCGCGCCCGACCATGCCGATCTCCAGGCCCGGATTGCCGTCGATCGACATCACCAGCGAGACAAAGCCGGTATTGGGGAAATAGACATGGCGGATGGGTCGCCGCGGCTCGTACAACACCTCGGCCAGAACCAGGTCGACTGGTTTGCAAATCGACAAAAGACGTTCGCGGTCACCGCGCGGGAGCAATTCGATGAGGTGATTTTCTGTGGTGGCCATGCCAGGCTCCCGGGTTCGTTGCTGGCCCATCAGGGGGAAAAGGGTGCGCTGCAGACCACCCGGCCAGCGAACGCAACACCGATGGTCTGCGTGCGGTCAGTCTACGGCCTTGCGCGTGGGGCCGCCTTGTCGCAAGATGCTTGAAAGCACGAAATTGCCGTGGCCTCTGTAGGACAACGCCGCGTCACGCCACCATCGGCATGGACGACCGCACTGGCATGGCGCGCCAATTGGTGGCCGCCGCGTTGGCGCTGCATTCGCCGCTGCGCTGCGCCAGCTTTTGCCGGTCCAGCACATCGATGCGCCCGCGGCTGTAACGGATCACGCCCTCATGCTGCAGCTTGAGTGCGGCCGCGGTGACGCCTTCACGGCGTACGCCCAGCAGGTTCGCCAACAGTTCCTGTGTCATCACCAGTGCATCCGATGGCAGGCGGTGCAAGCCGAGCAGCAGGCGACGGCACAACAGCTGGTCGATCGAATGGTAGCGGTTGCAGGCTGCGGTCTGTGCCACCTGGTCTATCAGCGTCTGGGTGTAACGCAGCATCATGTGCAACACCGCTCCGGCACGGTCCACCTCGTCCTTCATCGCCTGTGCCCGCAGCCGGAATCCCTGCCCCGCGTGTTGCACCACCGACTGGTTTGGCGTGGCATTGCCGCCCATGAACAGCGCAATGCCCACCACGCCCTCGTGGCCCACCACCGCGATCTCCGACGACGCGCCATCGCGTGTCATGTACAGCAGCGAGACGATGGCGCTGGTCGGGAAGTAGACATACGAGGCGGCGCGACCGGACTCGCTGAGGACTTGTCCGAGTGTGAGATCGACCGGTTCCAGGTAGGGTGCCCAGCGCTCCCACTCGGCCTGCGGCAGCGCCGCCAGCAATTGGTTATCGCGTGGATTGGGCTCGGGGCGAAGGGTTTGCTGCATGGGGACCTCGTTGTCATGTTCGAGTCCCGATGATCCGGCGGGCGCAGTCCTGCCGCTATCGGCGGTGGCCTGATTCGGCTGTGGTCCCGCTCCTACAGGTGCCGTGTTGCGTGCACAAAACCTTCAATGCGAGGCCGGGGCCGGCAGCAGCCGGTCGTATTCCTTCTTGACCACCGCGTAACACTCGCAGGTGCGTCGCTCCAGCCCCTTGCGATCAAGCACCGAAATATGACCGCGCGCATAACGTATCAGCCCGGACTGCTGGAGCTTGAGGGCTGCCTCGGTGACGCCTTCGCGGCGCACGCCCAGCATGTTGGCGATCAGCTCCTGCGTCATCACCAGCTCGGTGCCCTTCATGCGGTCCAGGCTGAGCAGCAGCCAGCGGCACAACTGCTGGTCCAGCGAATGGTGGCGGTTGCAGACGGCGGTCTGTGACATCTGGGTGATGGGCGCCTGGGTGATGAGCGCCTGGGTGTAACGCAACAACAGATGCATGACCGGCCCGGAACGCTCGAATTCGGATTTGATGGCGTCGGCCGGGAGCCGGTAACCCTTGCCGGCGCTTTGCACCACGGCGCGGCTGGGTGTCGAGCCCCCACCCATGAACAGGGAGATGCCGACCAGGCCTTCGTTGCCAACCACCGCGATTTCTGCCGAGGCGCCGTTTTCCATCACATACAGCAGGGAGACGATGGCGTCCGCCGGAAAATACACATGTTCCAGCGTGGCGCCCGACTCACATAACACATGGCCCAGGGGCATGGCGACGAATTCGAGCTGGGGCAACCAGCGCTGCCACTCCTGCACTGGCAACGCCGCCAGCAAATGGTTCAGTTTGGGATCGATGGTGGTGGCGGTGGCGGCGGTGATGGGAGAGCTCCCCGGGTGAGCCTGCCATAGTAGGACGGCGTAGCCATTTTTATGTGCGCTACCGCACACAACGTAATGGCCTGGCGAAGAAAGCGCTTGCCCGGTGCCGTCGGCCTGCTGTCCGACAGACAACGGCACGCTGCAGCATTACGCTTGCCTGACCAAGACATGTCTTCTTTCCCCCAATTTGCGCCGTGTGCCAAGGCACCGGCGGCAGGAACACTCCATGAACAGCAGCAATTCCCTCACCGAACGTCCCTGGAGCACGGCCTCATTCGGCGACAGTGCCGACACCTCGCCCATGGAGCTGTCCTCCCTGGGTGACCACCTGAGCACATGCCACGCCTCCCGTGGGCGCCTGTTCGGCATGCATTGCGCGGCGGAGCGGCTGCACGGATTTGTCGCCCCGCGCCTGGTCACCACCCTGGTACTTGCCGCGTTGTTGATCGGCCTGGTTTGTCTTTGGTAGAGCGGACGGTCGCGCTTGAGCCGGCCTGAGCCCGCACTGCCTATGCCCAAGGTCGCGTTATTGACTCTGCTGGCGGGCGCCAAACCGGTGCTGCGCGCGCTGCTGGACGGCGCCCGCGATCCGGTGCTGGCGCCGATTCGCTCCGAGATTTTTGGTTTGCAGCGTTTTGCACAACACGGCCGCAGCCTGGGCGAGACCCATCGCAGCGCCGCTGCCTGCGCTCGGGCTGCGCCGTTTTACCCACGGCTGGCCGGCAATGTGCGGGTCCTGCGTGAAGCGCATGCCTACATCGGCCTGCAGGCCAGCACAGGGTACGACATCAGCCCGGCTGCCGAGTGGCTGCTGGACAATTTCCATCTGATCGAGGCGCAGCTCAAGGCGATCCACGAAGGGCTGCCGCGCGACTACTTCCGCCGCCTGCCGGTCCTGCAGGACGAACCGCTGGCCGGACTGCCGCGCATCTACGGTGTGGCGTGGGCTTTCGTGGCGCATACCGATGGCGCATTCGACGAAGACCTGCTGCGCCACTACCTGTGCGCCTACCTGGAGTCGTGCGAGCTCAGCCTGGGTGAATTGTGGGCGCTGCCGACCACCTTGCGTGTGGTGTTGGTCGAGAGCCTGCGTCGGCTGGCGGAACGGGTTGCCACCAACAAGGCGGCGCGTGAAGTGGCGAATCTGGTGTGTGACCGCATTGGCGAATGCAGTGTCGATCAGCTT
Source organism: Betaproteobacteria bacterium (assembly GCA_031363785.1). Taxonomy (GTDB): domain Bacteria; phylum Pseudomonadota; class Gammaproteobacteria; order Burkholderiales; family Burkholderiaceae_C; genus CAISIP01. Next base: position 7,765 of record JANLVB010000466.1, read on the forward strand.
GCCGAGTTGCTGGCCCAGCTCAACCAGCGCGGTGTGGGGCGTGTGTTCCTGACCCAGATGGCGCAACGCCTGCCTGAGCGCCGCAGTGCCAGCCGGTCCGATGGCACGCCGGGCGTCCATGAGTGGCTGCAGGCGGCCTTGCCGGACCGGGTCGTGGCCATGACGGAGCAGCCGGCCCACCAGGCTGCCGACAACCTGAGCGTGAGCAACGCCGTGAATTCGCTGCGCGCGATCGGTGACGCCGATTGGCCGGACATCATTGCGCGCACCAGCCCGTTGATGCGCCTGATGCTGACATCTGCCTTGTTCGAGGCCGAAGACGTGGCCACCCGCGACCAGACCCTGCAGGGCGTTGCCACGCTGGCGCGGCGCGCCAGACACAGCGAGGTGGTGGTGGGCCAGACGCTGCTGGACTTGATGCGTGGTGCCCAAGGTGAGGAGGCGATTGCCAGCCACTGGTTGTGTGGCCCTGGGCGGCCGGTGCTGGAGCGGGCCCTGGGCATGGGCGAGCAGCGCCTGCTGTCGTATTGGCGTGGTCTGCGCCGGCAGGCGGTGTTTCCGGTCTATCTGGGTACGCTCTTGGTGCTTACTTGGGGCCTGGTCTGGTGGGCGCTGTGGCGCGGCCAGCCTGGCGCTGCCGTTGCTGCTGGATCGTATTGGCTGGGGATGCTGGCGACGGGGTTGGCTGTGTTGCCCGCGTCCCAGGCGGTGGTGGCGGTGGTGAACCGCCTGATCAGCGAGTCGGTGCGGCCGCGCCATCTGCCGCGGCTGTCTTTCGGGCAGGCGATTCCGCTGGAGCACCGCGTGATGGTGGTGGTGCCGGCCATGTTGAGTGGCCCTCTGGCCGCCGCCCGGCTGGCACACCGCTTGCAACTGCACTACCTGGCCAACCCGGAGCCGCAGGCGCAGTTTGCGTTGCTGACTGACTGGGTGGACGCCGACACGGCGCAGAGCGCCTCCGATGACAGCTTGCTGGACGATGCCCGCACACAGGTGGCATTGCTCAACACCCGTTATCCGCGCACCGGTGATGACCCGACGGCCGGTGCGCGCTTCATCTTGCTGCACCGCGCACGCAGCTACAGCAACACCGAGCGCTGCTGGATCGGCTGGGAGCGCAAACGGGGCAAACTGGAACTGCTGCTTGCCGCGCTCGCCGTCGGCTCCCATGGCGCTTTCCTCGACCTCGGGGCACTGTCCCAGGTGGCATCGGGCACACGTTATCTGGTGACGCTCGACAGCGACACGCAATTGCCGCCGGGCCGCTTGCGTGAGCTGGTGGGCATCGCCGCGCATCCGCACAACACGCCACGCCTGGACCCGACCGGCAGGCGGGTGGTTGGCGGTTATGCAATTCTGCAGCCGCGGGTGGCCATACCGCTGCCTACGCCAGACGAGCACACGCCGTACCACTGGCTGTTTGCCGGCCAGTGTGGTACCGACCCGTACAGCGCCGCGAGCTCGGAGGTCTACCAGGACCTGTTTGGCGAGGGCACTTTTACCGGCAAGGGGCTGCTGCACGTGCAGGCGGCGCATACCCTGTTGTCCGGCCGTCTGCCGATCGACCAGGTGCTCAGCCACGACCTGCTGGAAGGCTCGATCACACGTTGTGCGGCCGTCACCGACATCACGGTCATCGAGGAGGCGCCGTTTCATGCCGATGTGGCGGCCTCCCGGGTGCACCGCTGGACGCGGGGCGACTGGCAGCTGCTGCCGTTCCTGCTCAACCCGTGGCGTTACCCGATGAGGCCCGTCAACCGCTGGAAGATGTTCGACAACCTGCGCCGTTCGCTGGTTGCGCCGGCCTCGTTGGCCCTGCTTGTGCTGGCGCTGGCGGGTGCGGCAGGCACCCCGGTCGCTGCGCTGCTGCTGGTGCTGGCTGCCGTGGGCGCCGGGCCGTTGATGGGTGCGGTGGCCGGCTTTTCGCCCAGCCGTGACGATGTGGCCAAGCTGCGCTTTTACCGTCAGGCCGCGACCGAGCTCGTGCGCGCAGGGTGGGGCGCCGCCTGGCATCTGGCGCAGCTGCTGCAGGAGGCGCTGATGGCGCTGGACGCCGTCGGTCGCGCGCTGCTGCGGCTGGGCGTCACGCGGCGGCACCTGTTGCAGTGGACAACAGCCGAAGCAGCACAGGTTGCTGCAAGCACGGACCTGTGGTCGCTGTTGCGGCGCCACTGGGTGGCGCCGGTGGTGGCGGGCGGGCTGCTGGCAGTGGTGCTGCAGCATACAACTGTTCCGGCGCCGGCCACGCTGTTGTGCCTGTTGTGGGCCGCCTCACCCTGGTGGACCTGGTGGGTCAGTCGCCCGCCCAGATTTCGTGCACAGGACACCCTGTCGCTGACCGATCAGGTCTATCTGGAGGGCGTCGCCCGCGACGCCTGGCGACTGTTCGTGCGCTGCGTCGGAGCGCAGGACAACCACCTGCCACCCGATAACCTGCAGACCATGCCACACGACATGGTGGCGCATCGCACCTCACCTACCAATTTGGGCCTGTATTTGCTCAGCGCCGCTTGCGCCAGGCAATTCGGCTGGATCGGCACACCCGAGCTGATCACCAGGCTGCGTGCCACACTGACAACGATGGGCCGCCTGCAGCGCCATGCTGGCCATTTCATGAACTGGTACGACACCGAGAGCTGCGCGCCCCTGCTGCCCATGTATGTGTCCACCGTGGACAGCGGCAACCTCAGTGGCCATTTGCTGGCCGTGGCCCAGGCCTGCCGCGAGCTGGCCGACAGTGTGCCCGCCACCGACGCCGGGCAAGCCCGCGTCAGTCTCGACACGCTGGCTGCCGACTGTGAACGTCTTGCGTGGGAGCCGGATTTCACTTTTCTGTACCACCGCAAACGCAACCTGTTCCATATCGGTTATCGCGTCGCGGAACAGCAGCTTGATGCCAGCTTTTACGACCTGCTGGCGTCCGAGTCGCGCCTGACCAGCCTGTTGGCCATTGCGAAGGGCGACGTGCCGGTGCGCCATTGGGCGGCGCTGGGGCGGCCGTTCTTTGCGGTTGGCTCGCAAGCCGCTTTGCGCTCCTGGGCGGGCTCCATGTTCGAGTACCTGATGCCCAGCCTGGTGCTGGGAGAGCCGCGCGGCAGCGTGTTGCGTGACGCCAGCGGTTGCGCGCTGCGCGAGCAGGTGGCGTTTGCAAGGCGACACGGCGTGCCTTGGGGAATTTCCGAGTCGGCCTACGCCGGTCAAGACCATACGCTGGCCTACCAGTATGCGCCGCAGGGCGTGCCGCGCCTCGCCTTGCGACGTACTCCAGCCGACGAACTGGTGGTGGCGCCGTACGCCACGGCGCTGGCGGCGCAGATCGACCCGCACTGCGCGTCACTCAATTTCGCTGCATTGCAGCAGCTCGGGGCGCGCAAGGATTACGGCTTTATCGAGGCGCTCGATTTCACGCCGGCGCGGCAGACCGATGCCGCCCGCAGTACCCCGGTGTGCACTTTCATGGCCCATCACCAGGGGATGAGCATCGTGGCACTGGCCAACGTGTTGCTGGGCGGTGTGGCACAACGCTGGGGCATGGCCAACCCGCATATCGAGGCCGTATCGTCCTTGCTGCATGAACGCGCGCCGCGCGAAGTCTCCACCCTGTATGCGCCAAGCGGCAGCGCGACACCGGCGGCCTTGCAACATCGGGCGCCAGGTTTGCTGCGCGACGTGTTGCCCGGCGCCAGTGCGGTGGAGCCGACCCATGTGTTGTCCAACGGGCGCTACAGCCTGTCGCTGCGCGCCAATGGCGCGGGCAGCAGCCAGCACGGCAAGCTGGGTATCACGCGTTGGCGCGACGACGCACTGCGCGACGCTTACGGCAGTTTTTTCTATCTGCGCTGGGACCAGCAGCCGCAACTGGTCTCCATCACCCAGCATCCGGCACCCGACCCGCTGGCGCAATACCGCAGCACCTTCCATGCCGACCGGGTATGTTTTGATGCCGCCTGGCCGCAGCTGCAGGCCCGCACCACGGTGTGGGTCAGCCCGGAGGACGACATCGAATTCCGCCAGGTCGAGTTGCACAACCATGGCGCTCGCTCGCTCGACATCGAGTTGATCTCCGCCTTCGAGGTGACGCTGTGCGAGCAGGCCGCAGATGAATCACATCCGGCCTTTTCCAACCTCTTTGTTACCGCGCAGTGGCAGCCGCAGCATCAGGCGCTGGTGTTTGCGCGCAGGCCCCGTCTGGCGGGCGATGTCGGGTTGATGGCGGCGCATTTTCTGGCCATCGGCGATGAACAGGTGCAGGGCGTGCGCGTCAATGTGGACCGCGCGCGCTGGCTCGGTCGGAATCGGGGTGCCCAGGCGCCGCTGGGCCTGTTTGAAGCGTTACCCGAAGGCACCGCACCTGTGATGCAGTTGCCTACCGGGCTGGACCCGGTGTCCGCCATCGCCGTGCGCCTGCGTATTGCCCCGTACGGCAAGGCGCAACTGACCTTTGCCACCGCCGCCAGCAGCGACAGCGAAACTTTGCGCGCCGTGATCGACAAGTACCGCCAGCCCAGCCATGTGCAGCGCGCATCGCTGATGTCGGCAACCCTCACCGGCATCCGGCTGCGGGCGATGGCCATGGGCAGTGAAACCTATGCCGCCGTCCAGAGCCTGAGCACGGCGCTGCTGTTGACGCTGACGCGCCCCGCCGACCCGCTGCCAGAGGCGTGTGACAGGCGGCTGCTTTGGCGCTTTGGCATCTCCGGCGAGCGTGCGCTGATCCTGGTGCACGCCAATGTGCCGCAGGGCCTGGGCCTGCTGCGTTCACTGGCGCAGGCCCTGTCGTTGTGGTCCTGGGGCAACGTACCGTGTGATCTGGTGGTGGTGAATGCAGAACCGGCGTCGTATGCGATGGCCTTGCAGCGCGAGATCATCGCCCTGCGCGAACGCCATGCAGGCCAGGTGGCAGCCCGCGATGGAACGCCCGACACCAGCCTGGTGCTGCTGCGCGCGGACGAGCTGACTGGCGCCGACCTGTCGACCCTGCAGGCACTGGCGCGGGTGCATATTCACGCCGATGGCCGCCCCCTGCTGCACCATGTGCAGGAGTGGATCGATGCCCACGACGCGGCCTTGCAGACGCGCCATGACACATCGACCACGCCACTGGGCATGGCGGTTGCTGGCATGGGCGCTGTGCCGGTAACGCAAGGTGTTTTCCTGCAGCAGGGCCGGGAGTTCCATTTTGATGCGGGCGCGTCGTTGCGACCAGCGCGCCCCTGGGTCAACGTGATGGCCAACGCCGCGTTTGGTGCGCAGGTGTCGGAGGCCGGCGGTGGTTATAGCTGGGCCCGCAACAGCCGCCTGATGCAGCTCACCGGGTGGTCCAACGACCCGCTGTGTGATCCGCCCTCGGAATGGTTCCTGATCCAGAACCGTCGCAGCAACGAGGTCTGGAGCGTGTCGCCTGTGGCTGGCTGCGCGCAGGGCCTGCTGTACCAGGTGTCGCATACCCAGGGTAGCACCACAATCAGCCACCGCCAGGGGGAGTTGGAGGTTCGTGCGACCTGGTGTGTGGACGCCGATCGCGCGGTCAAGCAAGTGCGCATGGTGCTGCGCAACCACGGCAACCGCACATTGCACTTGCGCCTGGTGGGCATCGCCGAATGGATCATGGGTGAGCGCCGCGCGGCGCGTGCCAGCTTACACACAGCCTTGCTGCGGCAACGCCTGCCGACGCTGCCGGGCGACGATGGTCCGCAGGAGCAAAAGCTCACCGCGCTGTTGTGCACGCAAGCCGACCCGGTGGCCGGTTTTGCCGGTGGCACGGCGTTTTTGGCGGTGGCCGGCGCCGCTGCCGACGACGACTGGACTTGTGACCGGCGCGAGCTGTTCGACGCCCGCGGCGCACTGGTATTGCCGGACCACTTCGGGCTGGTCCAGGGAGCTGGGCTTGACCCCTGTGCCGCCGTCGGCCTGCGCGTGCGCCTGGCAGCGGCTGCGTCGACCGAGCGGGTGTTCCTGCTCGGGTATGCCGACGATCCCGACGCGGCGCGTCAACTCGCCACGCTGGCCGCCACCGCGGTGGCGCCGGAGCGTGAACGGCTGGCGCAGCAACGCTGGGATGGTCTTCTGGGCGCGACCCAGGTCCAGACGCCAGACCCCTTGTTCGATGCGCTGGTGAACCGCTGGCTGCTGTACCAGACCGTGTCCTGCCGCATGTGGGCCAAGGCCGGTTTCTACCAGGCGGGCGGTGCTACCGGTTTTCGCGACCAACTGCAGGACGCACTCGCATTGGCATGGGCGGCACCCGCCATGCTGCGCCAGCAGATTGTGTTGTGCGCGTCGCGCCAGTTTGCACAGGGCGATGTGCAGCACTGGTGGCATGCGCCGCTGGGTGCCGGGGTGCGCACCCATTTCTCTGACGACCTGTTGTGGCTGCCGGTGGCCTGTGTGCACTACCTGCGCACCAGCGGCGACGCGGCGTTGCTGGACCAGCAGGTGCCGTTCATCGAAGGTGCCGACATAACTGCTGGCGCTGAAGACGCCTTCTACGTGCCCGAACGCAGCACCGAAAGCGCCAGCGTATTCGAACACGCAGCACGTGCCATCGACCGCAGCCTGCGGGTGGGGGTGCATGGCCTGCCGTTGATGGGCAGTGGCGACTGGAACGACGGCATGAACCGCATTGGCATGGGTGGGCGCGGCGAATCAGTCTGGCTGGGGTGGTTCCTGTGCTGGCTGGTGACCGATTACCTGGCCGTGGCGCATTCCAGGGGCGACCAAGCCCGGGTGGAGCGCTGGGCGCGATCACTGGCCGGGTGGAAGACCGCGCTGCTCGGGCCGGCCTGGGACGGGCAGTGGTTCAAGCGCGCGTTTTTCGACGGTGGGGAGCCACTGGGAGGCCATGCGAATGCCGAGGCCCGCATTGACCTGATCGCGCAGGCCTGGTCGGTCTTGTCGGGTGCGGCCCCCGAGGCAATGCAGCGCATGGCGCTGGCCGCCGTGCAGGAGCTGCTGGTGGACCAGGACAACCGCCTGGTCAGACTGCTGGATCCCCCGCTGCAGCATGCGGTACCGAGCGCCGGCTACATCCAGGCCTACCCGCCTGGGGTGCGCGAGAACGGTGGCCAGTACTCCCATGCGGCGGTGTGGGCGCTGATGGCCCAGGCAGCTTATGCAGGCCAGGGAGGTCGGCGCGCGCCGGCCGGTGACCTGGTCTACCGCATGTTCACCTGGATCAGCCCGGCACACCGCGCCATCGATCCGGTTGCCGGCCCGGTTTATGGTCTGGAGCCTTACGCGGTGGCGGGCGATGTGTACAGCCAGCCACCGTATGCCGGGCGTGGTGGTTGGAGCTGGTATACCGGTGCCGCCGCATGGTTGCACCGTGCCGCCATCGAGTCGATGTTTGGCTTGCGCCATGGCGCTGTCGAACTGTCGTTTTCGCCCTGCCTGCCATCCGGCTGGGAGCGCGCCGAATTGCGCCTGATGCGGGGTGAGCGCAGCATGCACTTCATCCTCATCCGTGCCAGCGCAGACCGCGCGCTGGAGCTGGCCGGGCAGCCTGGCGCCGCCTTGTTGCTGAGCGGTGCATCGCTGCGCTGGAACGACCTGGCGGAGCACAGTTGCTTCGTTGTCCCGCTCGTCGGACAGCCAGCGTCGGCTTGATCGCGTGCCCTGCGACGAGGGCTGGCGTCGCGATGGTTCAGGTGATCGTCAATGGTCCGTGCGTAGACGGCCGCGGTGGGCGCGGCATCGTCCTACATGCACAGGCGTTCGGCGCCGATGGGCGCAACGGCGACGCGCTTCTACAGTTGTCTCATTCGCTGTGTGTACTACCGCACACGGCCGGTTGCCCTCACCAGGAACACGTCATGGCCCACAAAACCGAAAACGGCAATGTCAAACAACTCAAGGTCGGCGAGCACCAGCGCATGGCGCTCGACCAGACGGCGCTTGCCGCTGCCCGCCGCAGTCTGGACCAGGGCGCCGTGACGCCCGCGGCCGGCCCCTGGCGCGCTGACATTGTCCAGCTGCTGAACGATTCGCTGGCGACCGAATTGGTGTGTGTGTTGCGCTACAAGCGCCACCATTTCACCGCCAGCGGCTTGGCGTCGCCCAAGATTGCCGAGGAGTTCATGGTGCATGCCATGGAAGAGTCGGCCCACGCCGACCGGTTGGCCGGGCGCATTGTGCAACTTGGCGGCGAGCCGGACTTCTCGCCTGACAGTCTGAGCAAGCGCAGCCATGCCGGCTACGACGACTCGTCCGACCTGAAGGCGATGATCAAAGCCAACCTGATTGCGGAGCGCGTGGCGATCGAGGCCTACAGCCAGATCATCGGGCTGATCGGCGACAAGGACCCCACCACGCGTCGGTTGCTGGAAGACATCCTGAGCGACGAACAAGAACATGCCGACGAATTGCACGATTGGCTCGCAGACTGAGCACCCGCCCGTTCCGCCCTGGGATCGTGGGGCTATCACGATCCGAGCAATTGCAGCACCACACCCACTTCACAGGAGATTCACCATGATCATTCGCAATACCCTCGCAGCCATAGTTGCCACCTTAGCCCTGCTCAGCGTCACCGGCTGCGCCGTCATGCGCGGACAGGAGACGGTTGGTGCCTACATCGACGACACTGGCATCACGACACTCATCAAGTCGCGCTTTATCGAGAACAGGCAGGTTGATGCTGCGTCCATCAGAGTGGAGACGCTCAACGGCACCGTCATGTTGTCCGGCTTTGCCAAGAGCTCACTCGAGAAGAACACTGCCGAGAGCATTGCGCGCGGCGTGAACGGTGTGAAGATGGTCAAGAACGAGATCGCAGTGCGGCCTTGAACCCGGATTGGCTGGGCCGACGTTATGCGTTGGCCCGTACCTCGGCGCCAATCCCGCGATAACCGGTGTAGCTGGAGGCCTGGTCAAAGATCGGTTCGCCGCTGACGCGGTAGGTGCGCTGCGAACCGTCGCGCTCGGTGCGACTGAACATGAAGTCCAGAAAAGGCTGTCGTGCTGCAATCTTGGCCTGCAAGTCGGCGCGTTCCTCTTCGTTCCAGCCGAGCAGTGGGGTGGGCACCGTGTCGCACAGAAAGTCTGTTAGCTGGATGCCCAGCATCTGCTGCACCGGCCCGCATACATGGGTGAATTGGCCGACTGTATTTTTCTCCCAGTACCAGTCGGAGCCCAGTTCGACGAGGCGTCGCATGCGCTCTTCACTGGTCGCCAGGGCGCAGGTGCGCTGCAGCACCGTCTCCTCAAAAGACCGGTTGTGCTCGGCGAGCCGCCGGTACAGCAACCGGATTTCGAGCATGTTGCGGATGCGCGTTTTGACTTCCAGCAGGTCGAATGGCTTGCTGATGAAATCCCTTGCGCCAGCTTGCAAGGCGCGCAGCTTGTGGGCTGGCTCTGCGGTGAGCACGATCACCGGCAGATAAGCCTCAGTGCCCCCGGCCAACAGGCCCGACATAACTGCAAAGCCGTCCATCTGCGGCATGTTCAGGTCCAGCAGGATCAGGTCGTAGTCGTGTTGCAGATGCAGTGCGCACACCTCCTGCGGTGATCGGGTCGTGGTGACATGCCGGTAACCTGCGTCCTGCAGCAGCTGCGCGAGCAACTGCACATTGGCTTCCTGGTCGTCGACTGCCAGCAGGCGTGAATTGGCGATGTCGGATGGGTTGATCATCATTTGTTGTCTCCCTGTATGGCAAAAGTGGATCTGGTGTGTGCAAGCTGCAGGGCTTCATCCAGTGTGGTCATGAATTCAGCGACCCGGATCGGCTTCGTGAGGTAACGAAAGAACCCGGCCTCAAGGCCTTTGACGATGTCGGCTGGCATCGCGTTGGCGCTCAACGCAATCACGGGGATGGCACGGGTGGTGCTGGTGTTGGCCAGCAGTTGCAGCGCCTGCACGCCGCTGATGCCGGGCAGGTTGATATCCATCAGGATCACGTCTGGCAGGGCGCTGAGGGCCAGTTCGACGCCGCTGCGCCCGTCGCGGGCGCTCAGGAAGCGGATGTCCGGGCGGCGTGCCACCAGGTCTTCGACCAGCAGCAGGTTGGCCGGGTTGTCTTCCACATACAGCAGCGTGTGTTGCCGTGTGTGAGCGGACGGCGCCGCCACCGCAGCGGGCAGTGTCCCACCGGGTGCGATTGACACAGTTGGCGCTGCGGCAGTGTCGAGTTGAAACCAGAAGTCGCTGCCGCGCCCGCGTTCGCTGTCCACGCCGATGGCGCCATGCATCATCTCGACCAGCCGCTTGCACACCACCAGGCCGATTCCGGTGCCCTCTTCGCCGGTGGCCCCCTGTCCCAGCCGGTTGAAGGGCTGGAACAACTGGGCCAGTTGCTCTGCGCTCAGACCGACTCCGGTGTCTTGCACGCTGATACGCAGGCGTGCCGGGCTGGGTTTGCTGTATTGCACCAGGACACGGCCAGCGTCGCGGTTGTATTTGATGGCGTTGGACAACAGGTTGATCAGCACCTGCTTGACCCGTGTCCGATCAGCATTGACAAAACACGCATCCTCGAAGACGGGGAAGACCACCTGGATGCCGCGCTTGTGTGCTTGCGGCCCGACCATGGTCTGGCATTCGAGCATGATCTCCGCCAGTGGCACCGGCTCCAGCGACAGCGACAACTTGCCGGACTCGATCAGCGCCAGGTCCAGTATCTCGTTGATCAGCTCCAGCAGGTACCAGCCGGCCTGCAGAATCTGGTCCAGGCTGCGTTTTTGCGGCACGGTGGGCTCGGGCACGCCAGATTCAATCAGTTGCGCAAAACCGAGGATGGCGTTGAGCGGCGTGCGCAGCTCGTGGCTCATGCTGGAGAGGAAGTCGGATTTCGCCTGGTTGGCATTTTCGGCGGCTGACTTGGCGCCTTCGAGTTCGATGTTGTTCTGCTGCAGCGCTTCGTCAAGCAGTTTGCGTTCGGTGATGTCACGCGCGGCGACAAATACCCCCTGCAAGGCACGGTCGCGGTCGTAGAACGTGGTGGCGTTGTACGACACCACGGTTTCGCGGCCGTCGCGCGAGCGTGCCGTGAGCTCGTAGTTGGCGACCTTGTTTTCTTTCAACACCTGTTTGATGCCAGCCTCGGCGCGCAGCGGGTCGGTGAAGTAGTTCTTGAACGGCGCACCTATCAGTTCATCACGCGTGCAGCCGGTCAGCGCCTCCATCTGGCGGTTCACGTCCGAAATGATGCCAGCCGGGTCGGTGGTCATCAGCGCATCGATATTCGATTCGATCAGCGAGCGGGTGTAGAACTGCTGGTCGCGCAGGCGCTGGTCGAGCTTCTTGTGTTCTTCCTCGACCAATTGGCGCGCCGTGTTGTCGGTGCCGATCAGCAGGTAACCGATGATGGCGTTCTGGGCGTCGCGCAGGGCGGTAACCGACACCACAGCCGGAAAGCGGCTGCCGTCCTTTCGGATGTAGGTCAGCTCGTAGATGTCCTCGATGCCGCGTGAGGCCTTGAACACCAGGGCTTCGAAGCCGGGGGTGATGGGGGTGCCGAGTTCGTCGGTCAGTGCCTGGGCCCGGGTTATCACTTCCTGCGGATCGGAAATGTCGGCCGGTGTGATCTTGTTCATCACTTCGGGTGCCGCGTACCCCAGCATGCGCTCGGCGCCGACGTTGAAAATCTGTATCACACCCCGGGCGTCGGTGGCGATGCTGGAAAAATTGGCACTGTTGAAAATGGCGCTTTGCAATGCGCCGGCCTTGAGCATGGCCTCTTCGACCTCGCGCCGGGCCGTGATGTCTCGCAGGATGCCAGTGAAGTGGCGCTCGCCGGCCAGCCACATGTCGCTCACGGCAATCTCCAGCGGGAAGCTGCTGCCGTTCTTGCGCCGTCCCAGAACCTCGCGGCCCAGGCCACTGGCGCGGGCTTCATCGCTGGCGCTGTAGTACTCGAGCGAGCCGCTGCGCTGGTCCTGATCCAGCTCGGGCACCAGCAGGCTGAAATTCTGGCCGCGCAACTCGTCGCCTGTGTAACCGAACATGCGCTCGGCCGCCGGGTTCACGGTCTCGATCCGGCACGCCTGCGGCGTGCAGGGTGATGATGCCGTCCACCACCGTGCTCAGGATCGTCTGCACCAGGGCTGCACCATCGCGCAGTGCCTGTTGTACGGCGTATTCCTTCGATACATCCCTGAATACCAGCACGGCGCCCACCACGGCCTGTGTACGGCCGCGAATAGGTGCGCAACTGTCGGCGATGTCGCACTCGCTGCCGTCGCGCGCGATCAGCACGGTATGGTTGGCCAGGCCCTGTACGGCCCCACTTTCCAGCGCCGCTGCAACCGGGATCACGGCGCTGCCCCGGGTTTCCTTGTTGACGATGTGAAACACTTCGTCAACCAACCGCCCGCTGGCCTGCGCCTGGGTCCACCCGGTGAGCCTCTCGGCCACCGGATTCAAGCTGGTCACGCGTGCAGCAGCGTCGGTGGCGATCACCGCGTCACCGATGGAATTAAGGGTGACTGAGAGCATTTCCTCGCGCACCTGCAGAGCTCGATTGGCCTGTTCCTGAGCCAGGTTGCTGTCCTGCAACTGCGACAACAGGTGGCGCGTCTCGTCATGCACAAGGCTTTTCGCATGTTGGCGCGACTGCCGCCCGATCAGCACGATCGAAGCCGCGGTCAAGGCCACACTGAACAGGCTGACCGCCACCAATACCGCATACATTTGGCGCAGCGACGATTGCAGGTCGGCTTCGCGCTTGTCAAACTCGAGCATGTGCAAGCGAATCGGGTCCATCAGGCGCAGGTCCTCGGCCTGTGCCGATGCGGCGACTGACGCGGTCACCTGCTGCTCACCGCGCAGCGCAATGACTTTTGCCATGTGCGCAAGTTTTGCGCTGATCAGGGGTGAGACGGCGGCGAGTGATTGTTGTGCTGCCGGAATTCGCGTCTGCGTTTGCAGGGCCTGCAACTGGCTGTTGATGGTGCTGACGCTGGTGCGGTAGGATTGCAGGAACATTTCGTTGCCGGTCAGCAAATAGCCCCGTTCCCCGGTTTCGGCGTCGATGATCGATGCCAGCAGACCGTCGGCCATGCCGATCAAGGCGTATGTGTGGCGACGCTCGGCCACCGCGCCCTCCAGTCGGCTGAGCGATTGAAATGCCGCGATTGAGCCAAAAACGGCCAGCGCGACCAGGGCAAAACACCACGCCAGCCATTTGGTGGTCGGCTTCATGGCCTGGCGCCGTCGTTCGATGTGCAGTCTGTCGCAGCGTGATGGCATGGTGCCATGGTGATCTGCCTCGCAAAATATTCTTGTTGTGGCATGGCAGTCGGTTGGTTGGACCCGAAACACACAGCGGGGCACTGTGATCCGGTCGCTGTCGTATGAAGAACGCAGTGAGGTGATCGTGCGCGCCTTTGCACACGCAGTCTGTCCGGCAACGCACATAGCGCCAAAGTGTCTGCGAATGCAACGCTAGGGCGCGGTGTGTACGCGGACGCACAGACCTGCGACGTTGCCGGAACAACACTGGCTGCTGGCCGCTGACGCGCGTGAAATACGCGCCAAGCCAATGTCGTTCAACTTCAACTGGAGAAATCACCATGAACCAAACCAACAAACCGCGCACCGCGCTGGCTGCCGTGCTGCTTGTCAGCCTGCTGGCGCTGGGCGGCTGCGCTGGCATGACACAGCAGGAAAAAGGGACCGCCACCGGAGCCGTCATCGGCGGGGTGGTGGGCAATGTGTTGTGCGGCGGGGTGTTGTGCACCGGTGCTGGCGCGGCCGTGGGTGGCGTGATCGGACACGAGGTCACCAAGAAGCCTTGATAACACCTCGCGGCGGCCCGGCGTTGGCCGCAATCGCACCAACGCCGGGCGAGGGGGGTTTCCCTTGTCTGGCGCCCGCCGTAGCCGGCGGTCAGTTTCTTGCGGCGTCGCGAACCGTAGTGTCGGTGATGCCTGGCCCGGCCTCGGTGCGCATTCGTTGCGACACCGGCGGGTGGCCCTGCGCAACACCGCGGTCTGATCCGCCTACTGGGCCCAGGGCCGTCCAGACGACCTCGCGCACCACCGTAGGATCACTGTTGCCAACCAGAATGACCAGCAGGCCTCCACTTACCGCAAGCGCGATATGGGCGATGAACGCCATCGGCACTTCCTTGTTGCGGGCCGCGCGAACTGTGCGTTTGGCAGGCCCACTGCCGCCTGGCGCGACATCGCCGACGCTGCGTTGCGCCAGGTTGCCATGCCATTGGCAGGCGAAGCGCTGGCAGCGGTAACGCAACACCGGTTTGAAGATGCTCCATAACCGGTCTACCGGCCGCCTGGGGGTGCGCAGCAGGTAGGCGGCGCACAGGGGGCATTGGTGGTCACTGGCATGTATGTAGTCGGCATAACCCGTGCTTGGCTGTTGGCTCAGGTGTTTCATGAAAACCTCAGTCGTCGTATTTTTTGCCCTTGCCGGGCCGGCCCTTGTTGCCATGTTCCTTACCTTCCTTCTTCCAGTGTTTTGGTGGTTTGGGCTTTTTTCCTTCCACCACATGGTAGGAAGAATTGCTTTGCCAAAAGCCGGGATGACGGTAATAGCGGTTGTCGCGCTGTTCCCAGACATCCGGTTCCCAGCGGTAACCGACGCGTTGCACCATGCTGCGGCCACCGATCCAGATATGGCGGTCACCATGCCAGGCCCAATAACCCGGTGCCCACACATAACCGACCGGCATCACCGGCACCACTTCGTACTGGGGCGGCGGTGGACCTACCGTGATGTTGAAGGTGACCTGCGCGATGGCTGGCGTGAATGCCGTCAGCAAGCAGGAAAGCAGCGCGGTCGCAGCAGTTTTTGCGGGGCTCATGTGCGTCCTTGGTTGGTCTGTTGCGCAATCATCCGGCCCTGCGCCTTGACCGTCTGTGCGCTCGCGTACATTGGCACGGCTCTGCCCGCCTATGTGCGGCAACGCACAGAGCATGAGGGGAATGCACAGCAGAATCGGGCCATGAAAACCGACTCTGCGCCGGCTGGTCTGCTGCAGCAGGCGATTTTGGACAGCACCAGCGTGGCCATCATCGCCACCGATGACAAAGGCGTGATCCAGGTGTTCAATGTCGGAGCAGAGAGGCTTCTCGGCTACCGGGCAGCGGATATGGTCAACCTGCTGACACCAACACACTTCTCCGAACCGCTGGAAGTGATGGCCCGCGCTGTGGTGTTGGGACAGGAGTGCGGCGACACCGTCGCACCAGGCTTCGATGCCCTGGCCTACAAGGCCCGCCTTGGTGAGGAAGATTCGTACGAGCAGACCTGTATCCGCCAGGATGGCAGCCGCTGCTCGGCCATGGTGTCGGTCAGCGCGCTGCGCGACGCGCAGCAGTCGATCATCGGCTTTTTGTTGATCGCCAGCGACAACTCGGCACGCAAGCGGGTTGAAGGGCAGTTGCGCGCCGCTACGCTGGTGCACAACGAAACCCAGCGTTGGCACGAACGGCTGGCGTCCGAGCGCGCGGCAGTGGCTCAGTACGATTACGTCGCTGCGATGTGCCAGGAGTTGCGCAACCCGCTCAACACCATGCTGGGCTCTGCGCAACTGCTGGCGTCCGACGCCCTCGCGCCGAGCGCCACGCAGGCTGACAACATCGCGCAGTTTGTGGGCGCCGGATGGTCGCAGATGGCACTGATCGACGAGGTGCTGGATCTGGCCCGGGTGGAGTCCGGCTGCCTGTCGTGGTTGATCGAGCCGGTGTCGCTGGCCGATGTGGTGCATGACTGCGAATCGCGCATTGCGCCGCTGGCCCAGCTGGGGGGTGTGCAGGTCGTGCTGGGCAAGGTGGATAGCGCCATCCATGTGTCCGCTGACCAGAGCCGCTTGAGGCAGGTTGTGCTGCGCCTGCTGACCAACGCCGTCGAGCGCAGCGCCCGGGGTGCGGCGGTGGTGCTGACGATAGATCCCCCAAGCGCGACAAGCTGCGCTTGACGGTGTCCGATAGTTCCGGTGGTTTCTCGCCCGATCAGTCGGGGCCCCCTCGCTGGCCAGCCGACGCAGCCGCGACGCTGGCGGTCGCCGGGCCAGGCGCGGACTTCGGTTTGCTGGTCACCATGCGGCTGGTGGAACTGATGGGCGGAACCGTCGGCGTCTACAGTACCGTGGGCCAGGGCAATGGTTTCTGGATTGACTTGCCGCGGGCACTGACGCCATTTGCGATACCGGAACAAGCTGAGACCACGATGGTGGCAGCGCTGGAGGTGCCCGCCCTGACTCCGCTGCGCACCGTGTTGTACGTCGAAGACAACCCGGCCAACCTGCAGCTGGTGGAGCAGACCATTGCGCGTCGGCCTGGGTTGCGGTTGCTTAGCGCCAGTAGCGGTGCGCTTGGCGTGCAGATGGCGCTCAGCGTGCGGCCCGATGTAGTGCTGATGGACATCAACCTGCCGGGCATGGGAGGTTTGGAGGCGATGCAGTTGCTGCGCGCAAACCCGGCGACCGCGCACATCCCGGTAGTGGCGGTGAGTGCGAACGCGATCATGCGCGATATCGAGCGCGGTCTGGCCGCAGGCTTCTTTCGCTACCTGACCAAACCGATCCGGGTCAGCGAGTTTCTTGAAACACTGGATGCTGCGCTGGAGTTGTCTCTATGCGCGCCATCGCACTGACAGGCTGTGCCAGCCTGCCTATGCTGAACCACTGCGCGCCGGTTGGTGTGCAGCAATCGTCAGTTCAATTCAATGAATACATCATGAAAATCTCAAACCTGTTGGTGGTGGCGGCGGCAACGCTGGCCTTGGGTGGTTGCATTTCTTTCCCCAGCGGTCCGGCGGGTCCGCAGGGCGCAACCGGTGACACCGGGGCCACCGGGGCTACCGGATATACCGGCGCGAAGGGCAGTACCGGGTCCACCGGTTCCACTGGCTACACGGGAGCCACTGGCAGCACGGGTGCTACCGGTTATACCGGTGCCACTGGTGACACTGGCGCCACTGGCCGTACCGGGGCGACCGGCAACACCGGCGGCACCGTGGTGATCGTGCCGTCGCCCTGACGCGCGCGACCACGTCGGCCTTTGGCGGCTGCGGGCGCAGTGGTGTGTGTGCTGTCGCACAGATCAATGTGCTCTGGCAACCTATTCTTGCTGCGTGGGCCATGCAACGGCGCACGTAGGTTTCAGCCCATTTCACCAACTTTCGAGGACGTCAGACATGAACAAAGACCAAGCCAAAGGAACCATCAAGAACGCAGCCGGACAGGTGCAGGAGGCCGCAGGCAAACTGGTGGGCAACCCGAGTCAACAGGCCAAGGGCGTGCAAAAGCAGGTTGCTGGCACAGCCCAAAAAGTGCTGGGCGACGCCAAGGAACTGGTGAAAGATGCGCGCGAGCGTGTCAAGCAATCCACAGGCTCTCATTGAACCAGCGGCCTTCCCTGTCCGCGGACGGAACTGAAGCTGCCGGGGACCCGGAGGCGGCCATCGAGGTTGAGCCGCCTCATGTCGTCGTGGCCGAGATCAGTGCCCTGTCCCCGGCACTGGTCAGCGCCATCGACGCCGTTGCCCGGTCGCGGCTGCTGATGGTCGGCGCCGATGCCCTGGTGGTCGAGGTGGCGCACCTGCTGTCGTCAGCGCAGATCAGTATGGGGGTGGTGGTCAATCAGTCCGGTGCCATGATGGGTGTGATCACCGAGACCATTCTGGTGCGGGAACTTGGGGCTGGCCAGGCCGGTTTCTTCACGACCCACGCTGGCGAAGTCATGACACGTGATTACACGGCATGCAGGGCCGAGGATGGTTTGTCCGATGTCCTGGCGATGATGCACGAGCGGGGCCTGATCCACGTGCCGGTGGTCGACGCCGACAACAAACCCACCGGCGTCGTCAATGCGCGCGACGGTCTGCGCGCCTTGCTGGCAGCAGGCAACCAGGAGGAGGCTTTGTTGCGCAACTATGTGATGGGTGTCGGTTACCAGTGACCCTCGGCACCGTCTGGCGCGTGCAAACCGACCTGTCGCCGTCATTGGGTCACTCAGCAATCTTGCGGCCGGGTCTTGCGTCCGTGCCATGGTCAACACATTCAGGAGAAGCGCATGAATCCACTTGCCACGCAGCCGTCTGGCGGCACGACGCCAGCCGACGAAGATCTGGCCCTGCAGGCCCGCCCCGGCCACGGCGTGCCGTCACAGGACCCTGACGCGGCAGCACAGTTTCTGCTCGAGCCCCAGGAGCAGGAGCGGGAGGCCGCGTCGGTATTGACGGGTGGCGGCATGGTGGCCGGTGTGGCCACGGGTGCTGCCGTTGGCGTCATCCTGGCCGGACCGGTGGGGGTGGTGGTAGGCACCACAGTCGGTGCTGTTGCCGGTGCGCTGGGTGGTGTAGCTGCCGGCAGCATGGTGAAAGCGCAGCCGCCCCAGGGTGCTGGCGGCGCGGTGCTGCAGATCAAGCCGTCTTGAGCGCCGCTGCCGGGTCAGACAAGCCGGTGTGGGAGCCGTGTTCACCCAGCCCGACCGGCTTGCCCGCCACCACGGACGCAAACATGCCGAACAGGCGCACCATCTTGCTGTTCGGCCCGTCCCAGTAGTCGGCCGCGTCCGGGACAAATTTGAGCCGGGCGAGGTTGGGCGACTCCGGCCCGTCCGGGAACCACGGTTTGGCGAAATTCGTCCACAGGCGCTGTATCCGTGCGCGATCATGGTCGATCTCGCCGTGGCCCGACAGTGAGACGTACGTGGCATGCGCCATGTCAGCAAAGCTGAGGCTGGCAGTACGCAGCTGCTCGACCTTTGATGACCGCGAATCGGTGAAGAACCAGAGCGCGCCCTGTTCGTCCATTTCCAGTACGGCCATCGGGCGGCTGGTCAGTGCACCGTCATCCTCGGTGGTGGTCAGCATGGCGATCGGAATGCCGTCTATCAGCGTCGCCACATGGGCCAGATCGGCGCTGGCCTGGGTGCTTGTTTTCATTGATAACCTCGTTGTTCAGACGTTTCTTTGGCCTGCATCCACGGCGCGCCATTGCATCGGGCGAGGACAGAGGGAAGTTGGATAGCCGCTGTCATCGTAGTCAGTGCTGCATCACCACTCCGTGCGTTGGCGAACAGAACTGGAATGCACTGGCGCGCAAACTGGGTTTTCCGGTGCCCGCAGGCCTTACCCGCTGCCCACTTTTTGTGCGGCCCTGCAGTTCGGCATTTTTCCAGAAGTGCATTCCATGCTTTTCGATTCGTTGACTCTCCGCTCGCTGCAACGCGGCAGTCACACGGTGATGGCACCTTTGACACGCAGCCGGGCGACGCCCGAGCACATGCCGGATGCGCTGATGGCCACCTACTACGGCCAGCGTCATCGCCATTGGCAGCGCCTGCCGCTGCTGTGGCCGCTGTTGTGGTTACAGGCCAGGCACGTGCGGTGCCGCCCATGCATGCCTGCCTTGCGTTGCCACAACCGCTGCGCTGGTTCATGGGCCACTGGGCCAAACAGATGAACCAGAGCCTGGCCGGACTGTTGTTGCACCAGGCGGGGCGCATCATGCACTGGCATCCGCAGGCGACGACCATGGCGCTGGACGGAATCCATCCCAGTTCTGACGGTTATGCAGCCTGGGCTGACGGCTTGAGCCTTCGGATCCTGGCCGATGACAGTCGGGTCGGTTGGCGTTAGCCCAGCACTGCCGGGTTCAGCTTCCAGACCGCAAGGTTCAACGCCGCGGCAAACGTCACCCACGCCAGGTAGGGTAGCAGCAGAGCGCCGGCAAGCGGGCGCACGCGCCAGAAGGTCAACAGGGTGGCCAGTATCAGCAGCCAGAGCAACACGATCTCGGCAAAAGCCACCGCACCGAGTTGCCACACAAAGAACAGCCATGTCCATAACGCGTTGACGGCCAGTTGCGTGAGGAAGAGCGACAACGCGCCGCGCGCGCCGACAAACCCGCGTACACGCCAGACCAGCCAGGCTGCTACTGCCATCATCGTGTACAGCAGCGTCCATGCCGGCCCGAACAGCCACCCCGGTGGCGCCCAGCCCGGGCGCGCCAGTTGCTGGTAGAAGCCGCCCGCAGTGCGGGAAGCCATGCCGCCGAGGGCGGCGGCCGCAGCGCACAGGGCCAGCCAGCCCAGCAGGCCGAGAAAAAGTTGGCCCGGGGTGCGTGTGATCATGGCGCGGGTTGTCGGTGGGTTTGGCCTCAGGGAAAACCGCCAGTGTATGTTGGCACAGAGGGCCGGTCTGTGTGATGGCGAACATGCCGCGCTGGCAGCGCATACACGCCTGCGCACCGCCGCACAGCAAAAGGAGAATCTCTGCTGCCAGGGACGCATTGCAGTCATTCGGCTGCGTTACACAACACGGCATACTTCAGGATGTCGCCCAGGCAGATGTAGCCCGATCCGGCCTGGTGGGTGTACCAGGTGCCACGGGGCGCACTGTTAAAATCGACCGGGTTCCAGCAGGCGCTGACCCACTGCGGCAGCGCACTGGCGCCTGCTCTGCGCGGCCTATGCCCGCACCCCACATTTGACCTGGTTTCCCATGAATACTGTACCTGCCACCGTTGCCGATATCCGCAAGACCTTTCTCGATTTTTTCGCCTCCAAAGGCCATACGGTGGTGGCGTCGAGCCCGCTGGTGCCGGGCAACGACCCGACGCTGATGTTCACCAACTCGGGCATGGTGCAGTTCAAGGACGTGTTTCTGGGCAGCGACAAACGCTCCTACGTCCGTGCCGCTTCGGTGCAGGCCTGCCTGCGCGCCGGTGGCAAACACAACGACCTGGAGAACGTCGGCTACACCGCGCGCCACCACACGTTTTTCGAGATGCTGGGCAACTGGAGCTTTGGCGACTACTTCAAACGCGAGTCGCTCCATTGGGGCTGGGAGCTGCTGACACAGGTCTACCAGTTGCCCGCTGACCGGCTGCTGGCCACGGTCTATATCGACGACCAGGAAGCTTATGACATCTGGACCAAAGAGATCGGCCTGCCCCCAGAGCGCGTGATTCGCATTGGCGACAACAAGGGCAAAAAATACGCGTCGGACAATTTCTGGATGATGGCCGACACGGGGCCCTGTGGCCCGTGCAGCGAGATCTTCTACGACCATGGCGACCACATTCCCGGTGGCCCCCCTGGCAGCCCGGGTGAAGACGGTGACCGTTATATCGAGATCTGGAACCACGTCTTCATGCAGTTCGACATGCACTCTGATGGCAGCTTGGTCAAACTGCCCGCGCCCTGCGTGGACACCGGTATGGGCCTGGAGCGCCTTGCCGCCATCCTGCAGCACCAGCACAGCAACTACCAGATCGACATCTTCGACGCGCTGATCCGTGCCGCTGCGCGCGAGACCGGCTGCGCCGATCTGGCCAACAATTCACTGAAGGTGATTGCCGACCATATCCGCGCCACCGCCTTCCTGGTGAGTGACGGCGTCATTCCTTCCAATGAAGGCCGTGGCTATGTGCAGCGTCGCATCGTGCGCCGCGCCATCCGCCATGGCTACAAGCTCGGTCAGAAGACGCCGTTTTTCCACAAGCTGGTGGCCGACCTGGTGCTGTTGATGGGTGCGGCCTATCCGAACCTGGCGGCACAGCAGCAGCGCATCACCGACGTGTTGAAGGCCGAGGAAGAACGTTTCTTCGAGACGCTCGCGGTTGGCATGGAGATACTGGATGCAGCTTTGGCTGGCGATGTGACGAGCCTGCCGGGCGATGTGGCCTTCAAGCTGCACGACACCTATGGTTTCCCCCTCGACCTGTCGGCCGATGTGTGCCGTGAGCGTGGCCTGTCGGTGGATGAAGCGGGTTTTCATGCCGCCATGGACAAGCAGAAGGCACAGGCCCGCGCCGCAGGCAAATTCAAGATGGACAAGGCGCTCGACTACACCGGAGCGGGCAACACCTTCGTCGGTTTTGAAAGCCTGACCCAACAGGCCACGGTGCTGGCGCTGTATGTGGAAGGCACGCCGGTTCCCTCCATCGCCGCCGGGCAGACCGCCGTGGTGGTGCTGGACAACACACCGTTCTATTCCGAGAGCGGTGGCCAGGTGGGCGACCGGGGCGCACTGTTTTCCGGCAGCGCCATGTTCGAGGTGGCGGACACGCAGAAGATCAAGTCCGACGTGTTTGGCCACCACGGCGTTCTGGCCAAGGGTGCGCTGGCGGTCGGCGACGCTGTCACAGCGCATGTCGATGCTGCTCTGCGCGCCGCCACGGTGCGCAACCACTCGGCCACGCACCTGATGCACAAGGCACTGCGCGCGGTGCTGGGCAGCCATGTGCAGCAAAA
>JANLVB010000486.1:0-1827 GCA_031363785.1 Betaproteobacteria bacterium
CTGGCGCTGGAAGGCGAAGTGGATCACCGCGATGTCTTCCTGAGTGCCCATGAAAAGGCTGCGTGCCAGCGCATCTGCGTGTGTGTGTCGCGCGTCGTGGGTGAAATCTCGCTGGATTCAGCCTGGCGCGCGGATTAAGTAGAGTACCCTCGAACCTAGATTCCTCAATTGACCGCTTGACATGAGCTCCAAAACATCTTCCACCGACATCCAGCTTGAGTTTCGCGGCGACCAGCAGGAGATCGCGGTGGTGCGCCTGAGCCGCCCCGCGAAACGCAATGCGCTCAATGATGGCCTGATTCTGGCGCTGCGCGACATCTTCGAAAACCTGCCTGCCACCGTCCGTGCCGCCGTGATTCATGGCGAAGGCGCGCACTTCTGCGCCGGCCTGGACCTCGGCGAACTGCAGGAGCGCGACGCGGGCCAGGGCCTGCACCATTCACGCATGTGGCACGCTGCGCTAGAGCGGGTGCAGTTCGGCCCGGTTCCGGTGATTGCCGCGCTGCACGGTGCCGTGGTGGGTGGCGGTCTGGAACTGGCCAGCGCCTGTCATATCCGGGTCGCCGACGCATCCACCTTTTATGCGCTGCCGGAAGGTTCGCGCGGCATATTTGTCGGCGGCGGCGGCTCGGTGCGCATTCCCAAACTGGTCGGCGTCGCGCGCATGACCGACATGATGCTGACCGGCCGCGTCTACAACGCGCAAGACGGTGAACGCGCAGGCTTTGCGCAGTACCTGGTACCGGAGGGTCAGGCCTTTGACAAGGCCGTGGAACTCGCCGTGCGTGTGGCGCAAAACACCCCCTTGACGAACTACGCGCTGATGCACGCGCTGCCCAGGATTGCCGAGCAGCCGGCCGACCAGGGTTTCTTCACCGAGTCCCTGATGGCCGCCATCGCCCAGAGCGCGCCCGAAGCCAAAATCCGGGTCAGGGCGTTCCTCGATGGCAAGGCCAACAAGGTCAGCACGGGCTGACCCCCCAGCGCCCCGACAGAACAACATGAGCGAGACCAACCCCACCTCCGTTCCCAGGTACCGCCCTTTGACTTTTGGCGTGACGCGCATCGTCGTGCGCGAAGGCGACAGCGGGATTCACTATGTCAAGGCCGACCAGCCATTGAGTGAATATGCGGCGCGCATCACGGACCGCTTTCTGCTCTGGGCCAGGACGACCCCCAATCGCAGCTTTCTGGCACGGCGGGTCCGCAACGCTGATGGCAGCACGGGCGAGTGGCAGCATTTGACCTACGGCCAGGCGCTGGCCAGCGCCCGCGCCTTGGGGCAGGCGCTGCTGGACCGGGGACTGAGCGCCGACCGCCCGGTGGTGATCCTCAGCGAAAACGGTCTGGAGCATGCGCAGCTTGCGCTGGGTTGCCTGTATGCGGGCATTCCCTACTGTCCGGCCTCGCCGGCCTATTGTCTGGTCAGCCAGAACTACGACAAGCTGCACCACATTCTCCAGACACTGACCCCCGGCCTGGTGTTTGCCAGCGATGCGGCCCGCTACGGCAAGGCGATCCAGGCGGCCGTCGGCGCCGACGTGGAAGTGGTGCTGCATGAGGGCTCGCTGGAAGATCGCCCAACGACTTCGCTGTCGTCACTGCTTGCTACTTCGCCTACACCCGGGGTGGACGCTGCCATGCAGGCAACCGGCCCGGACACGATCGCCAAGTTCCTGTTCACCTCGGGCTCGACCAAAATGCCCAAGGCTGTGGTCAACACCCACCGCATGTGGTGTGCCAATCAGCAGCAGATGCGCCAGTCGATGCCGGTGCTGGCCGAAGAGCCTCCCGTGCTGGTCGACTGGCTGCCCTGGAACCACACCT
>JANLVB010000528.1:0-7491 GCA_031363785.1 Betaproteobacteria bacterium
CCGTGAGGCACCCAAGGTTGTGTACGACCTGGAACACATGGGTATGCCGTTTGACCGCAATCCGGATGGAACCATCTACCAGCGTCCATTTGGCGGCCACACCGCCAACTACGGCGAGAAGGCTGTTGAGCGCGCATGTGCGGCGGCGGACCGTACCGGACACGCCATGCTGCACACGCTGTACCAGCAAAATGTCAAGGCGCGTACTACGTTTTTCGTCGAGTGGATGGCGCTCGACCTGATACGTGATGCCGATGGCAGTGTGCTGGGCGTGACGGCGCTCGAAATGGAGACCGGGGAACTACACATACTGCAGGCCAAGACCACTTTATTGGCAACCGGCGGTGCCGGCCGCATTTTCGCCGCCTCCACCAACGCCTTTATCAACACTGGCGACGGCTTGGGCATGGCAGCACGCGCCGGATTGGCTTTGGAAGACATGGAGTTCTGGCAATTCCACCCGACCGGGGTGGCGGGTGCCGGCGTGTTGCTGACTGAAGGTTGTCGCGGTGAAGGTGCCATCCTGATCAACAATACGGGCGAGCGGTTCATGGAACGCTACGCGCCGACCCTGAAAGACCTGGCTCCGCGCGACTTCATCTCTCGCTGCATGGACCGGGAGATCAAGGAAGGCCGTGGTTGCGGACCGAACAAGGACTACGTGCTGCTCAAGCTGGACCACCTGGGCGCCGAGACCATCATGAAGCGCTTGCCATCGGTCCATGAGATCGGAATCAATTTCGCCAATGTCGATGTCACCCGGGAGGCGATTCCCGTGGTGCCGACGATCCACTACCAGATGGGCGGAATTCCTACCAATATCCACGGTCAGGTTGTGGCACAACACAACGGCAATGACAACACGCCGGTACCAGGCCTGTATGCGGTGGGCGAGTGCTCCTGTGTCAGCGTGCATGGCGCAAACCGGCTCGGCACGAACTCCCTGCTGGATCTGCTGGTATTCGGACGTGCCGCAGGAAACCATATTGTCGACTCCAACTCCCGCGACGCGACTCACAAGCCACTGCCAGCTGACGCGGCGCAACGCACGCAGGAGCGCCTGGCCCGGCTGGACGGCTCAGCCAAGGGCGAGTATGCGCAGGATGTTGCGAACGACATCCGCAATACCATGCAAAAACATGCCAGCGTGTTTCGGACCCAGGCGATGTTGGACGAGGGTGTGCGCGCCATTGCGGGCATTCGGGAGCGGGTGGACCACATCCACCTCGCCGACAAGTCCAAAATATTCAATACCGCCCGCATAGAGGCGCTGGAAGTGGAGAATCTGATCGAGTCGGCGCAGGCGACCATTGTGTCGGCGGCGGCGCGCAAGGAGAGCCGTGGCGCACATTCGGTACACGACTATGGTGACACGCCGGAACACCCGAATGGACGCAACGATGTGGACTGGCATAAACACAGCCTGTGGTACAGCGCCGGCAATCGCCTGAGCTACAAGGCGGTGCAAATGAAGCCGCTCACCGTCGACTCCGTTCCCTTGAAGGTGCGGACTTTCTGATGCGGTCAGCCCGGCATCGCCTGAAACCCGAATGACAGACCGCATTGGAGCAGCCATGGACCAGCGTACCTTTCACATCTACCGCTACGACCCCGATCATGATGCCAAGCCGACCATGCAGACGCTGCAGGTAAGCCTCGACGGCAGCGAGCGCATGCTGCTCGACGTATTGATGAAGCTTAAGGCGATCGACCCGACGATCTCGTTTCGCCGCTCCTGCCGCGAGGGAGTTTGTGGGTCGGATGCCATGAACATCAATGGCAAGAACGGTCTGGCCTGCCTGACCAACATGCAGACCCTGCCTGCCACCATTACCCTCAAGCCGCTGCCCGGCTTGCCGGTGATCCGTGACCTGATTGTGGATATGACGCAGTTTTTCAAGCAGTACAACTCGATCAAACCCTATCTTGTCAACGACACCGTTCCGCCGGAGAAGGAACGCCTGCAGAGCCCGCAGGAGCGCGAAGAGCTCAATGGCCTGTACGAATGCATTCTGTGCGCGAGTTGTTCAGCCAGCTGCCCGAGTTTCTGGTGGAATCCGGACAAGTTTGTTGGCCCCGCAGGGCTGCTGCAGGCCTACCGTTTTATCGCCGACAGCCGGGACGAGGCCACGGCCGAACGCCTCGACAACCTGGAAGACCCTTATCGCCTGTTCAGGTGCCACACCATCATGAACTGCGTTGACGTCTGCCCCAAAGGTCTCAATCCGACACGGGCCATCGGCAAGATCAAGGAGATGATGGTCTACCGGGCGGTTTGACCAGCAGCGCGGACCATGGCATGACGATCAACCCCTCCGACCAGTTGCTGGACTCCCGGGGCTTGAGTCGCCTGGTCTGGCGCTGTCGGCGCGGTATGCTGGAGAACGATCTGTTTCTGGAACGATTCCTGAAAACGCACGGTGGCAGCATGACCGTGGTACAGGCCGATGCACTGGGTGCACTCATGGCACTGGGCGATAACGACCTGCTCGATCTGCACCTGGGGCGAAAGCAGCCGGGCGACCTCGATCCTGGCCTGAACCGTCCAGATGTGCATGAAGTTTTGGGACTTCTGAGAAAAAACCGCTGAAAGGGCAAACATGAAACCGATGGACCACAAGGCAACCTTATCCTTTTCCGACGGCAGTCCAAGCATCGACTTGCCACTGTATGCCGGCAGTGTCGGTCCGGACGTGATCGATATCCGCTAGTTGTATGGCCAGACCGGCATGTTCACCTTCGACCCGGGTTTCCTTTCCACCGCGTCTTGCCAGTCAAGCATCACCTACATCGATGGAGACAAGGGCGAGTTGCTGTACCGCGGATACCCGATCGAGCAGTTGGCGACCAATTGTGACTTCATGGAGACCTGCCATCTGCTGCTGTATGGCAATCTGCCAAACGTCGAAGCCAAGGCCAGTTTCACGAAACGTGTGACCAACCACACCATGGTGAACGAGCAGATGCAGTTCTTTCTGCGCGGCTTTCGCCGTGACGCGCATCCCATGGCCATCATGACCGGACTGGTGGGCGCACTGTCAGCCTTCTACCATGACAGTACCGATATCAACAACCCCGAGCATCGGGAGATTTCCGCGATCCGCCTGATCGCAAAAATGCCGACCCTCGTGGCGATGGCCTTCAAGTACAGCGCCGGACAGCCGTACATGTACCCGAAAAACAACCTGAGCTACGCCGGCAACTTTCTGCACATGATGTTTGCAACACCGTGCGAAGAATACGTTGTCAACCCGGTCATTGAACGGGCGCTGGACCGGATCTTCATCCTGCACGCGGACCATGAGCAGAATGCCTCCACCTCGACGGTACGGCTGTGCGGCAGTTCCGGAACGAACCCGTTTGCGGCAATTGCAGCCGGCGTCGCCTGCCTGTGGGGTCCGGCCCACGGCGGCGCAAACGAGGCCTGCCTCAACATGCTGGAAGACATCCAGAAGATGGGAGGCGTGAGCAAAGTGGGTGAGTTCATGGGCCAGGTCAAAGACAAGGCATCCGGCGTCAAGTTGATGGGTTTCGGACACCGGGTGTACAAGAACTACGACCCGCGCGCCAAACTGATGCAGGAAACCTGCCGCGAGGTGCTGACCGCCCTTGGCCTGGAAAACGACCCCCTGTTCAAGCTCGCCATGGCGCTGGAGAAAATTGCGTTGGAGGACGACTATTTCGTGCAGCGCAAGTTGTATCCGAACGTCGACTTTTATTCGGGCATCGTACAGCGGGCGATTGGTATTCCGACTTCGCTGTTCACGGCGATCTTCGCGCTGGCCCGAACCGTCGGCTGGATCGCACAACTCAACGAGATGATTGGTGACCCCGAATACAAGATCGGTCGACCACGCCAGCTCTATGCGGGCTCTGACGCGCGCAACGTGACACCCATAACGCAGCGCTGACACTTGAGCCGCCATCATGGGCGGGCGATGCCGGGACTGCCTGACAGGGCCTAAAATCTCCCCATGCAGCAAACAGCCACCGTGAGCAGAACCCTGTACGACAAGATCTGGGACGACCACGTCGTCCACAGCGAAGATGACGGAACGGCGATTCTGTACATTGATCGCCATCTGGTCCATGAGGTCACCAGTCCACAAGCCTATGAGGGCCTGCGCCAGGCCAACCGCAAGGTCTGGCGCGTGAGTTCCGTTGTGGCAACCGCAGACCACAACACGCCAACCACCGGTTGGGAACTCGGTTACGACGGCATCACCGATACCATCAGCCGCGAGCAGATTTCCACGCTCGACGCCAATATCCGGCAATACGGGTCGGCTGCGTATTTTCCGTTTCTGTCCAAACGGCAAGGCATTGTGCACGTGATCGGTCCGGAAACGGGGGCTACGTTGCCAGGGATGACCGTTGTCTGCGGCGATTCACACACCTCCACCCACGGTGCATTCGGGGCACTCGCGCACGGCATTGGCACCAGTGAAGTCGAGCACGTGCTGGCAACGCAGACGCTGCTGGCGAAGAAGGCGCGCAACATGCTGGTGCGCGTCGAGGGCACGTTGCCCGCCGGCTGTGTCGCCAAGGATCTCGTGCTGGCGATCATCGGCAAGATCGGTACTGCTGGCGGGACCGGCTACACCATCGAATTCGCTGGCGCCGCCATCCGCGCCCTGAGCATGGAGGGGCGCATGACCGTGTGCAACATGGCGATCGAGGCCGGGGCGCGCGCCGGCCTGATTGCCGTGGACCAGAAGACCATCGACTATGTGCAGGGCCGTGCGTTGTCACCGGTTGGTGTGCAATGGGAGCAGGCAGTCCGGTTCTGGCACACCCTGCAGTCGGACACCGATGCGCATTTTGACGCGGTGGTCGACATGGACGCATCACGCATGGTTCCGCAGGTCACCTGGGGAACCTCACCCGAGATGGTGCTGGGCATCGACGCCCGGGTGCCGGACCCGGAGCGGGAAAAGGATACCAACCGCCGCTCTGCCATGGAACATGCCCTGACCTACATGGGCCTGGAGCCTGGAAAACGCATGGAAGACATCGTCATTGACAAGGTGTTCATTGGCTCCTGTACCAACAGCCGGATCGAGGACTTGCGCGAAGCGGCTGCAGTGGTGAGAAGGCTGGGGCAACGGGTGGCATCCAACGTCAAGCTGGCGATGGTGGTGCCCGGTTCGGGGCTGGTGAAACAGCAGGCCGAACGCGAAGGGCTGCACCAGATTTTCATGGCCGCCGGGTTTGAGTGGCGTGAACCCGGCTGCTCGATGTGCCTGGCCATGAATGCCGACCGCCTGGAGCCGGGTGAGCGGTGTGCCTCCACCAGCAACCGGAACTTCGAAGGACGCCAGGGCGCGGGCGGAAGGACCCACCTGGTCAGCCCCGCCATGGCCGCGGCTGCGGCAATTCACGGGCATTTCGTTGATGTCCGCAGATTCGCCTGACCAGGTGTTCCGGGTGATGCCGCGCACACTGCCTCTTATGCTGTTGCTGGCAATTGCCGTGCTGCTCGGCGGATGCAACACCGTTCGCGGTATCGGGCAGGACCTGCAGAAGGCAGGCGAGAAGATCGAAGAATCCGTGAAGAAAAAGTAATGCAAAAATTCACTGTGCACAAGGGCCTGGTCGCCCCAATGGACCGGGAGAATGTCGATACCGACGCCATCATTCCGAAGCAATTCCTGAAATCGATCCGCAAGACCGGGTTTGGCCAGAATCTGTTTGACGCGTGGCGTTACCTCGACCCGGGTTTTCCCGGTCAGGACCCGGGCAGCCGCAGGCCCAATCCGGACTTCGTGCTGAACCATCCGCGCTACTTGGGTGCCTCGATCCTGCTGGCGCGCAAGAATTTCGGGTGTGGCTCGTCACGCGAGCATGCGCCATGGGCGTTGGACCAATATGGCTTTCGGGCCATCATTGCGCCCAGTTATGCCGATATTTTCTTCAACAACAGCTTCAAGAACGGGCTACTGCCAATTGTGATGGGTGAAGCCCGTGTAGCGGATTTGTTTGACGAAGTCCTGGCGTTCCCGGGGTATGTGCTGACGATTGACCTGGAGCGCCAGGTCGTCGTGCGGCCACAGGGCGGGGAATTGCCATTCGACGTGCAACCGTTTCGAAAATTCTGCCTACTAAACGGCCTGGATGACATCGGCCTGACGTTGCGGCAAGCGGACAAGATTCGGGCATTCGAGGCCAAGCGTCTGGCCGAAAAACCCTGGCTGGCCAATACGCTGGCATCGCCCGACGCCTTGTGATACTGCATGGAGTTTGTTATTGGCCCCAAGCCTGATCGAAGAATAGAACCATGAAAATTGCAATCCTTCCAGGCGACGGCATCGGAAAAGAAATCGTTGTGGAAGCCGTCAAGGTGCTGCGGGCACTCGATCTGGGGATCGAAACCGAGTCAGCCCTGGTTGGTGGCGCGGCCTACGAAGCTTTCGGCCATCCCCTGCCAGATGCGACCCTGAACCTTGCCAAAGCGGCCGACGCCATACTGTTCGGTGCCGTCGGGGACTGGAAGTACGACAAACTCGACCGCCCGCTTCGACCGGAACAGGCCATCCTTGGCTTGCGCAAGCATCTCGGGCTGTTCGCCAATTTCCGCCCGGCCATCTGTTATGAGCAACTGGTAGGCGCGTCGAGCCTCAAGCCGGAGCTGATCGCCGGGCTGGATATTCTCATCATCCGGGAATTGACTGGGGACATCTATTTCGGGCAACCGCGCGGCCGCCGAACGGCCACGGACGGTCACTTTCCCGGCGCAGAAGAAGCGTTTGACACCATGCGTTATTCGCGGCCCGAGGTCGAGCGTATAGCCCATGTCGCATTCCAGGCCGCACGCAAACGGCAAAAGCGGTTGACCAGTGTCGACAAGGCGAACGTGCTTGAGACATTCCAGTTCTGGAAGGACGTCGTGACCGAAGTTGGCCAGCAATATCCGGATGTGGCGCTTGACCACATGTATGTTGACAACGCCGCAATGCAACTGGTGCGTGCGCCGAAAAAATTCGACGTCCTGGTGACTGGCAACATGTTCGGCGACATTCTCAGTGACGAAGCCGCCATGCTGACCGGGTCTATCGGCATGCTGCCGTCGGCGAGCCTGAATGCGGCCAACAAGGGTTTGTACGAGCCGAGCCACGGCAGTGCCCCGGATATCGCCGGCAAGGGCATTGCCAACCCCTTGGCCACCATCCTCAGTGCCGCCATGATGTTGCGTTTCAGCTTGAACCAGCCGCAGGCGGCGCAACGCATTGAAGCTGCCGTCAAAGCGGTTTTGGCGCGCGGCCTGCGAACAGCTGACATTTACGCGCCAGGCACCACGCTGGTTGGTACGACCGAGATGGGCAACGCCGTGGTGGAAATGCTGAACCACTGATTCGCATATAATTTTTTTATGAATCGCAACCTGATCGCCCACCCATGCGTTTGCCCTGTGGCACTGGACGCCATGGCCTGCGCGGTCGCGGCTTGCACCAAATCGACAACTGGCTGAGATAGCCCGGTTCGTCGTGCCCC
>JANLVB010000553.1:0-4639 GCA_031363785.1 Betaproteobacteria bacterium
GGCGGCGGTGTCGCCGGGTTGGCTGCGGCGCTGTCGGCTGGGCGCAGCGGAGCGCGGGTGATTCTGGCCGAGTTGGGGGCGCATCTGGGCGGCGCAGCCCATCGCCTGCAAGGCACGATCAACGGCCAATCTGCCAGCGACTGGGCGCGCTCTGCCGAGGCGGAGCTGGCCACCATGCCCGAGGTCCGCATCATCCGCCGGGGAGTGGTGTTTGGTTACCACGACCACAACTTCCTGACCATCCGCGAGTCGCTCACCGACCACCTGCCGTTGGCCGAGCGCACAGGTTTTCGGGAACGGCTGTGGCGCGTGCGTGCCTCCCAGGCGGTGCTGGCCACCGGCGCCCACGAGCGCCCCATGGTGTTCGGCAACAATGATCTGCCCGGCGTCATGTTGTCGTCGGCGCTGGCCGATTACGCCACCCTGTACGGCGTGCTGGTGGGGCAGCGCGTGGTGCTGGCCACCAACAACGACAGCGCCTATGGCGACGCCGTGATTCTCAGACAAGCGGGTGCGCAGGTCACCGTCGTTGACGTGCGGCCAGCGACTACGACGGCGAGTTCACTGGCTGACAGTGCGACAGCGGCCGGGGTCGAGGTGTTGCGTGGCTTTGTGCCGCTGCAGGCGCACGGCGCCGCCGCTGTGACGGCGCTGGAGGTGTGCGACGCGGTGGGTGGCAAGGCTGGTGCCGAGAGACGCAGCCTGCCTTGCGACGCCGTGGGAATGGCCGGTGGTTGGAACCCGGCGATCCATTTGTATTCCCATTCGGGAGGTCGCGCCACATGGGACGACGCACTGGTCTGCTTCAAGCCTGGCGTGACCATGCTGGGCCAGAGCAGCGTGGGTGCCTGCAATGCGACCTGGACCTTGAGCGTCGCCCTGCACGACGCCAGCCGGGCCGGGGCGAGCGCAGCTGCCCGGGCCGGATTTTCCGCTGACGCCCAGCAGTTCATGGTGCAGGAGCCGGCCCAGCGGCCGATCACCGCATTCTGGATTGCCGAGACCGGCGAGCCGGTGTCACGCCGTGCCAAGGCCTTTGTGGATTACCAGAACGACGTCGCGGCAAGCGACATCGAGCTTGCCATCCGTGAAGGTTTCGAGTCCATCGAACACATCAAACGTTATACAGCGCTGGGTTTTGGCACCGACCAGGGCAAGCTGGGCAACATCAACGGCATGGCATTGGCGGCCCGGGCCATGAACAAGACCATCGATCAGGTTGGCACCACCACCTTCCGGCCAAATTACCTGCCGATCTCTTTCGGCACCTTTGCCGGGCTGGAGCGCGGCGACCTGTTCGACCCGGCACGACACACCAGCCCGCACTCGCACCACGTGGCTGCTGATGCGTTGTTCGAGGACGTTGGACAGTGGAAAAGGCCCTGGTACTTTCCCCAGCCGGGCGAAGACCTGCACCAGGCGGTGCAGCGCGAATGTCTGGCGGTGCGCAACAGTGTCGGCATGCTGGACGCATCCACGCTGGGCAAGATCGACATCCAGGGCCCGGACGCGGCCAAACTGCTGAACTGGATCTACACCAACCCCTGGCTCAAGCTCGAAGTCGGCAAATGCCGCTACGGCCTGATGCTGGACGAGAACGGCATGGTGTTTGACGACGGTGTGACAGCACGCCTGGGCGACAACCACTTCCTGATGACCACCACCACCGGTGGCGCCGCGCGGGTGCTGGGATGGATGGAGCGCTGGGTGCAGACCGAATGGCCCGACATGCGGGTCTACATGACCTCGGTGACCGATCAGTGGTCAACCTTCGCCGTGGTCGGGCCGCACAGCCGTGTCGTGGTGCAAAAGGTATGTGATGACGTAGACCTGTCGAACGATGCCTTCCCGTTCATGAGCTGGCGCGAGGGCACGGTGGCGGGCGTGGCCGCGCGCCTCATGCGCATCAGCTTCTCTGGCGAGATGTCGTTCGAGGTCAACGTGCCGTCCCACTATGGCGCCGGTGTGTGGCAGGCCTTGATGGCGGCCGGTGCCGAGTTTGGCATCACGCCGTATGGCACCGAGGCCATGCACGTGTTGCGGGCCGAAAAAGGCTACATCATCGTCGGGCAGGACACCGACGGGTCGATCACACCGGTCGACCTGGGCATGGGTGGCATGGTGTCCAAGAGCAAGGACTTCCTGGGTCGGCGCTCCCTGGCCCGCAGCGACACGGCGCGCAGCGACCGCAAACAACTCGTGGGCCTGCTGACCGATGACGCCAGCCTGGTGTTGCCGGAGGGCAGCCAATTGACGGAGCGCTCCCAGGCCAGCCCGCCACCGGTGCCCATGCTTGGGCATGTGACCTCCAGCTATTTCAGCCCGGCGCTCAAGCGCTCGATCGCCATGGCGCTGGTGCGCGATGGCCATGCGCGCAGCGGCCAGAAGATCCACGCTGCGCTGGCGGACGGTCGTTACGTGGCCGCCACCGTGGGTAGTACCGTGTTTTATGACCCGGAAGGAAAACGCCTCCATGCCTGAAGCCATTCAGACCAGCCCGCTGGCGGGTGCACTTGCCAGCATCAAGCAGGTGCTACGGGTGGACGGACGTGAATGCGCACTCACCGAATTGGCCCTGCACAGCATGGTCAACTTGCGTGGAGACGGGAACGACGCAGCGTTTGCGCAGGCCGTGCTGCAGCACACCGGCCTGCCTCTGCCGACCCGTGCCAACACGGCCAGCATCGATATGCAGCGCCAGTTGTTGTGGCTGGGGCCGGACGAGTGGTTGTTCAAGTGCCAGGACGCGAACACCAGCACCGTGGCAAACGCCCTGCGCCAGGCACTGGCCGGGCGGCATGTGGCGCTCACCGATGTCGGCCACGGCAACGTGACGTTGTGTGTACAAGGCCCCGCCGCCGCCGATTTGCTGGCGCGGGGTTGCCCGCTGGACCTGCATGCACGTGCGTTCGGGCGCGGCGCGGTGGCCCAGACCCATATCGCCAAAGCCGGTGCCACCGTGTTGTGCCTGGAGCCGGGCGTCTGGTTCGAGATCACGGTACGGCGCAGTTTTGCGGACTATCTGGTGCGGTGGTTGATTTCTGCTGGCGATTGATCGGCACCGGCTGCGCTGCTGATCGGTTGCGTTGTTGCGCCAATCGGTTGGCGGGATCAGGCCGGCGGGGCATTCGGGCTGCCGGTGTTTTGTCACCGGGATGTTCGGGCGACCACCGCGATGTTTCAGAGCCACCGACCCCGTTGCAATTAGATCATTTCTGATCTATCATGTTTTCATGACGGGCAGAGAAGTCATCGCGAAGCTCAAGGCGGCAGGTTGGGCCGTCAACCGCATCCACGGAAGCCACCACATCCTGGTCAAGGGTGGCCGGGCTGTGCCGGTTCCGGTGCATGGCTCACGCGATATTGGTGCCGGTCTTCTGGCAGCAATACAGCGCCAAACTGGCGTGAAGCTAAAGTGAGGTGCAGACATGGATATTCGATACCCGGCAACGGTTGAGATACAGGCGGACGGAACATTTCTGGTTCAGTTTGTTGATCTACCCGACACCTTCACCGAGGGTCAGACAAAAGAAGAGGCGTTGTTCAACGCAAGCGAAGTCCTTTCGGCCATGCTGGCGTGGCGCCTGGACGCGGCAAAAGACGTCCCGGCTCCCAGTCCGAAGGTCAAGGGTGCGCACTACATTGCGCCAGACGCCAAAACACAGGCGGCAATGCTGCTACGTCTGGCCCGAGGCGAAAGAACGCTATCAGATGTCGCTCGGGCGCTGGAAACGTCATGGCCAGCCGCGAAGCGCCTTGAAGATCCAACCCATTGGCCTTCGCTCAAGACTCTTGATCGAGCCGCCGCCGCCCTGGGGAAACGCCTGGTCCTTACGCTGGAGTAGTGCGCGAGGGGACCTGACCCTGCCCTTGGACGCGTCGTTGGCGCACGCCGCCATCACGCGCTACGCGCCGCCTGCGCCGGCCGGGGTCGCGACCATTCGTCAATTACCCTTTGCCTTGACGTGTTGTATCCATTTGGCTACAGTGCTTGCATGTTCACAGTCCGTCAGACTGAAGAGTTTGTCGCGTGGCTCGACGCCCTCAAGGACAAACCTGCGCAGATTCGCATCGCAGCCCGCATCCGGCATCCGGCAAGCGGAGGCTGGAAGTTTGGGAGACTGGCAGCCAATCGAAGGTGAAGTTGCCGAGATGCGGGTTCACTACGGTCCGGGCTACCGGATGTATTTCGTACGCCGCGGTCGAGTGATCGTTGTCCTGCTCAACGCGGGAGACAAGTCGACCCAGAAGCGCGATATCCGCCACGCATTGAAGCTGGCTTCCGAACTTGGAGACGACTTATGACCACGACCAAGAGACCACTCAAGCTTGTGGCCTTCGATGCAGCGCGATACCTCGACGACGATGAAGCCATCGCCGAGTACATGACCGCCGTACTTGAAGCCAACGATGCAGACTTGTTGCTCCTCGCGCTCAGCGATGTAGCACGAGCCAAGGGCATGGCCCAGGTTGCCAAAGACGCTGGCTTGGGCCGTGAAAGCCTCTACAAGGCGCTGTCGCCTGGCGCAAAGCCACGCTTTGAAACCGTCATGAAGGTGGCGCGCGCACTGGGTGTCAAGTTCACAGCTCAACCAGCCTGAAAGGCGAGCGTACGTGGTGCGGTCTAACCCCTCGCTCA
>JANLVB010000569.1:0-2022 GCA_031363785.1 Betaproteobacteria bacterium
ACAACTTTTTGCGCGCCGAAATTGGCCAGCTTCGATGCGCACGGTCCCGCAATCGTCGGCTCGTACGCGGGTGCAAGTTTGACGAATCCCCTGGTTCCTATCTCCTTGGCAAAGTCCGTGATGGCCTTGCCAGCGGCGCCGACAAGATCGTCAACGGCTTGCGACGAAACCTGCTCGTCGTTCAGCCCACAGAGCGTGGGTTTGGCACCCGCACTGTTCCGAACACATAGGTGGATGAGGGTGCCATCGGCAAGGTCGAAATTTGTCCGCATAACGGCACCAAGATTCGCGGCGCGCATATTCCCGGCCGCTTTGCTGCCGATTCCTCGCATGACGGTCCACAGAGAATGGAATTGGCGGCCGACGTCGCCATCTGGCATAACCTTCAGGTCGCCACCCGGGATCGACGCGACGTATGCGCGAAGTGATCGATCCCCCTTGAACTCCCACGCGGGCGCTGGGCTTGAAGGCGCCACCTGCGCCAACAGTTGCGAGTCGTTGCTCCGCTTGTGTGCTGGCTGTGAATCTTCAAGCAGCTCGGCAAGCGCGGTTCCAGCGAGCATCGCTGCCATCAGCGCTACGCAGAGCGATGCGCGAAAAGCCTCAAAACCCGTGCTTCTGGGCTGGCTGCCGGTGGTGGTGGGCATCTGCCGATCATTCACCCATGCTTTCCGGGCGTCAATGCGCCGACATGGGTTGCCGACAAGGGTCGTTCGTGGCGCCAACGCGACCGACGGCATCCGCTGCACTGCGCGTTCTCCGGTGGACGGGATCGTGGTGGTCACCAAGGCGATTCCCATCACCGAGCAGGGGGACTGCGTGTTTGTCGTGGGCACAGTGATCGACCGCGCCGCGCTGCTTTGACGGCCGCGCTGCACGGACCGAGTTTTTACCCGCCTGCGGACAACAGCGGTCGCCCGAGGCGATCAGGCGGGGCGACTTGCTCAGGCTGAGCGGCTTGCCGCCTCCAGCCGCTCTTGCGCCTGCGCGTGACCGGCCTCGCGCACCAACTGCAGCACCGTGTGCCGTTCCGCCTGCGACGCCGTGCCGGCCGGCGCAATCAGGACACGCGCACGGCGGATGAACAGGTCGCTCCATGGCGTCGGTTCTGCCGCCGTGTAGGCCTCCAGCCGGTCGGCATAACGGCTGACCCCTGGGGCATCACCGTGTTCCAGACAGGACTCCATGGCATGTTTGTAAAACCAGTAATAGTTGTGCCCGATGCAACCGGCGTCCAGCAGCGCTGCACCCTCGGTCAGGGCGGCCTGGCTCTGGTAGGCGTCGCTGCTGGTCAATGCTGCGGTACCCAGCAACCAAGGGCCTATAAAGCGCATGACTTCCAGCGCACGCGCAATCTCCAGGGCCTGGTGGATGGCGGCCTGCGCACCGGCGCGCTCACCACGCGCCAGACGGATGCGGGCGACACTCTCCAGCAGGAACGCACGGAACCGGCGCGCCCCCAGTTTGTCCGCCACCAGCAGCCCGGCATCGGTGTGCAGCTCTGCCGCATCGGGCCGCGCCTGCATCAGGTAAATCCAGGCGGCAATGAGCCTGGCGACGATCTCCGCACGCTGGTGCCCGACGCGGTGCGCGATGTCGATCGAACGAAGTGCATCCTGCAGCGCCTGGTCGAGCTCGTTGAGGTAGACCCGCACCGTTGCCACCATGAACAGGTTCGACGCCTCGATGCGGCCAAAGCCGTGCTCGCGGCACAGGTCGATGCAATCGGTGAAAAACCGGTATGCAGTGCGGATACGCCCATTGGCGTAATGGGCATCACCCAGCCCGCTCAGGGCCCGTGCCTCTTCGAAGGCTGAGCCGGCACGCCGTGCCAGCTCGAGTGCCTGCCCGTGTGCGGCAAGGCAGTCGTCGAGCTCGCCGCGCGGGAAGTGCAGGCTGCCGCGCAGGTAGTGCAACTCGGCAAGTTCCAGCCACAAGGAACGTGACTGCGCCATCGGTTAAGCGCGCCGCAACGCATCGAAAGCACCGTCCAGGTCGTCGCTGACGCGCATCACCGCCGCC
>JANLVB010000201.1:0-4931 GCA_031363785.1 Betaproteobacteria bacterium
AGGTCGGCGATCATGACGCGCGCGCCTTCGGCGACGAACAGCCGCGCGATGCCTTCGCCGAAGCCGCCGGCCGCGCCAGTGACCAACGCGACCTTGCCTTGCAGTTGTGCCATGGTGACTCCTTCTAGCGTGGCGGGTCTCAGGACCACAAGATCTGGTGCTCCACCGAGATGATCGGGGAGACGTCTTTGGCGAAGTTCGGCAGGTCGCTCAGCAGCGTGCGACCCTCGGGGCTTTGCATCGCGGCGTTGAGTGCCTCCTCGGAGTCGAACCACAGCTCGGAAAAGCCGTCGTAGTCGAAATTGGGGAAACGCTCTCGGTCCACCAGGTTGACCGAGTAGCGGCGCAGGCCCGGAAGCTTCACACACAGTGCGGCGTGTTTGTCGAGCCAGTGACTGACGAATGCCTCGTGGGTCATGCCGTCCTTCCTGCGAAGGATGCCGAGGCGCTTGGTGAAGGTCTTGCCCATCATGTCTCCTGAAAAAAAGTCGGGTGCAGCCACGCGCTACAAATCCGTTGCGCATCGTAAGTGCAGAGCTTCCCGTCGGCGTTTGAATTTGGGCAATGCAGCGGACGCACATGGCAAAGTGTCAACGGGCGCATTATCGTGTCGATCACGCATCTGCCGGGCCGCTCGGCTTACCTGGATCGCAGCCCGGCGGCAAGACAGTATGCCCCCACCATGCGCCGACACGGGTGCAGACAACAGGGGCAAGGTCAGTCACACAAATGCCTTTGTATTGCCACGATGTCGTCACGAAGCATGCCCAAACTCCTTGCAACAACAAGGAGCAAGGATTGAACGAACTGCCCACCCCCACCCTGCCGTCGTCGTTGCTGACGCAGCGCGCGCTGCAGCTTGCCCGGACGAACCCGACCATTGCGCTACCAGTCAACGGAACCAGCAGCGCGACCGGCTTGCACGTCGCCTGGGCCAGGCATCAGGAAGAGGTGGGCGAAGCGCGGCGGCTGCGTTACGCCGTGTTTGCGGGCGAAATGGGCGCGCGCCTGGCCCCCGCGCACCGCAAACACCTGCTGGGCGCCTGATGCGTACGCCGTTCGACGCCAACGGAGACTGGGCGGCCGGGTTCGGCGCGCCCCGGGACGACGACAACGACGCCAACCATGCAAATCGGCGCTACCGCAGCATTTTCATTTCCGACATTCATCTGGGCACGGCCGGCTGCCAGGCCGGGGCTCTGCTGGACTTCCTCAAATCGCACCATAGTGACCATCTCTACCTGGTGGGCGACATCGTGGATGGCTGGCAACTCCGGCGAAAATGGTACTGGCCACAGTCCCACAACGACGTGGTGCAAAAGCTGCTCAAGCGGGCCCGCAAGGGCTGCCGCATCGTGTTCGTCCCGGGCAACCATGACGAGTTCGCCCGGCAATTCGCAAGTCTGCATTTCGGCGGCATTGAGGTGGCGTCCGAAGCGGTGTGCGGCCATATTCACCGGGCAGAGATGCGAGACATCGACGGCATCCTGTATTGCAACGACGGCGATTGGGTCGAAAGCCGGACCGCATTGGTGGAGCACTTCGACGGTCGCCTGGAGCTGCTGGAGTGGCAGCCGGCTGTCGTCGCCGCGCCCCTGCAGACCGTACCGCGACTGGCCACATGAAGCTGCTGCTCATCACCGACGCCTGGACGCCACAGGTCAACGGCGTCGTGACAACGCTGCTGGAACTGGTGCGCGAACTGGAGCTTCTAGGCCACTCGGTCGAGGTCGTCCACCCGGGCCTATTCAAAACCCGCCCCTGCCCCGGTTACGCCGGCATCGATATCGCCATTCGACCGGCGGCGCAGTTGTCCCTGCTGCTGCAGGCGACGCTGTCCGACGCCATCCACATTGCCACCGAGGGGCCGCTTGGCTGGGCCGCGCGTCGCTACTGCCTGCGCCACAGCCTGGCGTTCACGACTGCATTTCACACCCGTTTCCCGGAAATCCTGCAGACAGCGCTGCGTATTCCGCTAGCGCTGGGTTATGGGCTGTTTCGCCATTTTCACAAGGCGTCGTCCGGCGTCATGGTGCCGACACAGGGGGTGCTGGACATGCTGGCCGCACGCGGCTTCGCCAACCTGCGCAACTGGACCCATGGTGTGGATACTTCACTCTTCGCCTACCAGGCCGAACCACGGGTACTGGCTTCGCTTGGCGCCCTGGCGCGCCCGGTGTCACTGTTCGTCGGCCGCGTCTCCTATGAGAAGAACATCGAGGCATTCCTTGCCCTCGACATTCCCGGCACCCGCATCGTGTGTGGCGCCGGGCCGCTGGAAAACACGCTCAAGGAGCGTTTTGCGCAGGTCCGCTGGCTCGGCCTGCTGCGGCGCGACGAATTGGCGCTGGTCTATGCGGCGGCCGATGTGTTTGTGTTCCCGAGCAAGAACGAAACCTTTGGGCTGGTGATGCTCGAAGCCATGGCCTGCGGCACGCCGGTGGCAGCCTATCCGGAGAACGGGCCGACCGAGGTGTTGGCCACCGGCCGCGGCGGTTGCCTGCATGCCGACCTGCGCAGCGCTTTTTTTGGCGCACTGGCCGTTCCCAGGCACGAGGCGCGAGCCCGCGCTCTGCAGTTTGGCTGGTCGCAAGCAGCCCGGCAGTTTGTCGAAAACCTTGTGCCAGCACACGGAAACCCGATCAAACCGCGTTTTGTCACACGAATGTCATGAATCTGCGGAACACTTGCAGCCATACCAGATTGGCACAGCAAGCCGCACCAGCACAGCCCGCGGCTACCGGGCGACATACTAGGACTGCCGTGCACCAAGTTCCCCATGACCAAGCCCCGACCTACCGCTGACATCGCCACTGTCCCGCTGCTGGATCGTGACCACAGCATCCTGGCGTTCAACGAGCGGGTGCTGGACTGGGCGCATCGTGCCGAAGTGCCGCTGCTGGAGCGCTTGCGTTACCTGTGCATCGTGTCGTCCAATCTCGACGAATTTTTCGAGGTCCGCGTCGCGCCCCATTTGCAGGCGTTCCAGAGTGGTGGACGCGCAGGCGGGTGCACGGGGGCGTCGTACCAGGCCTTGTCCGACGAGGCACACACCCTGGTCGGCCGCCAGTACGGTCTGTACAACGATGCGTTGACACCGGCGTTTGCACGCGCCGGCATCGAGATCGTGTCGCACAGCGACCGCAATGCAGCGCAGAAGCGCTGGGTGCATGCGTACTTCGAACGCGAAGTACGCCCGCTGCTGATCCCGGTCGGGCTGGACCCGGCGCACCCGTTCCCACAGGTCGCCAACAAGTCCCTGAACTTCATCGTGCGGCTCGGCGGCAAAGATGCCTTCGGGCGTGAAAACGAGATCGCCATCGTGAAGGTGCCGCGTGTGGTGCCGCGGCTGATTCGCATGCCGGCCAAGGTCAGCGGCAAGAAGACCCTGTTCGTGTCCTTGTCCAGCGTCGTCCGGGCGCATCTGCACAGCCTGTTTCCGGGGCGCGAGGTAGGGCAGTTCTCGCAGTTCCGGGTCACCCGCCACTCCGACCTGGCGGTGGACGAAGACGATGTGCGCAACCTGCGCACCGCCTTGCGCCAGGGGTTGCAGCGACGCCACTACGGGCAGGCGGTTCGCCTGGAGGTATCAGCCGGGTGCTCGGAGTTTCTCTCGGCATTCCTGCTGCGGCAATTCAACCTGCCCGCAGCGGCCCTGTACCGGGTGCACGGACCGGTGAATCTGGTCCGCCTGCAGCAGCTTATCGACCTCATTGATGCGCCAGAACTTTTGTTCACGCCCTACCATGCCACGTTCCCGGTCGCTCTGGTCAGCGGGCAATCCATTTTCAGTCGGCTGCGCCAGGGTGATGTGCTGATCCACCAGCCGTTTGAACACTTCGATGGTGTGTTGGCCTTCCTGCGTGAAGCGGTGAATGACCCCCAGGTGCTGGCCATCAAGCAGACCATCTACCGCACCGGCTCCGACGCGCAGTTGCTCGACCTGCTGCGCGAAGCGGTGCGCCAGGGCAAGGAAGTCACTGCCGTGGTGGAGTTGAAGGCGCGTTTTGACGAAGAAGCCAACATCAACTGGGCCGAAAGCCTGGAGTCCATCGGAGCCCAGGTGGTGTACGGGGTTGTCGGGCTCAAAACCCACGCCAAGATGCTGCTGGTCACGCGCCGCGAAGGCCATGCCCTGGTGCGTTATGCGCACCTGTCCACCGGCAACTACAACCCGCGCACGGCAAGGCTGTACACCGACCTGAGCCACCTCAGCTGTGACCCGGAGCTGACGGCCGACATCGAACAGGTATTCCTGCACCTGGCCAGCCAGAGCCGGCTGCCGCCGCTCAACCAGTTGTTGCTGGCGCCATTTCAGCTGCACCGCAAACTGATCGCCCGCATCGGACAACTCGGCGAGGCGGCCGCAGCGGGCATCGATACCCGCATCGTGCTCAAGATGAACGCGTTGACCGACGAGGCCCTGATGATGGCGCTGGTGCGAGCCGCCCAGCTTGGTGTGAAAACCGACCTGATCGTGCGCGGTGCCTGTATCCTGCCGCCGCAGTTGCCCGGCGTGACCGACAACATCCGGGTACGCTCCATCATCGGGCGCTTTCTGGAGCATTCCAGGGTTTTCTACTTTCGCCAGGGTGATGCAGAGAGGCTGTATTTGTCCAGCGCCGACTGGATGAACCGCAACATGATGCGCCGCATCGAACTGGTGTGGCCAATCAACGATCCGCTGCTGCGCCAGCGCGTCATCGACGAATGTCTGCTGGCCTACCTGCACGACACGCGCGACGCATGGGAGTTGTCGGCCGATGGGTCGTATCGACGTGTGCGTGCCGAGCCCGGCCATCCGGCCGTCGGCGCCCAGGAGGCGCTGATGGCGCGTTACGCTGCGCGCGGCCCCAGGAACTGAGCATGGACCTGATCCTGTGGCGCCATGCCGACGCCGAAGACTGGGTCGAAGGCTGCGACGACATGGC
>JANLVB010000019.1:0-1810 GCA_031363785.1 Betaproteobacteria bacterium
ACACCCTTGATGCGCCTGGCCGACGCCCAATTGACAGCAAAAGACAATACAGCGGCGGCGCAGAGTTTGCAAAAAGCGATTGCAATCAAGCCGGACCTGATAGAGGCCTATCGCATCTTGATCAACATCGCCATCACCGCCAGAAACTACGATGAGGCGATCCGGGTCGCCCGCAGTGTGCAAAAAAGAAGCCCGAAAGATCCGATCGGATACCAATTCGAGGGCGATATTGCCGCGCAGCGGAAAAAATGGGACGCCGCTGTGGAGGTCTACCGCGAGGGGCTCAAGCAGACATCAGGAGCTGGTCTGGCAGTGCGGTTGCACAATGCCCTGGTGTCGTCCGGCAAGGCTGCGGATGCAGACAAATTGGTTGCATCGTGGAGCAAGGACAACCCGAAGGACACCGCGTTTCGCATGGCGCTGGGTGATGCAGCCACCTCGCGGCTGGATTTTGCAGCGGCGGAAAGGCATTATCTGGCCATAGTTCAGATTGAGCCGGGAAATCCGGTTGCCCTGAACAATCTGGCCTGGGCAACGGGCAAACTGGGCAAGGAAGGTGCGATTGCCTATGCAGAGAAGGCAATGGCCTTGGTACCCAACCAGCCGGCATTCATGGATACCCTGGCCGGCATCTACTCCGACAAGAACGATTACAACAAAGCGATTGAGTGGCAGACCAAGGTACTGGTAATAGCTCCGCAGAACTCGTTGTTTCGCCTCAACCTGGCCAAGATTCACTTGAGAGGCGGCAAAAAAGACCTGGCACGCAAGGAGCTCGACGAGCTCGCCAAGCTGGGAACCAAGTTTAGCGCTCACGCGGAAGTGGCGACCCTGCTCAAGGGGCTGTGAGCTGACCTGTAAGCGGCGGCGCAACATGACCTACCGCCTGGCCCAGTGCGCAATCGGGTTGATCGTGGCCGCGGTGTTGGCGCTGATGTGCGCGCCATCACACGCCGACATGGCCGACGTGGTCGCGCGGCTCAAACCCTCGGTGGTGATAGTGGGTAGCTTTCGCGCCACCGACAGCCCGCGCTTTCGCCTGCGCGGTACCGGCTTCGTGGCCGGAAACGGCAATACCGTGGTGACCAACGCCCACGTCTTGCCTGAAGCATCGGAGCCACAAGACGGCATGTCACTGGTGGTGCAGGTACGTAGCGCCGATCAGTCGCTGAGCATGCGCCAGGCCGTGGTGCTGGAGGTCGACCGTGTCCATGACCTGGCGCTGCTGCGTTTCGACGCCGCGCCAGTGCCTATGCTGTCGATCCGGGATTCCAACAGCGTGCGCGAAGGGCAGTCTGTGGCGTTTATCGGGTTTCCGATTGGTGGTCTGCTGGGTTTTGCCCCGGTGACCCATCGCGGCATGGTGTCCTCCATAACACCGGCGGCTTTGCCGGCACCGACGGCGCGACAGCTCTCGGAGGCGACGATTCGAGGCGCACGGCTCGGCAGTTTCGATGTCTTTCAATTGGATGCCATCGCTTACCCGGGTAACAGTGGCGGCCCGATGTTTTACCCGCAAACCGGTGACGTGCTGGGTGTCGTCAACATGGTCTTGCTGCGCGG
This sequence comes from Betaproteobacteria bacterium, assembly GCA_031363785.1. Classification (GTDB taxonomy): domain Bacteria; phylum Pseudomonadota; class Gammaproteobacteria; order Burkholderiales; family Burkholderiaceae_C; genus CAISIP01. Next base: position 1,564 of record JANLVB010000019.1, read on the forward strand.
GACCCGTGAAGGCGCCTTGAGCCAGCCATCCGGGATCAGCTACGCCATTCCGTCGAAATTTGTGATCGAGTTGTTGCAGCGCGCCGGTATCAAATAAGCTGCCGCCGCCAAAGAGTGCCTCGTTGTAGATGTTGCGTTTATCGCGCAGAGCCTGAGAAGATTTCGTCGCGAGCGGGCCATGGTGGTGCCGAGGAGCGGAGCCGTACTGGTGTACGGTGAGCACCACAGGCGCCAGATTGGCCTGCGC
>JANLVB010000053.1:0-33529 GCA_031363785.1 Betaproteobacteria bacterium
TGCTTACCGCCGTCAGTAGGACTTGGGCATGCCGCATCCGACCTGCGCGATGAAGTTCTTGCTCATCTCGTTGGTCACGGGCGCGAAGATGAGTTGCCGGACATCCCGGTAATAACGCTGCATGTGGTAATCCATGGTGAAACCGGCGCCGGCCATGACGCGCATTCCACGGTCCGTGGCGCGAAACGCCGCTTCGGAGGCGAAATACTTCGCCGACGCGGCCTGGACCGAGCAGTCCAGCCCCTGGTCCTGCATCCAGGCCGCGCGGTAGGTCGACAGCTGCGCCAGGTCCAACTCGACGAGAGAGTCTGCCAATTGGTGCTGCACCGCCTGAAACTCGCCGATCGGCCGCCCGAACGCCTTGCGGTCGAGGGCATATTGATTGGCATCCTCCAGGGCGCCGCGACCCAGGCCGCTGCAGACCGCCGCCACGAAGATGCGCTCGTTGTTGAGGGTGTCGATCACGGCGTGCCAGCCCCTGTCGCGTGTTCCGATGATGCTGCTCTTGTGCACGCGAACATCCTGGTACGACACGATGTAGGAATGCAGAAACCGCGATCCCAGCTTGGTGATCTTGTCGTAGCGGATGCCGGGCGTGTCCGTGGGTATGAGAAAAACCGTGAGCCCGATCGACGGTTTCACCGGATCCTTGCCGGTGCGCGCGACAACGAATACGTAGTTGGCGATGTTGATCCCGGTCGTATAGACCTTGGATCCGTTGATGACGAAATAGTCCCCGTCTTCACGCGCCACAGTCTTGGTGGCGCCCAGGATGTCGGTTCCGCCATCGGGCTCCGTCATCGACAGCGCGAAGTGGCATTCGCCGCTCGCGAGCTTTGGAAGGAACTCCTTGCGCTGCGTATCCGATCCGTGGCGCTCCAGCGTCACGGCGCCGAAACAGACGTCCAGTCCGTAAGCCAGCGCGACGGTCGAACTGTGCCTGGACAACTCCTCCAGCACGATCACCTCTTCCATCGCGCCGCCACCGGTGCCGCCGTATTCCTCGGAAATTGTCGCGCCCATCAGGCCGATTGCGGCCATCTTGTCGAGCAACTCCGGCGGGAACTCCTCCTTCTTGTCCCACTCGGCGACCTTGTCCTTGGGCATTTCCTTCTCCACGAAGCGCCGTACCACCTCTTGTAGGGCACGCTGGTCGTCGCTGAATCGAAAATCCATAAATCCCCTATTGAGTTGCTGGTACTTAAAAATTTTACCATCAAGTAATAAAATTGTTCTAATTGGTTTTACCTGATTTCATCTACCGGCCGGAAAAGCAGCAAAATCACGATCGTCAGTCCTGCAACAAGGTCTCTGACAAGGTCCCGGTTTACCGATTGGGATGACGTGGCAGGTGGTGCGGCACATGCGCATCGCCGGCGAATTTCGGCCTCCGACTCCTCCAATAGATACTCAGACTGGAACTTCCATGTTCAGAACGACCACCGAAGCGTTGCCGGCCAGTGCCTTCTCGCTGCTGGACAGCGGTGCCTTTCGCGCCAGTTCCCTGACACGCGGTTTGTGGAATCCCGACCACCAGCACGCCGGGCCGCCGATCGCGCTGGTGTGCCGCGCGGTTGAAATTGCGGCGAAAGAGCGCGGACTCACGCACGTCGCCCGGATCACCGCCAATCTGATTCGCCCGCTGCCGATCGGTGACCTCACGGTCGCGGTGGCGACCGACTACGCTGGGCGCAACGTCGGCCATTTCGCGGCGCAGCTGATGGCCGGCGGCAAGGAAGTCGCGCGGTTTACGGCATTGGTCCACCGCGAGCAGGACCTGCAGGTTCCCGAGGGCCTGCCGGGCCACCCTCTGCCCATGGCACCGGCAGCAGTGGAGGATTCGCACGCGGCCACCTTCCCGTTTGAGGAAGAACGCCTGGGCTACTCGGATCTGGTCGAGGTGCGCGTGGCGCGCGGCAGGTTCTTCCATGGGCCTTGCGCCGTCTGGTTCCGCATGCGCTACCCCTTGTTGGGCGACGAAGTGCCCAGCGTCTACCAGCGGGTCGCGGTCATCGCCGATTCCTGCAACGGCATCAGCGCAGTGCTTGATCTCAAACGCTACAGCTTTGTCAACTCGGATCTGACCATCAATCTCCTGCGCCGGCCGATCGGCGAATGGATCTGTCTCGATGCCCGCACCTACCTCGGGCCCAGTGCCTGCGGGCACGCCGAAGCCACGCTGTACGACAACCATGGCCTGATCGGTCGTGCCCTGCAGACTCTTGCCGTCAGCCCGCGCGGCCAGTAACTGCCTTTGTGGTGCCTGAACGCATGGCGACGCTGCGCCAGGCTGTTGCGCAGACATCGGACCACCCTGCTGCCGTGCATGGCGTCGGCCGGGTCGCCAGCGCAGGCCTCGACGTCGGGCTGGTGCGGTCGCGCCGACGCCAAGTGGCGCCGCCTGGAGTGCAACAGCGGATCACGCCACCGCGATCAGGCTGGCTTGGCGCAGTTTGGCGCGCGGTAACATGCCAGCATGCCGAACACGATTGCCCGGCCTGCGGTTCCTGCTCCAGACGCAGGGGGTGGCCTGCCTCTCGATGCCCAAGGCATTCTGGAACTGGCCGCGCGTTCCATGTTCCAGTTGTTCTCCACCATCAGCCAGGGCATGTTCCTGGTGGATCGCAGCGGCCGCATCGTCTGGGTAAACGAGGGTTACCAGCGTTTCCTGCCGGCCCTGGGGTTTTCATCGCTGGACCAGTTTGTCGGTCATATGGTGGAGGACGTGATACCCAACACCCAGATGCGCCGCGTGCTGGAGACGGGTGAGCCCTACCTGATCGACCTGCTGACGAATCGCGCCGGCACCTTTGTCGTCAGCCGCATCCCGTTGCGCGACGAATCCAATGCGGTGATTGGCGCCATTGGCATCGTGTTGTTCGACCATCCGGAGACCACGCTGGCGCCGTTGATCGCGAAGTTCGCGCTGATGCAGCGCGATCTGGACGATGCGCGGCGTGAGCTGGCGACGCAGCGCCTGAGCCACGCCAGCGTGCGCGGCGCCGGCGCACGGAGTTTCAAGTACACCTTTGCCAGTTTCATCGGCACCAGCCCCGCAGCAGTGGAGGTCAAGCGGCAGGCGCGGCGCGCGGCGCAGTCCAGCAGCCCGGTGTTGCTGCTGGGTGAAACCGGCACCGGCAAGGAGTTGCTGGCGCATGCCATCCACGCCGCTTCCAGCCGGGCCAGCGGACCGCTGGTGAGTGTGAACATTGCGGCCGTGCCGGATACGCTGCTGGAGGCCGAGTTTTTCGGTGTCGCGCCCGGTGCCTACACCGGGGCTGAACGCAAGGGGCGCGAAGGCAAGTTCAAGATTGCCGATGGCGGCACCCTGTTTCTGGACGAGATCGGTGACATGCCGCTTGGGCTGCAGGCCAAATTGCTGCGCGCCTTGCAGGAGGGCGAAATCGAGCCGCTCGGGTCGAACAAGGTAGTGCCGTTCGACGCCCGGGTGATCGCCGCCACCTCGCGCGATCTCGCCAGCTGGATGCGTGACGGCCGCTTTCGCGAAGACTTGTATTACCGCATCAACGTGTTGCCCATCCGCGTGCCGCCGTTGCGCGAACGCCGCTCCGACATCGCGGCGCTGGTGGAGGCGCTCGGCGACGATATTGCCCTGCGCAACGGCGCGGCGTTGCCGGAACTGACGGCGGACGCGCTGGAGTTGCTGTGTGCGCAAGCATGGCGCGGCAATATCCGCGAACTGCGCAACGTGCTGGAGCAGACCGCCATGCGCAGCGACACCCAGCGTGTGGATGCGCAGGCGATGACGCAGGTGCTGCGCGAGGCGGGTGTGGAGCAGGTCGCACGACCTGTCGCGGTCTCTGGCGCAGAGGTCGGGCCGCCATCGAAGCGGCTGACAGGTAGCGCCCTGAGGCCACTGGCGCAACAGGTGGCTGAGGTCGAGCGCGAAGCGGTCGCTGCAGCGATGGCCGCCACTGGCGGAAACAAACATGCGGCCGCACAGATGCTCGGCATCGCTCGCGCGACCTTGTACCAGCGACTTTCCAGAGTGACTGAAAGTTAGTCTAAATGTATATTTAGAATACACACCATTTGTATTAGAAACATGCATTTAATCCGGCGCATCTGAAAAAATTCATGTAAATCAACAGGTTGCGCTTAGGCACGGTCCGTGCGGTGTACTTGATGATTCAATTTTCAGGAGACACCCATGTTTCGTCGCACTTTGGTCTCGGTGGCCACGTTGGCCGTTATCGCGTTTGGCTCTGTCAATGCCTTGGCGCAGTCGAAGGAAATCCGCATCGCCTTGATCGCCAGCAAGACCGGCCCGCTGGAGGCGTACGCCAAGCAGACCATCGTCGGCTTCAACATGGGCCTGGATTACGCCACCGGCGGCACCATGCAGGTGGCTGGCAAGAAGCTGGTGGTGATCGAGAAGGATGACCAGGGCAAGCCCGATGTTGGCAAGAGCCTGCTCGCCGCGGCTTATGCGGACGAAAAGGTCGACATTGCGGTTGGCCCGACGGCCTCGCCGGTGGCGCTGGCCATGTTGCCAGTGGCCGAAGAGTACAAGAAGATTCTGCTGGTGGAGCCTGCGGTGGCCGACTCCATCACGGGCGACAAGTGGAACAAGTACATCTTTCGTACCGGGCGCAACAGCTCGCAGGACGCAGCATCCAACGCCGCAGCCATGGATGCGCCGGGCAACGTGATTGCCATTTTGGCCAACGACAACGCGTTCGGCCGTGACGGCGTGAAGGCGACCAAGGAATTCACCAAAAAAGCGAAGATCGTCCATGAAGAGTATCTGCCAGTGGGCACCACCGACTTCACCGCCGGGCTGCAGCGTATCGTCGACAAGCTGAAAGACCAGCCGGGCAAGAAGTTTATTGCCGTGGCCTGGTCGGGCGCCCCGACACCGTTTGGCAAGATCGCCGACCTCGACCTGAAGAAGCGTTACGGCATTGACATGGCCACCGGTGGCAATATCCTGCCCGCAATGGTGGCGTACAAACAGTTTCCCGGCATGGAGGGTGCGTTGTATTACTACTTCGGCATACCGAAGAACGCGGCCAACGATGCGCTGGTGGCGCGGCACTACAGCCAGTTCAAGACACCGCCGGACTTCTTCACTGCCGGGGGATTTTCCGCCGCCATGGCGGTGGTCACAGCGCTCAAGAAGACCAATGGCGATACCAATACCGACAAGCTCATTTCCACCATGGAGGGCATGAGCTTCGAGACGCCCAAGGGCACCATGACCTTTCGCAAGGAAGACCACCAGGCGATGCAGAGCATGTACCACTTCAAGATCAAGAACGATCCGGCGTTCGCCTGGGGCGTGCCGGAACTGGTGCGTGAGATCAAGGCCAGTGAGATGGACATCCCGATCCGCAACAAGCGCTAGGCTTGTTGGGTGCTCGGCTACTGCGCGGGCAACATGCGTCGTTGGGCGGTGCTCGCAATCCTCACGTACAGAAGTACGTTCCGGTTGCTGCGCTCCGTCCGCCTAGCCTGATGCCCGCTCGCTACGCCGCTCCCCCAACAAGTGGATAGTGGATGTCGCAACGCCCGATCCATCAAGCTGATTGATTGCGATGCTTGAAACAAAAGACCTGACGATCCGCTTCGGCGGCCACGTGGCGGTGAATGCTGTGAGCTGCGCCTTCGCGGCTGGCACCTTGACCGCCATCGTCGGGCCCAATGGTGCCGGCAAGACGACGTATTTCAACCTAATCTCGGGCCAGTTGACGGCCAGCAGCGGGAGTGTCTGGCTGGGCGGGCGCGACATGTCCGGTCTGGGCGTATCGGCACGCACCCACGCCGGGCTGGGGCGCGCATTCCAGCTCACCAACCTGTTTCCCAACCTGAGTGTGCTGGAGAACATCCGCCTGGCAGTGCAGGCGACCCGCGCTGGCGCCCACCGGCATGGGCTCAATCTATGGAGCATCTGGAGTGACCACACGCAGCTCACCCAACGGGCCGACGAGATACTCGCCGCCGTCGCGATGCAGGACAAGCAGGCCGCATCGGTCGCCAGCCTGCCGCACGGTGACCAGCGCAAGCTGGAAGTGGCTTTGCTGATGGCGTTGGAGCCGTCGGTATTCATGTTCGATGAACCGACCGCTGGCATGGGCGTGGACGAGGCACCGGTGATCCTGGACCTGATCCGCGCACTCAAAAAGGACAAGAGCAAGACCATCCTGCTGGTCGAACACAAGATGGACGTGGTGCGTGAGCTGGCCGACCGCATCATCGTGTTGCACAACGGTGCCCTGGTGGCCGATGGCGAGCCCGGCGAGGTGATTGCATCGAAGGTGGTTCAGGAAGCTTACCTGGGGGTGAACCCCCAGGAAGCTTCTGGGGAAGATGTTGCTCCCCCCCATCCCGGCCTTCCCCCTGCAGGGGGAAGGGGACAAATACCATGAACCAGGTACTTCTCAGCCTGCAGGGGGTGCACACCCACATCGGGGCGTACCACATACTGCATGGGGTGGACCTGGTGGTGCCGCGCGGGCAAGTCAGCCTGCTGCTGGGGCGCAACGGTGCCGGCAAGACCACCACGCTGCGCACCATCATGGGTCTGTGGACGGCGTCGCAGGGCCAACTGAGCTTTGCCGGGCGGGACATCACGCGCTGCAGCACACCGCAAATCGCTGCGTTGAATATCGCTTACGTACCCGAGAACATGGGCATTTTTTCTGACCTGACGGTGCAGGAGAACATGCTGCTGGCAGCGCGCGGCGCGGCCCGCGCCAGCCAGATGGACTCGGCGCGCCTGCAATGGATTTTTTCCCTGTTCCCGGCGGTGGAGAAGTTCTGGCAACATCCGGCGGGCAAACTTTCCGGCGGGCAAAAGCAGATGCTGGCGGTGGCACGGGCCATCGTCGAACCGCGCGAACTGCTGATCGTCGACGAGCCGAGCAAGGGCCTGGCGCCGGCCATCATCAACAACATGATCGACGCCTTTGCGCAACTCAAGGCCACTGGCGTGACCATTTTGCTGGTGGAGCAGAACATCAACTTCGCCAAGCAGCTCGGCGACACGGTGGCGGTGATGGACAACGGCCGCGTGGTGCACGCAGGCAGCATGCAGGAGTTGTCGTCCGATCCGGCGCTGCAGAAGTCCTTGCTGGGGTTGGCATTGTGAGCGCCGATGGACCGCTCCGAGGCGCGAAGGCCCCCTCGGGGGGCAGCGCCGCACACAACGTGGCAAGCGTGGGGGCCGTAGCATGAACAAGACAGATTTCGACTGGAAACCCGTGGCACTGGTGCCGCTGCTGGCCCTGATCGTATTTCCCATGATCGGTTCTGCGTCAAGCTGGCTCACGCTCACCGTGGCCGGCCTCGCCATGGGGCTGATCATCTTCGTCATCGCCTCCGGCTTGACACTGGTGTTCGGCTTGATGGACGTGCTCAATTTCGGCCACGGCGTGTTCATCACGCTGGGCGCCTTTGTCGCCACCACGGTGCTCGGCGGCATGGCCGACTGGACCGGCTCGGCGCAGTTGTGGCGCAACCTGGTGGCGGTGGTGCCTGCCGTGCTGGTGGCGATGCTGGTGGCAGGGGCGGTGGGCTTTGCGTTCGAGCGCTTTATCGTGCGACCGGTCTATGGGCAGCACCTGAAGCAGATTTTGATCACCATGGGCGGCATGATCATCGGCGAGGAGCTCATCAAGGTGATCTGGGGTCCGCAGCAGATTGCCCTGCCGCTGCCCGAGGGCATGCGTGGTGCGCTACTGATAGGTGACGCCGCCATCGAGAAATACCGTTTGCTGGCCATGGTGGTGGGTCTGGCGGTGTTCGCCGCGCTGGTGTGGGTGCTGAACCGCACCAAGATCGGCTTGTTGATTCGCGCCGGCGTGCAGGACCGCGAGATGGTGGAGGCGCTGGGCTACCGCATCCGGCGTCTGTTCATTGGTGTATTCGTGGTGGGCAGCGCCCTGGCCGGCCTGGGCGGTGTCCTGTGGGGCCTGTACCAGCAGACGGTGACGCCGCAGATGGGGGCACATGTCAATGTGCTGATTTTCATCGTCATCATCATCGGCGGCCTGGGCTCCACGGGCGGCGCACTTATCGGCGCCCTGCTGGTGGGCCTGATGGCCAACTACACCGGTTTTCTGGCGCCCAAGCTGGCCCTGTTCTCCAACATTGCGTTGATGGCAGCAGTGTTGTTGTGGCGCCCCCAGGGCGTCTACCCGGTAGCCAACCGTTAACCCCAGACTGGCCATGCTCAGACGCATTCTGTCCAACGACTTCCCGCGCAGCCGGGTGTTGGCCGTGTTGCTGGTCGCCCTGCTGCTGGCACTGGTTTTCACGCCGTTCATTTTTCCGGGTGTCAAGGCACTCAACGTCGCCGCCAAGGTTTTGGTGTTCGTCGTGCTGGTGGCGAGTTTTGATCTGCTGCTGGGCTACACCGGCATTGTCAGTTTTGCCCACACCATGTTCTTCGGCATCGGGGCCTATGGCATCGCCATCGCCACCACACGGCTGGGACCCACCTGGCAGGCCCTTGCAGTCGGGCTGTTGTGTTCCCTGATGGTCTCGTTTCTGCTGGCGCTGGTGATCGGGCTTTTTTCGCTGCGGGTGCGTGCAATTTTCTTTGCCATGATCACACTGGCCGTGGCGTCGGCCTTTCTCACGCTGGCTTCGCAGCTATCCGAGTTCACCGGTGGTGAAGACGGGCTCAGCTTCAAGGTGCCGGCGGTTTTGTCGCCCGGCTACCAGTTCATGGACGAGCCGTTCCTGGGGGTCATGCTGGACGGACGCCTGTTGTGTTTCTACCTGTTGCTGGTGCTGGCTCTGGGGCTGTTGTTGACGCTGTTGCGCATAGTCAATTCGCCATTTGGCCGGGTGTTGCAGGCGATCCGCGAGAACGAGTTTCGCGCCGAGGCGATTGGTTACCGGGTCGTCGTCTACCGCACCATCTCCAGTGTCCTGTCGGCGCTGTTTGCCTGTGCCGCAGGTGCCATGCTGGCACTCTGGCTGCGCTACAACGGGCCGGATACTTCGCTCTCGTTCGAGATCATGATGGACGTGCTGCTGATCGTGGTGATCGGAGGCATGGGCACCATGTACGGCGCGGCAATTGGTGCTGCCCTGTTCATGGTGGCGCAGAGTTATCTGCAGGATCTGCTGCGGCTGGGCAGCGAGGCGGCCAGCGGCTTGCCGTGGTTGTCGGCCCTGTTGTCGCCGGATCGCTGGTTGTTGTGGCTGGGCCTGTTGTTCGTGTTGTCGGTGTATTACTTCCCGACCGGAGTGGTGGGCCGCCTGCGGCTGCAAAGCGCACAACGTGCCGCCCGGAGCCAGAAACCTTGAGCCAAACCGCCCCCAGCTCCAACTACCTGCGCTGCGCCGGGCGCGAAATCCATTACATGGACTGGGGCGCGACCGGTGCGCCGGTGGTGCTGGCATGGCACGGCCTGGCGCGTACCGGGCGCGACATGGACGAGCTGGCCGCCTTCCTGAGTGCGCCGTCGGTCGGTTACCGCGTGCTCTGCCCCGACACCATTGGTCGCGGCCTGAGCGAGTGGAGCCCGGATCCGCAGAACGAATACTGTTTGGCTTTCTACGCCAAGCTGGCGACCGCTTTTGTTGATGAGCTGGGCCTGCCCACGCTGCGCTGGGTCGGCACCTCGATGGGGGGCGCCATCGGCATGGTTGCGGCCGCCAGCGCGCTGCGCGGGCGCATCTCCCATCTGGTGCTCAATGACATGGGGCCGCAGATCACCGACTCGGCGATTGCGCGCATCCGCAGTTATGCCGGCAACCCGGCCGCGTTTGCCAGCGTGTCGGAACTGGAGCAGTACTTTCGCAGCATCTACAAGCCCTACGGAACCCTGACCGATGTGCAATGGCGCCGCCTGACCGAAACTTCGACACGCCGCCTGCCCGATGGCCGGGTGACCCCGCACTACGACCCGGCCATGGTGCAGCAGTTTGTGCACCACCCCGAGGACCATGAACGCTGGGACGACTACGACAGCCTGGAGATCCCGGTGTTGTGCCTGCGCGGCGCCGATTCGGACCTGCTGGCGGCGCAAACGGCGGCTGCCATGGCGCAGCGCGGGCCGCGCGCTCAGGTGGTGACGATTGCCGGCTGCGGCCATGCGCCAGCGCTCAACGTGCCCGAGCAGCTGGAGCTGGTGCGGGACTTTCTGGCCTGAGATTGAGGTCCCCCTGTTGCTGGTATGCTGAATCCCGGATCAACCTTGACAACCATTCGCCCCGATCACCCATGTGACCGAAGTTGCTCTCATCGCCCTGGACTGGGGTACCTCCAACCTGCGCGCCAGTCTGCTCGACCCGGGTGGCCATTTGCTGGAAACCTGCAGTGCGCCGGGCGGTTTCATGGCGGTGAAGGATGGCGCCTTTGCTGCGGCTTTGCACGCGTTGTGCGGGGACTGGCTTGTGCAATTCGGCTGCCCGCTGATCGCCAGCGGCATGATCGGCAGCCGCCAGGGCTGGAAGGAAGCCCCGTATGTGGATTGCCCGGCGACCATGACGCAGGTGTCGGCGCAGTTGACGGCGGTCCAGATAGACGGCAGCGGACCGGTGCCGGGCGCGCGCGTGTTGCACATCGTGCCGGGCTTGCGCTGTGTCGACGACAACGGGCAATTCGACGTCATGCGGGGCGAGGAGACTCAGCTCTGGGGTGCGGCTCTCCCGCCAGGCAGCATTTGCGTGTTGCCGGGCACCCACAGCAAATGGGCGTGGTTGGGGGCGGGCGGCGAAATCAGCCGTTTTGCCACCTTCATGACCGGTGAGTTGTACGGCTTGCTGACGCAACATGGCATCCTGGGCCGGTTGATGGTTTTTGGCCAACAGAAACACGATGACTTTGTCGCCGGCGCGCGGCTGGGCCTGGCAGGCCATGCACAGTTGTCGCATACGATTTTTGCGGCGCGCACCGCTGGCCTGATGGGGCGGGTGGCGCCAGAAGCACTGCCGGACTATCTGTCGGGCATTCTGATCGGCGCTGAAATCGGCGCGGCGACTGCGGCCCAAACCGGCGCGTCAGTGTGTTTGCTGGGTGACGACGATTTGTGTGCGCGTTATGCGCTGGCCTGCGAAGTTGCCGGCGTTTCGACCTGCCGCGCAAACGCGGGCGCCACGACTACCGGGCAGTGGCTGGTTGCCCGCGCCGCCGGCTTGCTCAGGGACCTTGCATGACGCAGGAGACGATGGGAATCCTGCGCGCACACCCGGTGCTGGCCATCCTGCGCGGTGTCACGCCGGGTGAGGTGTTGGCGGTTGCCGAAGTATTGCTGCAGGCCGGCTTTCGGGTTATCGAGGTGCCGCTGAACTCACCCTCGGCGCTGGACAGCATAAGCTTGTTGGCCCGCGCCATGAAGGCCGATGTCGTGGTCGGTGCCGGCACCGTGTTGACCGTCGATCAGGCAAAAGCCTGCGCAGAATCGGGGGCGCGGCTGATCCTGTCTCCAAACCTGAACCCGGCTGTGGTGCGGCAGACAGTGTCGCTCGGGCTCACCTCGATGCCGGGCGTTGCAACAGCATCGGAAGGATTCGCTGCGCTGCAGGCCGGTTCCCACGCACTCAAGTTGTTTCCGGCCGACGTATTGGGCACGGCCTCGGTCAAGGCCTGGCGCGCCGTGTTCGATCCGGCGACAACGTTTTATTGTGTGGGTGGCGTGGCGGCCGACAACATGGCGGCGTTTCGGCGTGCCGGCGCCTCCGGTGTCGGTCTCGGGTCGTCTCTTTACCAACCCGGCATCGCCCTGGATGAGTTGGCGCGGCGTGCTGCGTTGATGTTGGCGGCGTGGGCGGTGGGGTAGGTATTGCGCTGGCGGGTGCCGCGGGATTGGAGCTGGGGAGCAAATTGCAGGAGTAAAGTATCACCATTTCTGCATTGCTTCACGTTCTTCAGGAGGTTTCCATGCATGTCGCATCCCGTTGTCTGGCCATTGCGCTGGCCTTTTTCGCAGGTGTTTCCCCAAGTGTGCTGATGGCACAGGCGAATGCGCCGGTGATACGCAGCTTCAGCGTCGATCAGGTGCCGCAGTTGGTGCCCGGTACGGAGTTGGTATTCCGTGCCACGGGTACGCCGGGGGGCACCTTGAGTTTGCGCATCGACGGCGCAGCCGGGCTGATCACCGTGCCCGAGGGCAAACCTGGCACCTATGACGGTGCGGTGACGATCAGCATCAAGGACAAGATCACCTACGCCAGCCGGGTCAACGCCACACTCAAGGTGGGCGAGCGCCAGACCACGACGCTGTTGGCGCAGACACTGCTGAGCGAGCCGGCGCAGGCCGCCGCCTTGGCTGCCGCGAATCCGGCACCGGTGATTGCGCGCATCGAAACCAGGAACTCAGGCGCGCTCACCGGTGGCCACGAGCTCGGGTTCATGGTCAACGGCACGGCAGGCGGAAAAGCCAGCGTATCGCTGGACGCTGGCAAGACCAGCATCGCCCTGGCCGAGGAAAAACCCGGCCAGTACGCGGGCAGCTACACCATCAAGACGCGAGACCAGTTCACCGACGCAACACCGGTCAACGTGAGCCTGGCACTGGGCGACAAGAAGGCAGCTGCGGTCAAGCCACTGGCGGCTGGTGCCCTGGTACCTGTGGCGGCGGCTGCGCCGGCGCTGGTTGCCGGTGCCAAGTGTGATGTCTGCGGCGTGGTCGAGTCGGTGAAAAAAGTCAAGATCAAGGGCAAGCCCAACTATGCGGGCGCCATCATCGGTGGCGTGGCTGGTGGCGCACTGGGAAATCAGGTCGGCAAGGGTGACGGCAACACCGCCGCCACGGTGATAGGTGCCGTGGGTGGTGCGGTGGCCGGGCGCGAGATCGAGAAGCAGGTGCGTTCGAAAAACGTGTACGACGTGGCAGTCAAGATGGCAGACGCCAGCGTGCGCACGGTGCGCTTTGAGGCAGAGCCGGTGTTCAAGGTTGGCGCCAAAGTCAAGCTTAGCGGCGACACGCTGGTGGCCAACGAGTAGCTGCGGCGGCAGCTCAGGCGTACCGGTTGCAACAACGCCGGAGGGAGTATGGTTCGTGTGGAGTTTGCTGCCAGTCTGCGCCGCCATGTCGAGTGCGCCGCGCAGGTGGTGCCGCCGGGCACCCTGCGTGATGTGCTGACAGCGGCACTGGCCGGCGCGCCCGGACTTGCGCACTATGTGCTGGACGACCAGGGCCATGTGCGCAAACATGTGGCTGTTTTTGTCAACAAGCAGCTGGTGCACGACCGCGCTCATCTGCAGCAGCCGCTGGGCGCCAACGACCGGGTGCTGGTGGCGCAGGCGCTGACCGGCGGTTGAATCATTGCAGGGAGGCGCGTATGCAGACACTTCTGGTGGCAACCCGCAAGGGCATGTTCGTGCTGCGTGGCCAGGGCATGCAGTGGGTGGTGGGCGCGCACTACTTCGCCGGCGACCCGGTGACCCAGGTACTGGCCGATCCGCGCGACGGCGCCTGGTACGCAGCCCTGCGCCTGGGCCATTTTGGCGTCAAGCTGCGCAAAAGCGTGGACCGCGGCGCTAGCTGGTCGGAGATTGCTGCTCCGGCGTTCCCGCCGCAGCCCAAGGATGGTCCGTTGGCCGAGGACACGGTGCCCTGGAATGTCGAAATGGTCTGGAGCCTGGTACCGGCCGACCCGCTCAAGCCAGGCAGCCTGTGGGCCGGTTGTATGCCAGCCGGCTTGTTCCGTTCTGACGACGGTGGTCAGACCTGGGCCCTGAACCAGCCGCTGTGGCGCATGCCGCTGCGCCTGTTGTGGATGGGGGGCGGCAACGACTACCCCGGCATGCACTCGGTGCTGGTCGATCCGCGCGACGCCAGGCATGTCAGCGTGGCCATTTCCTGTGGCGGTGTCTGGCAGTCGCATGACGCCGGCAGCAGCTGGGTCCTGACCGCTGCCGGCATGCGGGCCGACTACCTTCCTGCGGACGCCAGTGACGACCCCAATACCCAGGACCCACACCGCATGCTGCAATGTGCAGCCCAGCCGGATGTGTTGTGGATCCAGCACCACTGTGGCATCTACAAGTCGGTAGACGGCGGACGGCAGTGGCAGCCGATCGCCGCACCGCAGCCGTCCGGCTTCGGTTTTGCCGTTGCGTGTGACCCGGTGAACCCGCAGCGGGCCTGGTTTGTGCCAGCGCAGGCCGACACGCACCGGTACCCGGTGGGCGGGCGCATGGTGGTGAACCGCACCGATGACGGCGGCGCAACGTTCAAGACCATGCACCAGGGCCTGCCGCAGAACGACGCCTACCACCTGGTCTACCGGCATGGCCTGGAGCTGGCGCCAGACCGGCAGACCCTGGCCATGGCGTCCACCACCGGCGGCCTGTGGGTCAGTGTCGACGTAGGGGAACACTGGCAATGTGTATCGCGTGATTTGCCTCCGGTCGCGGCGCTGACCTGGGTGCCGTGATGGCTTGTGGGTGCATGGTGTGCTGGCGCAGGCCCACCGTCCTGGCATGTCGGGTTGGTCGGGGCGATGCTGGCTTAAACTTCTGGCATGAAAATTGAAAAAGACACCGCTGTCACTTTACGCTACAGGGTCACGGACCCGACCGGCAAACTGCTGGACGCAGGCTGCGAGCCCATGGTTTTTCTGCATGGTGGTTACGGCAACACCTTCCCCAAAATCGAAGCCGCGCTGGAAGGCCAGCTGGCGGGCTTTCAGGCCACCATTGACCTCTCGGCCCAGGACGCATTCGGGGAGCGCGACGAGGCCCTGGTGCAAACCATTCCGAAGAGCCAGTTCCCGCCGGGCGTCAAGGTCGGCGGGCAGTTGCAGGGGCGTGACGAACAGGGGCAGTCGCGCAACTTCACGGTCCTCAAGATCAAGGGTGACAAGGTCATGCTGGACGGCAACCATCCAATGGCCGGGCGCGCCATGCGGTTTTCAGTCACGGTGCTGGCAGTTCGCGCGGCGTCGGCTGTGGAGATCGAACACCGCCACGTGCACGGCGAACACGGGCACCAGCACTGAACGGGTTAGGTCAGCTTGGGATGGGGTCGGGCGCGTCTGGCGCGCAGGCTTTGTTCGCCTTGCCCCACTCGGTGACGTCGTAACATTCCGATCTTGTCTCCTGAACTGGTTGTTCAGCAACATTCCAGGCAGGTTATTCGCAACGCCAACCGGTCGGCGTCGCAATCGGCACATCGCGCGCGGCCGCGTTGCCCAGCGTCAGGTTTTGGCTCCCAGCGACAACGCAGCTGCCCGGCTGCGACCCAGTACCGCGCTGTCGGCTGGCTTGTCAGTATCCCAGCCGCCCAGGTGGGCGAGTGATATTGCGCACAGGGCATTTATCCACTCCGGCTGGTCGTTCAGGCAGGGTATGTAGCTCAATTCCTTGCCCCCGGCTGCCACAAATACGGCGCTCCCCTCGATCGCGATTTCCTCCAGCGTTTACAGGCAGTCGCTGGTGAAACCCGGGCACAACACATCCACCTTGGTGAGGCCGGATTTGGCCAGCGCAATCAGGCTGGGCTCGGTATAGGGCTCGAGCCACTTTGCACGGCCC
Organism: Betaproteobacteria bacterium; assembly: GCA_031363785.1. Taxonomy (GTDB): domain Bacteria; phylum Pseudomonadota; class Gammaproteobacteria; order Burkholderiales; family Burkholderiaceae_C; genus CAISIP01. The sequence continues at coordinate 15,458 of JANLVB010000053.1, forward strand.
AGGCGTGACTGGAAGGTGACCATGGTTTGACTGGCGTCCAGCCCCAGCCTGTGGGCCAGCAGGCGGGCGGTTTTGTAACATTCGCAGTGGTACGGATCACCCAGGCTGAGGGTGCGCTCCGGCACACCGTGAAAACTCATCACCAGCCGCTCACCACGGCCATTTTCCTGCCAGTGCCTGGTGACGCGCTTGGCCAGTGCCTCGACATACAGAGGATGGTCGTGGTAGTGGTTGACAAAGCGCAATTCCGGAATGCGCCGAGTCTTCGCAGCCCAGGCGTAGACGGCGTCAAACACACTGGCGGTGGTGGTGGCCGAGTACTGCGGATAGGCCGGCAATACCAGTACCCTGGTTGCGCCGCGTTCCTTCAGTGCGCTCAGCTGCGCCGCTATCGATGGCTGGCCGTAGGTCATGGCGTGACTCACCAGAACATCATGGCCGCGGGTCGCCAGCCAGCCCTGCAACAGGCTGGCCTGCTTTTCGGTCCAGATGCGCAGCGGGGAGCCGTCCTTGGTCCAGATGCTGGCGTATTTGGCGGCCGACTTGGCCGGACGCAGGCGCAGGATGATGCCGTGCAGTATCAGCAGCCACAACAGGCGCGGGATTTCCACCACGCGCCGGTCGCCCAGAAACTGGGCCAGAAAGGGCCGCACTGCAGCTGCTGTGGGATGGGCTGGTGTTCCCAGGTTGCAATACAGGATGGCGGTACGGGCCGGTTTCCCGTGGCTGTATTCGGGCTCGGGCAGGAAGGGTGACATGGGCATGCTGTATTCTCACGCAACTATGCTGGACCTGCGCAGAATCAAGGCCATTGGCCTGGACCTGGACGATACCCTGTGGCCGATCTGGCCCACCATCGAACGCGCCGAGTTGCAGCTCAATCTGTGGTTGCAGCAGCATGCGCCAGCGACTGCGCTGGTGTTTGCCGATGGCGTGAGTCGCGTCGTTTTGCGCCAGGCGGTATTGCTGGCACGCCCCGAACTCGGGCACGACATGAGCGCATTGCGCCGGGAATCCATTCGTCTCGGATTGCAGCGCAACGGCGAGGACCCTGCTTTGGCGGAGGCCGCGTTCGACGTGTTTTTCGAGCACCGCATGCGGGTCGACCTGTATGTCGATGCCCGTCCGGCGCTCGAGTTCCTGGCGCAGCGGTTTCCGGTGGTGGCAATTTCCAACGGCAACGCCGACGTGGCGCGGGTGGGCATCGGCGCACACTTTGCTGCCAGCCTGAGTGCCCACGAGTTTGGCGTGGGAAAACCCGATGTGCGCATTTTTCGCGCCGCGGCACAGGCGGTGGGTGTGCTGCCGCACGAGGTGCTGCATGTCGGCGACGACCAGGCGCTCGACGTGCTGGGCGCGCTCGATGCCGGCATGCAGACGGTATGGCTGAACCGGGGTGACCACGAGTGGCGGCACGCGCGCAGGCCGCATGTGTCAGTCACCAGTCTGCAACATCTGTGTGGCATGCTTGAGCTGGCGGCGAAATAAGCCGAAAGTTTGCCGGGTTCATATTTTTCAGTTCAAGGATGCGCATGTACACCACTACCACGACCCGCAGGAACCTGCTCAACCTGGCCGTCGCCCTGACTGCTGCTTTGTCGCAGAATGCTGTGGCGCAGGGCGCATCGGGTTTTCCGGAGCGGGCGGTGAAGATCGTGGTGCCATTTGCTCCTGGTGCCGGCACCGATGCGATGGCGCGTCTGGTGGCGCAAAAGCTCGGCGAAGTGATGGGTGGCACGTTTGTGGTGGATAACCGCGCGGGCGCGTCCGGAGCCATTGGTACGCAGTACGTGGCACAGCAGCCAGCGGACGGCTACACGCTGCTGCTGGCAGCGTCGCCGTTCACTACCGTTGCCGCATCACTTCCAACTGCCGGTTACGATCCGCTGCGCAGTTTTACCCCGGTCGCCATGATCGCCAGCGGGCCTCTGGTGTGGGCTGCCAATAGCAGCCTGCCGGCCAGCAACATGCGTGAACTGGTGGCGCTGGCGAAACAACGTCCCGGCGCATTGAACTATGGTTCGGCCGGCGCGGGTGGCGTCAACCACCTTGTGCTGGAACTGCTCAAATCGAAGACCGGAACTTTCATCACCCATATTCCCTACCGTGGTGTGGCGCCGGCGACCTTGGACATGATCGCCGGACAAGTGCAACTGGTGACCGGCACCATCCCGGCCCTGCTGCCTTTCATCCGCGACGGCCGTGTCAAGGCGCTGGCCGTCACCAGCGCCAAGCGGTCGGCGGCGCTGCCCGATGTGCCCAGCATGGCGGAGTCCGGTTATCCCGGCATCGACGTCGTCAACTATTTTGCATTGATGGCGCCAGCCGGCACGCCGCCGGCCGTGATCGAGCGCCTGAACTCGGCCATCAACCGGGTCGTGGCCTTGCCCGATGTGGTGGCGCGCTTCCGTCAGGACGCGGTCGAGGCGGCGCCGGGCTCACCGGCCCTTTTGGGACACTTCATCGAGGCCGATTTTCGCGCCTGGCGCAACGTGGTCACGACGCAAAACCTGAAGATCGAATAACTTCCACTGCGGACCCGATTGCCCCCTCCAGCGTGGCTGGGTAGGGGCCCTCGACATAGTCCCCACAGGCCCACAGCCCGGCCGTTATGTGTTTTGGCGGGCGTCGCGTGTCGGGTGTGCAGGCAAAGGTGGCGCGTTTTTCGACCACCGTCTGCACCGGGTGCAACTCCAGGCCCAGTTGCGACTTCCCCTGGCTCAGACAGGCGGCCTGTAGCTCCTCCCGTTCGCCGCTGCTGGCGCTGACTACAAAAGCCAACAGGCCAGGTGGCCCACCGAGTTGACCGCGGTCGAACACGAATTGCGCCGGACCACTGCCGCTTTGCAAGCCGATCATGGGCCGGGCCAGGCGTGCACCGGATTGGTAGGTGTACACGGTGCAGATCGCGGTGTGTTGCAGCGCCGCTGCCATGCTGCTCCAGTGCCGGGCGGCCGCGCTGTGTTGTTGATCCATCTGTTCCAGGCTGGCTTGCAGGATGCGTGCTGCATCGGCGGCAGGTGTTGCCAGCACGACAGCGTCAAATCGCTGGCCCTGCACCTGCCACCCTCCCGCAACGGGCACCAGCTGCTGCACGCGCCGTGCGGCCTCGATCTGTGCCGAGCGTCCGCGTAACCACGCTGCGGCGGTGTGCGGAAACAGGGTGGACAGGTCGACCCGCGGCAACAGCAAGTCCGAGCCACCTGGCCCACCAAAAAGGGAATCCCGCAGCACACGCAGAAACACCGTGGCACTGGCGGCATCGACCTCGATGTTGAGGGCCGATACACAGAGCGGGGTGATCAGATCCTGCAGCACGCGCGGCGTGGCCCGCACGCACAGTTGCGCCACCGTGGTCTGGGGACTGCAGGTAAAGCCGGTCAGGCGCCAACGCAGGGCCATGAGCAACAGCGACCACTTGTCGGACGCGCTCCAGCCGGGTGCGCCCAGGATTCCGCCCAATGCATTCCATGGCGCCGGCCAATCCGGCAGAGCCAAGCCGCGGCCGTCCGGGAACTGCAGGCACAGGGGCTGGCGCAACAGGCTGCTCTCTGGATCGATGCCTACCAGTTTCAGCATCTCCAGGGTTTGCCGGTAGGCCCCGATCAGGATGTGCTGGCCGTTATCCAGCGTCACGTGTCGCCCATCGGGCAGCACTGCTTGCAGTTGCCTGGCGCGCCCGCCGAATTCGCGCGCAGCTTCAAAAAGCGTGACGCGGTGCCCGACCTGCACAGCCGTGATTGCCGCTGCCAACCCCGACCAGCCTGCGCCGACAACCGCCAATTTCATGGTGTCATGCGTCGCAGACGCCAGCAGCCTGACAACCGGCTCACAGCCGGCCCAGCGCCTGTACGCGCCACGCCAGCCACAATTTGCGCAGCGGCGTCAGGCTGACGCGCTGTGCCAATACAGCGAAGTCATCGTGTTCGATTTCACGCAGCAGGGCGCGGTAGATGCTTGCCATCATCAGACCCGGTTTCTGGGCTCGCCGGTCGGCTTGCGGCAACAACGACAGCGCCTCGTCGTAGGCGGCGTGGGCACGCTGCGCCTGGAACTGCATCAGGGCCCGAAAGCGCGGCTTAAAGTCTCCTTCGGTCTGGCGCTTGAGGATTTCCTGCGCCTTCACGCCAAAACGCTGCAACTCATCGATCGGCAGGTAGATACGCCCGCGCATGGCGTCTTCACCCACGTCACGGATGATGTTGGTGAGTTGCAATGCCAGGCCGAGCTTGTGCGCATAGGTTGTGGTGCCGGTTTGTGTCTGCCCGAAGATGCCAGCCGCCACTTCCCCCACGACACCGGCCACCAGGTGGCAATATTGCTGCAGGTTGGTGTAGTCCAGATAGCGCGTTTGCTGCAAGTCCATCTGGCAGCCATCGATCACCGCCAGCAGCTGGCGGCTTGTAATGCGGTAGTCGCCCGCCAGTGGCATGAGCGCCAGCATCACCGGGTGGCTGGGCTGGCCGGCGAAGGCGCCCTGCACTTCTTCGCGCCACCAGGCGAGTTTGCTGGCTGCCACGCCCGGGTCCACCATATCGTCCACCACGTCGTCGACCTCGCGGCAGAAGGCGTAAAACGCCGTGATGGCGGCGCGCCGATGTCGGGGAAGAAAAAGAAACGCGTAATAGAAACTGCTGCCCGACGCAGCCGCTTTTTGCTCTACATAGGCCTGCGGCGTCATGTTGCTGCTGCACCCGCGCGAGGTTTGCCGCTGCGCCAGGCGCGCCACAGCAACAACGGAACCTCACGGCGCTGCAGGCATGGTCGCTCGCGCCAGGTACGGTGGTTCATGGTCGCCATTTTCTCGAGGATACGCAGGCCGCCCTGCACCACGAGGCGCAATTCCCATCCGGCGCGGCCGGGTATCCGCCGTGCCAGGGGCGCGCCCTCGTGCATCATGTGCGTTGCCGCCTCGGCGTAAGCAGCGACCAGCGCGCTGGCGCGCGCGTTGTCCTGGTCCTCGTGCAAATCGTCTTCGTGCACACCGTGTGCAGCCATGCTCTGTACGCTGGGATACCAGCGCTCGCGTGCGATGTCGGTGCGCAGATCCTGCCAGAAGTTGATCAGTTGCAATGCCGTGCAGACCAGGTCGCTGCAGCGCAATGCTTCCGCATCGTCTATTGCATACAGGTGCAACAACAAGCGCCCCACCGGGTTGGCGGAGCGCTGGCAATAGTCCAGCAGTTCCTGGTCGGTCTGGTAACGCCGGGCTGCGGCGGTGTATTCAACGTCCTGACGGAACGCGTCCAGCAAGTCCAGCAGCAGCTGCGTGGGCAGGCGGAATTGCACCAGCATGGGCGCGAGGGCATCGAACACGCCGCGCCAGCGCCCGCTGTGGTCCTGGCCAGCGGAAATACGCAGCAGGTCGTCGCGGTAGTCCGACAGGTCGAGCAAGCGCTCATCCGCCGGCGCCGAGCCTTCGTCGGCAATGTCATCCGCGGTGCGTGCAAACCAGTAAATGGCGGCGATGGGCGGTCGCAGCGTCGGGGGGCACAGCCAGGACGCGACCGGGAAGTTTTCGTAGTGCTCGGCAGGCTTGCGGAAGGGGGCAGCGGTGCTGTTCACGGTGCGATTGTCGCTTGACAGAAATCACGAATTCCCCGATATTGCTGACCAATTGGTCATTAAAATGCAGATGTCTGAGCGCCCGCTTTCATGAACCCTCAATCCTGCAGTCACTGGGTGGCACTATGCCTGCTGCCGTTAGTGGCCTGGTGGTTGCCACCGTGCTCACCTTGCTGGCCTTGCCTGCCATGTACGTTGACTGGCTTCGGGTCCGGCACGGGCCTTCGGTCGCAGGGTAAAATCGTCGGTTGACCGGTTTTTGCGGGTGGTCTACCAAAAGACGACTCTGGGAAACAAGCGGGCGCGGGTGGCGAAATTGGTAGACGCACCAGGTTTAGGTCCTGACGCCAGCAATGGTGTGGGGGTTCGAGTCCCCCCTCGCGCACCAAACGTGATCTTTTCGTGGGTTGTTGTGGTCTGGAACCATGTCCGCCGGGCTTGGTGCCAGGCGCATGTCCGGCGTGAAGTGTCTGGACCAACGGGCGGGCCATGGCGCGCCCCCTAGTGTGATTAGGAGATTGACATGGCGGTAAGTGTGGAGACCCTCGAAAAGCTGGAGCGCAAGATCACCTTGACGTTGCCGGTGAATGTGATCCAGAACGAAGTTCAGTCGCGGCTGAAGCGATTGGCGCGGACGGTCAAGATGGACGGTTTTCGTCCCGGCAAGGTGCCGATGAATGTGGTGGCGCAGCGCTACGGCAACTCGGTGCATTACGAGGTTATGAACGACAAGGTGGGCGAAGCCTTCTCCAGTGTCGCGAACGAGGCCAAGTTGCGTGTTGCCGGCCAGCCGCGCATCACCGAGAAGAAAGATTCGCCCAAGGGTGAACTGGCGTTTGATGCAGTGTTCGAGGTCTACCCCGAGGTGCGCCTGTCCGATCTGGCTGGCGTTCCGGTGGAGAGAATCCATGCCGAGGTGGGTGAGGCCGCGATCGACAAGACGCTGGACATCCTGCGCCGGCAGCGTCGTACCTTTGCGCAACGCGCCCACGACGCCGCTGCACAGACGGGCGACCGCGCCACGGTCGACTTTGAGGGCAAGATCGACGGCGAAACCTTTGATGGCGGCAAGGCGCAGGACTTTCAATTCATCCTGGGCGACGGACAGATGCTCAAGGAGTTCGAGCAGGCGACGCTGGGCATGAAGAGCGGCGAGAGCAAGACTTTCCAGCTTGCCTTTCCCGCCGACTACCACGGCAAGGATGTTTCGGGCAAGTCCGCCGACTTCATGGTGTCGGTGAAAAAGATCGAAGCCGCGCACCTGCCGGAAGTGGACTCCGCACTGGCCAAGTCACTCGGCACCGCCGAGGCCACAGTGGAGGCCTTGCGCGCGGACATACGCAAGAACCTGCAGCGCGAAGTCAAATTTCGCCTGCAGTCGCGCAACAAGCAGGCGGCATTGGAGGCACTTGTATCGCGCGCCGAACTCGACTTGCCGAATGCCAGTGTGCAGGCGGAGTTGCAGCGTTTGATCGAGGGAGCCCGTGCCGACCTCAAGCAGCGCGGTGTCAAGGATGCGGACAAGGTGCCCATTCCCGAAGACGTTTTCAAACCACAGGCGGAGCGCCGCGTGCGCATGGGTCTGGTGGTTGCCGAGCTGGTGCGTACCCATGCGCTGCAGGCGCGTGCCGACCAGATCAAGGCCCATATCGATGAACTTGCCGCCAGTTACGAGAAACCCGGCGAAGTGGTGCGCTGGTACTACGGTGACAACAAGCGCATGGCGGAGGTGGAGGCGATCGTGATTGAAAACAACGTGACAGAGCACGTGTTCTCCAAAGCAGCGCTGACGGCGCGGACGATCGAATTCGATGAATTGATGGGGCAGGGCTGAGAGGCTTGCCGGTCGTACAGCGGGTGCCTATTGCAGTCTGCGTGGCCGACCCCACCTGCCGCCAGTACGCCGCTTGGAGTTGTTGTACCAAATTGGGGAATCATCATGAACATTCGCAGTCCATCCATGGAACCTGAGGGCCTCGGCATGGTGCCGATGGTGATCGAACAATCGGGTCGCGGTGAGCGCTCGTACGACATTTACTCGCGGCTGCTCAAGGAGCGGGTGATCTTCCTGGTCGGGCCGGTCAATGACCAGACGGCCAATTTGGTTGTTGCCCAGTTGTTGTTCCTGGAGAGTGAAAACCCGGACAAGGACATCTCGTTTTATGTCAACTCGCCCGGTGGCTCGGTCAGCGCCGGCATGGCAATTTTCGACACCATGAATTTCATCAAGCCCGATGTGTCCACACTGTGCACCGGTTTTGCCGCCAGCATGGGGGCTTTCCTGCTGGCAGCCGGCGCCCGGGGCAAGCGCTTTTCGCTGCCAAATTCGAAGATCATGATCCACCAACCTTCTGGCGGCAGCCAGGGCCAGGCAACGGATATTGAAATCCAGGCGCGGGAGATTCTCAAAACCCGCGAGCAGCTCAACAAGATTCTGGCCGAACGCACCGGGCAGCCTCTGGAGCGTATCGAGCGCGACACGGAGCGCGACTACTACATGACCGCCGAGGAAGCACGTGACTACGGCGTGGTGGACCAGGTCATTGCGAAACGTCTTTGAGGTCCTGCGCAAGCGTCAGACTGGGGGCTGGATGGGGCGTGGTTCGGGGCTTTGGCCCGGCCACAATTCGGTATCATTGCGCAACTCATTGAACAGGCACTGATTCCATGGCCGAAAAAAAAGGCTCGTCGGGCGAAAAGACGCTGTATTGCTCGTTTTGCGGCAAGAGCCAGCATGAGGTCAAGAAACTGATCGCCGGCCCGTCGGTGTTTGTGTGCGACGAGTGCATCGAGTTGTGCAATGAGATCATCCGCGACGAGTTGCCAGCCAGCACCGTGGCCAAGGACGCCCGTGGAGAGTTGCCGACACCGTCCGAGATCAAGGCCAATCTCGATAATTACGTGATTGGCCAGGAGCCCGCCAAGAGAACCTTGGCTGTAGCGGTGTATAACCACTACAAGCGCTTGCGCCACAAGGAAAAGGCCAAGAAAGACGACGTCGAACTGGCCAAGAGCAATATCCTGCTGATTGGCCCCACCGGCTCGGGCAAGACGCTGCTGGCCCAGACGCTGGCCCGCATGCTGGACGTGCCCTTCGTCATGGCCGACGCCACCACGCTGACCGAGGCTGGTTATGTGGGAGAGGATGTGGAGAACATCGTCCTCAAGCTGCTGCAAAGTTGCAACTATGAAGTTGATCGCGCACAGCGCGGCATAGTCTATATCGATGAGATCGACAAGATTTCGCGCAAGTCGGACAACCCGTCCATCACGCGCGACGTGTCGGGTGAAGGTGTGCAGCAGGCCCTGCTCAAGCTGATCGAAGGAACCATGGCCAGTGTTCCGCCACAAGGCGGGCGCAAACACCCGAACCAGGACTTTGTGCAAATCGACACCACCAACATCCTGTTCATCTGTGGCGGAGCGTTCTCCGGTCTGGAGAAGGTGATCGACAACCGCACCGAGTCGTCGGGAATCGGATTTGGCGCCGCTGTGAAGAGCAAGTCGCAGCGCAGCCTGACCGAGGTGTTCAAGGACGTCGAGCCGGAGGACCTGATCAAGTTCGGCCTGATTCCGGAGCTGGTTGGCCGCATGCCAGTGGTGGCGACGCTGGCCGAACTCAGTGAAGACGCCCTGGTGCAGATACTGGTTGAACCCAAGAACGCGCTGGTCAAGCAATATGCGAAGTTGTTCTCGATGGAGGGTGTGGGCCTGGAGATCCGTCCGTCGGCGCTGAAGGCGATTGCGCGCAAGGCTCTGGCGCGCAAGACGGGGGCACGCGGGCTGCGGTCAATCCTGGAGCAGTCGCTGATCGACACCATGTTCGAGTTGCCCAATGCCAGCAATGTCGACAAGGTGGTGGTGGACGAGTCGACCATAGAAGAAAACAAACCACCGCTGTTGGTGTACCGAGAACTGGCCAAGAAAGCATGATTGGCCGCAGCCGGGTTGAAAAACCAGCCCTGCGATCCATCTTGAATTGGTAACCTAAAGGATTCCTCATGTCTGGTTCTGTTTTACTTCCCGCCGAGCCGCTAGACCTGCCGCTTTTGCCGCTGCGCGATGTGGTGGTGTTCCCGCACATGGTGATCCCGTTGTTCGTCGGGCGCCCCAAAAGCATCAAGGCGTTAGAGGCCGCCATGGAGTCAGAGCGCCGCATCATGCTGGTGGCACAGAAAGCCGCAGCCAAGGACGACCCGCTGGTGTCGGACATGTTCGACGTCGGCTGTGTATCGACCATTCTTCAAATGCTGAAGCTGCCGGATGGCACCGTCAAGGTGCTGGTGGAGGGGCACCAGCGTGCCCAGGTCAACCGCATCGAGGAGGGCGAGGCCTTCTTCACTGCCAACGTGACGCCCATTGAGGCGGCCGCCGAGGGTCTGCTGGGTACACGCGCCAAGTCCAGCGAGATCGAGGCGCTGCGCCGCGCCGTGATGCAGCAGTTTGACCAGTACGTCAAGCTCAACAAGAAGATCCCGCCGGAGATTCTCACCTCCATTTCCAGCATCGACGATGCGGGACGTCTGGCCGACACCATTGCCGCGCACCTGCCGCTCAAGCTCGACAGCAAGCAGGCGGTGCTTGGCCTGTCGAGCGTCAAGGAACGTCTGGAGAACCTGTTCGAGCAAATCGAACGCGAAGTCGACATCCTCAACGTGGACAAAAAGATTCGCGGCCGCGTGAAGCGCCAGATGGAGAAGAACCAGCGCGACTTTTACCTCAATGAGCAGGTCAAGGCGATCCAGAAGGAACTGGGAGAGGGTGAAGACGGCGCCGATATCGACGAGATCGAGAAAAAGATCAAGGCCGCCAAGATGCCCAAGGAAGCCCTGAAAAAGGCCGAGGGTGAGCTCAAGAAGCTCAAGTTGATGTCGCCCATGTCGGCCGAAGCGGCCGTGGTGCGCAACTACATCGATGTCCTGGCTGCTCTGCCATGGGCTGCCAAGACCAAGATCAAGCACAACCTCGGCAATGCGGAAACCGTGCTGAACGAAGACCACTTTGGGCTGGACAAGGTCAAGGACCGCATCCTGGAGTATCTTGCGGTGCAGCAGCGGGTAGACAAGGTGAAGGCACCGATCCTGTGCCTGGTGGGCCCGCCTGGTGTTGGCAAGACCTCGCTCGGGCAGTCGATCGCCAAAGCCACCGGTCGCAAGTATGTGCGAGTGGCCCTGGGCGGCATGCGCGACGAGGCGGAAATCCGCGGCCACCGGCGTACTTACATCGGTGCCATGCCGGGCAAGGTGCTGCAAAGCCTGTCCAAGGTCGGAACCCGCAACCCGCTGTTCCTGCTCGACGAGATCGACAAGCTTGGCACGGATTTTCGAGGAGACCCGTCCAGCGCCCTGCTGGAGGTACTGGACCCGGAGCAGAACCACAAATTCGGCGACCACTATGTAGAAGTTGATTTTGATTTGAGCGACGTGATGTTTGTCGCCACGTCGAACTCGATGAACATTCCACCCGCGTTGCTGGATCGCATGGAAGTGATCCGCCTGTAGGGCTACACCGAGGACGAAAAGACCAACATCGCGGTCAAGTACCTGCTGCCCAAACAGTTGAAGAACAACGGAGTCAAAGAAGAAGAGCTTGACATGACTGAGCCGGCCGTGCGCGACATCGTGCGTCACTACACCCGTGAAGCCGGCGTGCGCTCGCTCGAGCGCGAGTTGTCCAAGATCTGCCGCAAGGTGGTAAAGGGTCTGCAACTGAAGAAGATGACGCCCCAGGTGGTTGTTACGCCTGACAACCTGAACGACTTTTTGGGGGTGCGCAAGTACACCTATGGCCGTGCGGAAGACCACAACCAGGTCGGGCAGGTCGTCGGTCTGGCCTGGACCGAAGTTGGTGGCGACCTGCTGACCATCGAGGCCGCGCTGATGCCCGGCAAGGGCGTCATCACCCGCACCGGGTCACTCGGCGACGTGATGAAGGAGTCGGTCGAGGCAGCACGCACCGTGGTGCGCAGCCGTTCTGCCCGACTTGGCATCAAGGACGAGATGTTCGAAAAGAAGGATATCCACATCCACGTGCCCGACGGTGCGACGCCGAAGGACGGCCCGAGTGCCGGTGCGGCGATGACAACTGCTTTTGTCTCGGCATTCACCGGCATACCGGTGCGTGGCGACGTTGCGATGACTGGCGAGATCACGTTGCGGGGCGAAGTCACGGCCATTGGCGGCTTGAAGGAGAAACTGCTGGCGGCGCTGCGCGGCGGTATCAAGACTGTTCTGATCCCGGAAGAAAATGCCAAGGATCTACAGGACATCCCGGAGAACGTCAAGAACGGGCTCGAGATCGTGCCGGTGCGCTGGATCGACAAGGTGCTCGAAATCGCCCTGGTACGTATGCCTGTGCCGCTGCCGGAGGAAGAGGCTGTTTCGGTGGCCGTGGCGCCCGTGGTGCCGATCGTTGCCGTCGCCGAGGCGGTCAAGCATTGAGATCAAACTGTCATGGGCGCAGCGGTGGGATCCACACCATTGATTGAGCGCCAAACGGCCTCCAACATCAGTTATAATTTGGGGCAGGAAACGCGGGAATAGCTCAGTTGGTAGAGCGCAACCTTGCCAAGGTTGAGGTCGAGAGTTCGAGACTCTTTTCCCGCTCCAAATTCCATAAAGGGAGGCCCAGGCTTCCCTTTTTTGTCGTTCAGCAGATATCAGCAGATCGGCAAAACGAAGTACATTGGCGCGATAGCAAAGCGGTTATGCACCGGATTGCAAATCCGATCAGCCCGGTTCGACTCCGGGTCGCGCCTCCAGTCACCAAGGACCCTGTCAGCGCTTTTGTGCTGAGGCTGACGCCGCCAGCTCAGCTTGCGCTGGGCGCGACCTGGAACTGCAAGCTGCAGTCGGCACCGCTGCGTGCCGACTCCAGAATAGCCAGGCAGACCTCGGTGGTGGCGCGTGCCCACTCGCCGCTGTGCAGCGCCGGTGTGCCCTCAGTCACGCAGCGGAACAACTCGTCAATCACCTCGGAGCGTGGCACCCGCGGTGAAGGCAAGGTCTCGACAAGTTGCGCTTCATCGCCATATATCTCTATGCCTGTGGGGGTGGGGCGCAGGTCGGCTTTGTCGCAGCTGACAACCATGTGGCCGAAGTGCTGGTGCAACATGCCTCCTGCCAGCGAAGGGGGCGTATACAGGCTGCCACCATAGTTGCGTGCGGCCTTCAGCCCCGCCTCGTCGTTCGCAGAGTGCGCCGAGGCCAGTCGGCGGCGCGCTGTGCCATAGTCCGCATGGTTCTTGGGGAAGCCGTTTTCACCGATGTTGCCCAGCAGTACGTCGCTGTCGTAATGCGCGTAGCCGCTGTAGGTGGCGCTGCAAAACGCGCCGCCCTCGAAGCCCAGCAGTGCGCTGTAGGCGCCTTCAGTCGGGCGCGTGGTGTCCCAATTGCCGGTGAATGCGCGCACCGTGCGCACCCGGCCGCCACCAAGCAGGCGCACGATGTCCACCTGGTGCGCGCCCTGGCTGAACACCACACCACCACCGGCGCGGGTATCCAGCTCCTCCGGACGTCGCGGGCGGTAAAGAAAGTCGGTGTAGTTGCTGGCCGTGATCATGCGCACGCTGCCATACCTGCCGCTAGTGACCAGCGCGCGCAGGTGAAGAATGGGCGTGTCGAAGCTGTGGCTGTGTCCGACGATCAATTGCACGCCGACAGAGCGACAGGCCCGCACCATGGTTGAGCATTCCTCCAGCGTGATGGCCATCGGTTTTTCCACCAGCACGTGTTTGCCGTGGGCTGCTGCCATGCAGACATGTTGGCAATGCCACTGGTGCGGCGTGGCCACGTAGACCACCTGCACCTGCGGGTCAGCACACAGTGCTTCCACCGAGCCGTGCACCGTGCCGCCAAAGTCCGAAACAAAGCGGGCGGTGGCCGGGGCCGCCGGGTCGGTGGCGGCGACCAGCCTGACCCGGGAGTCCTGGGTGAAGGTTGGCAGCATGATGGAGAAAGCGCGGCCGAGTCCGGCGATGCCGATGCGCAGCGGTGGAGCGTTCATGGAGCCATAGGCGGATTGAGCCGAGGTTGTCATGGTAGCCGACACAATGGGTGTCCAGGGACACTTTGTGCCGACGCACTGTGGCGAACCTTAGAATGCAGCGAGGACCGGTCTGCTGCCTGCGACGAACCGGGTTTCCGCCATTCCCATGGAGACGGCCATGCCATCTACGAACACATTCCTGCAGGCGCGGGATTTCCTGATCCGCCAGCGCGAGAACTACGAAGTCGCCTACCGCGACTTCGAGTGGCCGCGCGAGAGCCATTTCAATTGGGCGCTGGACTACTTTGATGCCCAGGCGCGGGATAACGAGCGATTGGCCGTGTGGATTGTGAACGACGATGGCGCCACATCGCAACTCAGCTTTGCACAAGCCAGCGAACGCTCCAATCGCGTTGCGAATTACCTGCGTGGCCTCGGCGTCAAACGCGGCGACCGCGTGCTGGTCATGCTGCCCAATGTGCTGCCGTTATGGGAATTGACGCTGGCCATCATCAAGCTGGGTGCGGTCATCAGCCCGGCGGCCACCTTGCTGACGCGCCTGGAACTCGACGATCGGGTCGAGCGTGGAGGGATGGCCTATCTGGTGACCGACCAAACCCGCGCCCCGATGTGTGACGGGCTGTCTGCCGGGCTTGGTCGCATCATTGTTGGTGGTGCACTGCCTGGCTGGTCGGATTTCGACCTGGCGCAGGCCTGCAGCGCCGACTTCCAGCCCGACGGCACCACGGCCTCGACCGACGCCCTGCTGCTGTACTTCACATCCGGTACCACGGCCAAGGCCAAGATGGTCCTGCACACCCATGCCAGTTACCCGGTGGGCCATCTGTCGACCATGTACTGGACCGGCCTGCGGCCCGATGACCTGCACTGGAACATCAGTTCGCCGGGCTGGGCCAAACATGCCTGGAGTTGTTTCTTTGCGCCGTGGAATGCCGGTGCGGGCGTATTCATCTTCGAGCAGGCGCGCTTTGACGCCAGACGCACACTCGACATGATCGTGCGTTGTGGCGTAACCAGCCTGTGCGCACCGCCAACGGTATGGCGTGCCTTCGCGTTGCTGGACCTGGCCAGTTATCCGGTCAAGTTGCGCGAGGTTCTGGCCGCCGGCGAGCCGCTCAATCCGGAGATCATTGACAAAATCCGCAGCGCCTGGGGGCTCACCATACGGGATGGCTACGGCCAGACCGAAACCACCTGCATCATCGGCAATTCGCCGGGGCAACCCGTCAAGTCCGGCTCCATGGGGCGGCCCATGCCGGGTTACCAGGTGGTGTTGCTCGATACCGAGGGCCGGGAGAGCGCCGAAGGTGAAGTCAGTGTGGTGCTGAAACCGGCGCCGGTGTCCATCATGCACGGGTATGCAGGCGATGCGCAGCGCACAGCGAATGCACTGGGCGGAAGCCATTACCGCACCTCGGACGTGGCGACAAAGGACGCGCAGGGTTATTACACCTTTGTCGGCCGCACCGATGACGTGTTCAAGAGCTCGGGTTATCGGGTCAGTCCGTTCGAGCTCGAAAGCATTCTGATCGAGCACCCCTCCGTGGCCGAGGCGGCGGTGGTGCCCAGCCCGGATGCCAACCGGCTGGCCGTACCCAAGGGATTCGTGGTTCTCAAACCCGGCCTGGCGCCGGATGCCGCCGCGGCACGGGCATTGTTCGTGTTTCTCAAGGAGCGGGTTGCGCCTTTCAAGCGTATCCGGCGTTTGCAGTTCAGCGAGTTGCCGAAAACTATCTCTGGCAAGATTCGTCGGGTCGAGTTGCGCCATGCCGAGGCCGCACGCCATGCGTCCGGCCAACGCGACAGCCATGAGTACTGGGATGATGACTTCAAAGATCTGTAGCCTGATCGCGGCACAGCGGCGCTGCTGCGGCAACGGGGCGGATGATGGGCGCTGATTTTTCCCCCTTGCTGGTTTGCCGCAGGGAGCAAGTGGCGGAGGCTGTTTTCCTGCTCGAGTTGCGTGATCCAGCGGGCGGCGAGTTGCCTGCGTTCACCCCGGGCTCGCATCTGACAGTGGCGGCGCCCAATGGCGCGCGGCGCAATTACTCTATTTGCAGCGATCCGGCACAACGGCAGTTTTATCAGCTGGCGATCAAACGCGATGTGGCCGGTCGGGGTGGCTCGCTCAGCATGTGTGACGACGTGGCAGCAGGCCAACTGCTGATGGTGGGTCAGCCGCGCAACAATTTCCTGCTGACCGAGCGTGCACGCAAGCTCCTGTTCCTGGCCGGCGGCATCGGCATCACACCGATCCTGTCGATGATGCGCCACCTGCGACATATCGACGGTGTCGAATCGCAATTGATCTACCTGACGCGGGACGCGCAAAGCACTGCATTCCTGCGGGATCTGCATAACGAGTTCCCCGGGCAGGTAACGGTGCACCATGACCAGGGCCAGCGTGACCAGGCACTGGACTTGTGGCCGTTTTTCGAGACCCCGACCAACGCGCATATCTACTGTTGTGGCCCCAAAGGTTTGATGGAAGGCGTGCGCGACATGACCGGGCACTGGAGTTCTGGCACCGTGCATTTCGAGAGTTTTGGGGTGGACGCCACCGTGCACGCACAGAACACGCCGTTCCAGATCCGTCTGCAGCGGTCTGGCGCACTGCTGCAGGTTGGCACGCAGCAGAGCATGCTGGAAGTGCTCCGCGCCCAGGGTTGCCGTGTGCCGAGTTCGTGTGAGAGCGGCACCTGCGGCTCCTGCAAGACCAGACTGCTCGGCGGTAAGGCGGAACATCGGGACATGGTCCTGTCCGACAGTGACCAATCGACGCACATAATGGTCTGTGTGTCCAGGGCGAAATCGACAGAATTGCTGCTCGATCTCTGACGGGTGGCGGCGACTGCGACAATCCCTACCCCCCAATCCCCAATCTGTTTCCAGGAGATACATCATGAAATTGACCCTTGAGCAGCGCGCCCAGTTCGAGCGCGACGGATACCTTTTCTTCCCCGGCCTGTTCACAGCGGACGAGACGGCCTGTCTGGTGAACGAAGTGCCGCGCCTCTATGAACGCCAAGCCGACTACAACGTGCGCGAGAAGGGCAAAACCGCCGTGCGCACCAACTTTGCGGCGCACATGTACAGCGAGCCTTTCGCCAGGCTGGCACGGCATCCACGCATGATCGAGCCGGTGGAAGACCTGCTGGGCGAGCCGCTCTACATGCACCAGTTCAAGATCAACGGCAAGATGGCATTCGAGGGCGACGTGTGGCAGTGGCACCAGGATTACGGCACCTGGCTCAACGACGACATGATGCCGACCGAGCGCGCCATGAACATCGCGATCTTTCTGGACGACGTGACCGAACTCAACGGTCCGCTGATGTTCATACCCGGCAGCCACAAAAAGGGAGTAGTCGACGCCAGGCACGACCTGACCACCACCAGTTACCCGCTGTGGACGGTGGACAACGACGTGATCCGCCAATTGGTGCAACGTGCTGGCGGCCAGAACGGCGGCATCGCGAGCCCCAAGGGCCCGGCCGGCTCGATGATCCTGTTCCACTCCTGTCTGGTGCATGCCTCCGGCAGCAACCTGTCGCCGTTCAACCGGGTGGCGGTCTACCTCAGTCTGTGCGCGGTCAGCAACCATATCCGGCGCCACAAGCGCCCGGAATACATCGCGCACCGCGACTTCACACCCATCACCTGCCTGCCAGACGATTGCCTGCTCAAGGACTACCCGGTTGACCTGCCGTGGAAGGATGGTGTGCCGGCAACCGCCATGCAGACATCGATGGACGAGATACCGCCGCGACGCATGGCGGCCTGAGCACCGGCGACCATGAACCTGTACACCAAACTCCAGCAGCGCGCGGCCGACAACAAGCCGGTACGCGTTGGCCTGATCGGGGCCGGCAAGTTCGGCTCGATGTACCTGGCGCAAGTTCCACGCACACCGGGTGTGCATCTGGTGGCCATTGCCGACCTTTCACCGGCCGGCGCGCGTGCCAACCTCGAGCGCGTCGGTTGGCAGCCGCAGCAGTCGGGCGCCGCTTCGGTCGACAGGGCCATCCAGACCGGTACCACGTGGGTCACCGATGACTGGAAGGCAGTCGTCACGCACCCGCAGATCGATATCGTCGTGGAATGCACCGGCAACCCGGTGGCAGCGGTGGAGCACTGCCTGCAGGCATTCGCCCACGGCAAACATGTGGTCAACGTCACGGTCGAAGCCGATGCATTTTGTGGTCCGCTGCTGGCGCTCAGGGCGGCACAGGCCGGCGTCGTGTATTCGCTCGCCTTTGGCGACCAGCCAGCCCTGATTTGTGACCTGGTGGACTGGGCGCGCACCTGTGGTTTCCCGGTGGTGGCAGCCGGTCGCGGACACAAGTGGTTGCCGCACTTTAGCGAGTCGACCCCCGACACGGTGTGGGGCAATTACGGCCTGACGCCTGAGCAGGCTGCGCGCGGTGGTCTGAACCCGAAGATGTTCAACAGCTTTTTGGATGGCTCCAAACCCAGCATCGAATCTACTGCCGTGGCGAA
>JANLVB010000207.1:0-5100 GCA_031363785.1 Betaproteobacteria bacterium
GCAACTGGCCGTAGACCAGGCCACGGAGAGCCAGCTGCACCGCTCACCCGACATCGTGGCGCAAATCGAGGCGGCGCGGCGCGAAGTACTGGCCCGTGCCTATATCCAGCAGGTGACAGCGGCCCTGCCCAAACCGGGCGCCGAAGAGACCAAAAAGTACTACGTCGAGCATCCGCAGCTATTCTCGGAGCGTCGTGTATTCAACATCCAGGAACTGATCGTTCCGGCGTCGGCCGGGCCACAGGTCGCCGACCAGATGCGCAGCATGTTGGCTGCCGGCAAGACCCTGGAAGAACTCGCCGCGATGCTCAAGTCCAAAGACATCAAATTTGGCGGTGGCGCAGCGCAACGCGCCGCCGAGCAAATTCCGCTGGAGCTGCTGGGCAAAGTACATGCACTCAAGGATGGCCAGGCCACCATCATTTCCAGTGCACAGGCTTACACCGTAATACGCGTCGCGTCCAGCCAGTCGGCACCAGTGGCCGAGGCCGCCGCCCTGCCGCGCATCGAACAATTTCTGGCCAACCAGCGCGGTGTCGAAGCGGTGACGAAGAATCTCAAAGACCTTCGTACCAAGGCGAGCGTGACTTATATGGGTGATTTTGCCCAAGCCGCGCTCGCCGTGGGTGCTGCTTCTGCTGCGGCGGCGCCGCCAGCCTCGGCAGCCGCATTGCCTGCCGCTGGTACCACGGCAGCAACGGCCACACCGTTACCCGCCTCTGCAGTTGCACCGGCTGCCGACGGCAAGACCAAGACCGCCATCGAAAAGGGCGTCGCCGCCATGAAATAGGCCAGTGAGCATTCGCTACCCGACCGACTACACACACTCCACAGTGCAACGGACCACGCCATGACCCTTCGCAACCTGGCCAATGCCGGCGGCACGACACAGGTTGGCGACGACATGGTGGTCATCACCGGGCAACGCAACGGCAAGTTCTATCGCAAGGTGGTCGACCTGCCGTCGGTCTACCTGGGCGAAAAACCCGAGGAAGACATCGTGCTGCTGGGTGGCGACACCATCTTCGTGCACCGCGCCCCTGTGTTTTACATCTACGGCGAGGCGCAGCGCCCCGGCGCATTTCGCGTCGAGCGCGACATGACCGTCATGCAGGCGCTGACCCAGGGTGGCGGGCCGACCGCCCGCGGCAGCGAGAAAAAGCTGCGCCCGCACCGCAAGGCGCCAGACGGCAGCGTGCAGCAAAGCGCGCCCAAACTCACCGACCTGGTGCTGCCCAAGGCGGATATCGACTTCGCGCTGTCCAAGCAGTTCGACTACTCCTAACTGAGCGAACAGGACACCAGCCGCAGCCCCGAGCTGGTGGCAGCCTACCAGCCGTTCAGCAAGGTCGGCGAAAACCTGCGCGCGGTGCGCAGCCAGCTGATGCTGCGCTGGTTCAACACCGACCCGTCGCGCAAGGTGATCGCGCTGGTGAGCCCCGGCGTCGGCGAAGGGCGCAGCTTCATCGCCGCCAACCTGGCCATCGGCGTGCCGGGCTTGCCCGGGCTGACGGTGTTGCCCGCAGGCGCCGTGCCGCCGAACCCGCAGGAGCTGCTGGGCCGCCCAGTATTTGGTGCACTGCTGCGGGCTGCCGCCGAGCAGTTTGACGTCATCATCATCGACACGCCGGCCGGTACCGACTTCGCTGATGCCGAGATCATCGCCTCGCGCGCCGGCGTCGCGGCCATCGTGACGCGCAAGAACAAGAGCCTGTTACCCGATGCCACACTGCTGGCGCGGCGGCTGCAAGACAGCGGTGTGGCGCTGGTGGGGTCTATCGTCAATGATGATTGAGCAGCCAGCTCGACCCAATGACAACCGATCTGCCTTTCTGTACAGTAAGACGTACATACAAGGAGTTTTCATGGATGCAGTGACCTACACCACCGTTCGGGCGAACCTTGCCAGTGCGATGGACCGCGTTTGCAGCGACCACGAGCCATTGATCATTACGCGCAATGGCGAACAGTCCGTCGTGATGCTGTCGCTGGAAGACTACAAGGCCCTTGAAGAAACCGCCAATCTCCTGCGCACACCAGCCAATGCCAAGAGACTGCTTGCAGCGGTGGGGCAACTCACAGCCGGGCAAGGGGTCGAGCGGACACTCACGTCGTGAAACTGGTATTTGCTGATCAGGCCTGGGAAGACTGCTTGTATTGGCAGAAGCAGGACAAGCGCATGCTCGAACGTATCAACAAGCTGATTCAGGAAACACAACGCGCTCCGTTCGAGGGAATCGGCAAGCCCGAGCCTCTCAAACATGCTCTTGCAGGATTCTGGTCGCGCCGAATTACGGATGAACACCGCATGGTCTATTGCATCGAAGGCAATGCGCTGCAGCTGGCTCAATTGCGCTTTCACTATTAATCGACAGCAGCAGCATGCGCCTTCACGCCGCCGAACTCAGCGCCACATGCTCCACCCTGGGAGCGCTGAATCCGCTCGGGCGCATCTATTTATTCGGATCGCGTGCCGACGACACAAAACGCGGTGGCGATATAGACCTGTTCCTGGAAGCATCCCGCCCCCTTGACGTGAAGACTGTGCTGACCACGCAATACCGACTGAGCAGCGCCTGCGACACGAAAGGAAAGTCGACCTGTTGATAAAGGTGCCGGACGAAGCCGACATGCCGATCCATCAGATTGCGCGGCAGGGAATCCAGCTATGACCGCAGCGCAAGATATGCCAGCGGCCAGCATGCAGGCATACGCGCAGCGGACTGCCTATTTTGAGCAAGAGGACATCACAGACAAGTCGAACCCCGACAAAGCACTGCTGAAGCATTTTTGCCAAACGCCGTCAACAGTCTGCGCCCATCCGCACCTCCACCCAGCGCTTGACCCACGTGCGCCAGCGCAGCGCGGTCGCGCCCAGCGCTGCCCCCACCGCGTCGGCGACAAGGTCGTCCCAGCCCGGGCCGCGGCCGGGCAGAGACAACCGGTGCCATTCGTCCGCTGCGCCCACGGGCATCAGGTGGGCGGCACCAACCCGTCGCTGGTGGAAGCGTTGGGTGCAGGCAATGCGGTGGTGGCGCATGACAACCGGTTCAACCGCTGGGTGGCGGGCGACGGTGCTGTTTATTTCAACGGCGCAAATGACTTTGCGAGACGGGTCGACGAGTTGCTGGCCAAACCTGCCAGCGTGGCAGAGCTGCGTGCCCACGGGCAACGGCGCTTTGCCGAAGCATTCACATGGCCGGATGTGTTGGCGCAGTACGAGAAGTTGTTAGCGCAACAAGCCGGCAATGCGGGCCGCTGACAACCAAATCAGCCGTTCAGCTCGTATCGTGATTGACCCCAATTCCCTCGAATTCGGGGGAATTGAAAGACAGCAGTACGGCAAGAAGGGGCAGGTCACAAGAGACCGCAAGGAGCATGGGTGCTTTGACATTTATCTGCGCCGCACCCACGGATTCAGAACTGGGACCTTGGCGCGTTCAAAGCCCGACACATCTCGTGTGACGACCGTCAGCCCGTAGTGGGCTGCTGAGGCGGCAATGATGAGGTCCGGCTGGGAGAAAGTGTGGCCTGCCCTGCGCCCGTCCTCGACCATCAGGCGCCACTTCAGCATGACATCTTCGGACACCTGCAAAACGCGCTGCTCAAACAGTGGGCGGACCTTGTTGGCAAGCCAATCGGCAAGGTCGGCGCGCCGCCCCGCGTCGGTGACCATCTCAATGCCGAATCGAATCTCAGCCAATGTCACAGTGCTGATGAACAAATTCTCCATTGGCTGCGAGGCGACAAACGCGACAACGCGCTGATCGGGTTTGGGGCGGCGAAGCTCCGAGAGAACATTGGTGTCAAGGAGCCACCCCGTCACAGCGCGACGTCCCGCACCGGCATCGGCATTCGTGGCACATCAATCGCGATATCTCGGTGGGGCGAGCCCTGGATGGCGTCCACAAGCGCACGCCCCGTTTGTTCGCCCCTGAGGCGGCGAAAGTCCTCGGACGCAATCACCACAACTTCATCTCGCCCGTGCACTGTGACATGCTGCGGCCCTTCGCTGTGCACGCGGCGAACCAGTTCGCTGAACCGCGCTTTCGCGTCTTGCAGAACCCAGTGACCGGGAAGGGGTGCATTGCGTTGCTTCGATGTCTTGTTCATGGCCCACCTCTTTCTAGACTTGCTGACCAGAATAACAGATTGAGGGCATGCCCTCAACATCAGGAAGCGAGTGCTGCCTGCGCCGATCGAAATCTGACTCCCAGTGGGTCAGTTTTCGGTTGGCGACAACACGCGCTGGCGCACATGAAGGAGCGCAGCATCAGCCGGGATGAGGTTTTAAATACGTTGGCGCATCCATTGCGCACGGTGCAAGCCGAAAATGCCCGGCTTGAAGCGCAGGGCTGGATAGACCGCGTCGGCAAACGAATGCATCTTCGTGTCATCTGCCAACACGGCGTGGTGGTGACTGTCATGCCAACCAGCAAACTAGAAAAGTACGGAGTTTTTCCATGAAAGTTGAATATGACCCCAAAGCGGATGCGATGTACATACGGCTGATTGCCGGCACGGTAGTTGACAGCGACGAGGTGCGCCCCGGCGTGGTGTTCGACTTTGATGCCGAAGGCAGAGTGCTCGGCATTGAAATGCTGGACGTGAGCCTGCGCACAGACAACCCGCGAGAACTGGCCATGGAGCTGATTGGATAAAGCTGGCTCAAATCTGGGGCATAAGACGCGCAAGCGCCTTGGCCGGCGAAAGAATTTGCACGGAATCCACCCATCCCAAATCCAGCAGGTCGCCGTCGCCGCTGACCAGCACGCCAGCAGCACCAGCCAACGCCGCGTGCAGGAACTTGTCGTCGTCCGCATCGCGGCTGAATTTGCGGGAGCCTGCGTCCTGCGGTATGTCCACCCATATCCCGACGGCGCGGAAATCATGCAGCAGCAGCTTGCGGCTTTCCATGGTCAGATAACGGTCGAACTTCGGGCGCTAAAGGCGGGTTTCCAGCTCCGTGAACGTGGCTTCAGAAAAAACAACATTTCCGTGTGCAAGGACGTGACGCACAACGAGCCCCGGTGGCGCATCGACCAGCAGATCCAGGTCGCTGCCGTCTTGATCTTGCCCAGCAGTCAGAATTGCGGGATC
>JANLVB010000095.1:0-3317 GCA_031363785.1 Betaproteobacteria bacterium
TCCTGCTCCAGCCATTCGGGTTTGAAATGGCCGGTCAGGGCACCTGAGCCCAGAAAGGTCGCCTTGTAGCGCTGGCCGTCTTCTTCTGCGAAGGCGACCACCTCGAAGCCAAAGGGCAGGCGCCTGCCCGCCGCGTGCAGGGCCGCCACGCAGGCCATGGGCACGAAGATGCCGAGCCGACCATCGTATTTTCCGCCGTTGCGCACCGTGTCGTAGTGGCTGCCGGTGAGCAGCGACGGTGCGCCGTCTGAGCGCGCGTGGTAACGACCGACCACGTTGCCCACAGCGTCGGTGTGTACCGTGTCAAAGCCGCAGTTGCGCATCCGGTCGGCGATTTGCGCTGCGCAGGCGCGGTGTGCGTCGGTCAGGTAGGTGACGGTGAGCTGGCCCAGCTCTGCGTAACCCTCGTCGGTATGAACGCTGAGCTGTTCGTGCCAGTCCCACACCAGGTTGCCCTGGTCCGGCGTCACGCCAAACTTGTCGTTGAGCCTTAGCTCCACGATGCGGTGGATGTTGCGCAGACACTCCTGCAACTCGAAAACCGGGTGGTTCAGCAGACGGCGCTCGAAGGTGGCCAGTATCTCGGCCTTCGTCATACCGCTGCCGCGCGCTCCACGCACCGCCAGGATGAAGGGGAAACCAAAGCGCTCGGCATAGGCGGCGTTTAGCTTGTCGATCCGCGCCAGTTCCTCTGTTGTGCACTGGGTCAGGCCAGCCTTGTTCTGTTCGTTGGTGGATTCGCTGGTGAGGGTGTTGCTTACCATCGCCTTGCCAGCCAACTCGGGGTGAGCGCGTATCAGCGCTACCTGTGCTTCGCGCCCGGCGCCGGCCAGCACCTGCACCATGCAGTGCTTGAGATGCGCCAGCGAGCGGAACGGCCGCTGCGCCAGGGCTTGCGTGGCGATCCAGGGCGAGTGTTCGTGCAGGCCGGCCAGCATCCGCGCGGCGTCTGCGGTGCTGGCTGCGTTTAGCTCTTGCAGGGTGATGGACATGGTGGGGTCGCCGTCTCAGGCTCTCAGCCGGGGTAGGGGTGGGTCTGCTTCCAGTGCCGCGCGATGTCGATGCGCCGGCAGACCCAGACCTTGTCATGGGCTTGCACATGGTCGAGGAATTTTTGCAGCGCCTTCATGCGGCCCGGGCGGCCCAGCAGGCGGCAGTGCATGCCAATGCTCAGCATCTTGGGCCGGTCGTCTGCCTGTGGGTCACCCTCGGCGTACAACACGTCGAAGGCGTCCCGCAGGTAGGTGAAGAAATCGTCGCCCTGGGCAAATCCCTGGGCCGACGAAAACCGCATGTCGTTGGTGTCCAGCGTGTAGGGCACGATGAGCTGCGGCACCACCGTACCGTCAGTCTTCTTGACCTGCATCCAGAATGGCAGATCGTCACCGTAGTAGTCGCTGTCGTACTCGAAGCCGCCGTAGTCGGCCACCAGCCGGTGCGTGTTGGGGCTGTCGCGGCCGGTGTACCAGCCCAGGGCGCGTTGACCCGTCATCTGCAGGATGATGTCCATGCCGATACGCATGTGTTCACGCTCGCAAGCTTCGTCCATGGCCTGGTAGCTGATCCAGCGCCAGCCGTGGCAGGCGATCTCGTGGCCGAGCTCCGTGAAGGCTGCCGTCAGTTCCGGATGGCGCTGCAGTGCCATGCTGACGCCGAACACAGTCAATGGCAGCCGGCGCCGCTCGAACTCGCGCAGGATGCGCCACACGCCGGCGCGTGAGCCATATTCGTAGATGCCCTCCATGCTGAGGTGGCGCGCCGCAAACGCCGCCGGGTTGAACATCTCGGACAGGAACTGCTCTGACGCCGGGTCCCCGTGCAGCACGGCGTTCTCACCACCTTCTTCGTAGTTCAACACAAACTGCAGGGCGATACGTGCGCCACCGGGCCAGGCGGCATGGGGCAGGCGGCGACCATAACCGGCGAGGTCGCGGGGATAGGCTGCAGTGGCGTCGTAGATGGCGCTGGTGTTGCTCATGGCATGGCCTCAGGACAGGGCAGTGCTGATGTCGTTGCTGGGAACCTTGCGGTCGAACGCCAGGTTTTCTTCCACGTGCAGCAGGTGCTCGTTCATCAGGCGCACGGCCAGCGCTTCGTCGCGTGCCGCCAGCGCGCGCACAATGTCGACATGTTCGTCGATGGAGTGCTCGGCGGCGCTTCGGGTCTGGTACATGAGGGTGATCAGGGCACAACGCGAGATCAGCTGGCTCAGCAGCTGTGCCAGCACGTCGTTGCCGCTGAGCTCTGCCAGGCGCACGTGGAAGTCGCCCAGCAGTTCGGTGCGTCCCGGGGCGTCCTCGCTGTCGATGGCGCGCTTCTCCTGCGCCAGATGCTCGCGCAAGGCGCGGATTTTCGCCGCTGTCGCCTGGCGCACAAAGGCGCGTGTCATCTCCGACTCCAGCATGCGGCGCACCGCGAACACCTGGCGTGCCTCGACTGCCGAGGGCGCGGACACAAAGGCACCACGCGCCGGCTCGAGTCTGACAAGCTGGTGTTGCGACAACTGCAGCAGCGCTTGCCGCACCAGCGTACGCGACACGCCAAAGTGGTCGGCCAGTTTCTGCTCGGCCAGTTTGCTGCCCGGTTGCAGGCGATGTTCGACAATCGCCTTGGTCAACGCCTGCACGATCAACTGGGTGGATGAAGACTCCATGCGGGCATGATATCGCGAATGGTGTAAAGTGTATACACTTTTGTTTCGCAATCGGACCGGAGAGCGCCATGGGATTGAGCACACATGTACTGGACACCATGCACGGCTGCCCCGCTGCCGACATGCGGGTGGCGCTGTACACCACCTGGGGCGCGCAGGCCACGCTGGTGAAAAACTTCGTGCTCAACCAGGACGGACGCAACCCGGACGGACCACTGTACGACACGGCCAGCCTGAAGGCGGGCACCTACCGGCTGGTGTTTGACGTGGCGGGTTATTTTCGGGGCCGGGGGATAAGCTTGCCCGAGCCCAATTTTCTCAATCTGGTGAGCCTGGACTTTGGTGTCTCGCATCCCGACCAGCATTACCACGTACCCTTGCTGGTGAGCCCGTGGAGTTATTCCACCTACCGTGGTTCCTGACCGCCATGCACCGTGGTGCGACGGCATGGATGGTCGCTGACCACCTACAACTGGCCTTCGGTCAGGGTGTCAAGCTGAAACTTGCCGCTTTTGTCCCACAACCAGACATCGGTGTAGGTGACCCGGCCCATGCGTGCAGGTGCGGGGTACGGCGCGGCGGCGGCGCGCACCGTGCGGATGATTTCAGCCATCACCTCGGGCGCGTGGCTGGGCGCACGGCGCCAGCTGATGTTGGTGACCTG
>JANLVB010000129.1:0-4360 GCA_031363785.1 Betaproteobacteria bacterium
CGTCAGACGTCCGACCCTGCCAGCGACCAGGCGGCGAGCAATACCGAGCTGAGCAAGGTGATCGCCGAGGCGGAACTGAAACTCGATACCGATGCCGTGCTGGCGGCAAGCATGAAGAACGCCGGCAATGTGTTGGTACCCTCGGTTTTCTCGCTGGGTGAACCACAGGGCAATCCGGACAAGCCGCTGCCGGCCTATGCCCTGAAGAGTGCCATCAGCGAAAAGAACGGCTATTCCATGGCCGCCATCAATGGCCAGCAGCCGATCGAGGCGATTGGCTCCGCAGCCAGTGGCATAGGGCATTTGAACCAGTTTCAGGATGTGGATGGTGCAGTGCGTCTGGAGCCGTTGTTGGTCAACTATTACGGCAACGCGGTGCCATCGATGGCCCTGCTGGCGGCGGTCAAGAGCTTGAATTTGAGCTCGGCAGACGTCAAACTCAACGTCGGCGAGTCGGTGCAGATTGGCAAGCTGCGTGTCAAGACCGATGAGTCTGCGCTGATGCTGCCGCAGTTCTACAAAGGGCGCGACGGGCGCCCGGCGTTTGCGATCGACTCCTTTTACGACGTCTTGAACGGCAAGATTCCGGCGTCGAAGTATGCCGACAAGATTGTGGTGATCGGGGCCACCGCAGCCGGCGTCGGCAACACCTTTCCAGCGCCTGGTTACGCGGCCTTGTCGCCCGCTGAAACCATTGCCCACATCACCTCAAGCATCCTGAGCGAGCATTTCATTGTGCAGCCAAGCTGGGCTGTGTGGGCCACCATGGCGGTGTTCCTGCTGGTGGCCGCGTACGTCGTTGCCCTGTTGCCACGGCTTTCTGCCGGCACTGCGGCAATTGTCACGCTGGCGGTATTTGTCACTTTGTTGGGCACGGAATTCTTCCTCTTGTCGGGTGGTGCAACCTGGGTCAAATTGGTGTTGCCGGCGGCCTTGCTGGCGATCGGGCATTTGGCCCTCACCACCAAACGCTTCCTGGTGACGGAGGCCGGCAAGCTGAAGTCGGACGAGGAATCGGCAGAGACCAACCGCATGATGGGCCTGGCGCTGCAGGGCCAAGGCCAACTCGACATGGCGTTCGACCGCTTTCGCCGCGTACCGATGAACGACGCCGTGATGGGCAACCTGTACAACCTGGCACTGGATTTCGAGCGCAAGCGGCAGTTCAACAAGGCGGAGTCTGTCTATCAGCACATGGCTGCCTATGACAAGGACTACAAGGACCTGCAGTCCAAACTCAATCGCGCCAAGAACATGTCCGAGACCGTGATGCTTGGCGGCGGCGGTGCCCACCCGGGTGGAACCATGTTGCTCGACGGCGGCGCGGTAGAGAAACCGATGCTGGGCCGTTATCAAGTGGACAAGGAGCTTGGCAAGGGGGCGATGGGTGTGGTCTACCTGGGTAAAGACCCGAAGATCGGCCGTGTCGTTGCCATCAAGACCATGGCATTGAGCCAGGAGTTCTCGGGTGACGAACTGGTCGATGCGCGCGAGCGGTTTTTCCGCGAAGCCGAAACCGCCGGTCGATTGCAGCACCAGAATATCGTCACCATATTCGATGCAGGGGAAGAACACGATCTGGCATACATCGCCATGGAGTTCCTCAAGGGCAAGGACCTGCTGGACTATTGCAAGGATGGCAATCTGCTGCCGGTGCCCAAGGTGCTGTCGATCGTGGCGCGTGTGGCCGAGGCGCTTTCCTATGCGCATCGGCAAAACGTGGTGCACCGGGATATCAAGCCGGCCAACATCATGTACGAAATCGACAGCGACACTGTGAAGGTGACGGACTTTGGCATCGCCCGGATTACCGACTCGAGCAAGACCAAGACCGGCCTGGTGCTGGGTACGCCCAGTTTCATGTCTCCGGAGCAACTGGCAGGCAAGAAAGTTGACGGGCGCTCTGACCTGTACTCGCTGGGTGTGATGCTGTTCCAGATGCTCGCTGGCGTGTTGCCATTTCGCGGTGAGTCCATGGCCGAGTTGATGTTCAAGATCGCCAACGAGGAGGCACCGGACATCCGCATCATCCGCAAGGAGTTGCCTGAGAGCCTGGCGAACGTCGTCGCTCTGTCGGTCAGCAAGCGTCCTGAAACGCGCTACCAGGACGGTGAGCAGTTTGCCGCCGATCTGCGCAACGTGATGGCCGAGATGGGTGGCGCGCCGGTGGCGCAGCCAGCCATGCAGACCGGTGCGGTTCCTGTTATGGTGGCCTCGACCGGCGGTGGCGGGCACGAAAAGACGGCAGTGTTTGCAACTTCTGCGGTGGCCGCTGTCGCCGCCACGCCCACAGCCGATTTCGAGCGAACCGTTGTGCACCAGGTCGCGGCTGCACCGAAGCCGACTCCGGATTTCGAGAAAACCGCTGTCCACCAGACTGGCGCCAGCAACCGTCCGCCGCCGACCAGTCCCGCACCGGACTTAGAGCTATAGCCAGCAAACAATGAATTACACGTTCTGTACGCGAACCGACCCGGGCCGGGCCAGAGACAACAACGAAGATGCAGTGGCGCTCGACAACGACACCAATTTGTGTGTTTTGGCGGATGGCATGGGCGGATACAACGCCGGTGAAATCGCGAGTGGCATGGCGACGGCGTTTATCAAGTCCGAGATGGCACGCTGGTTGTCCGAAGCCGGGCGCCATGCGAACGTCAAGGAGATTCGACGCGCATTGGAAATTTGTGTCGACAACGCCAACCGGTCCATTTTCAACGCCTCCGACTCCAATCCGCAGTATTCTGGCATGGGGACGACCCTGGTCGTCGCGGTGTTTCATGGCGCCACGTTGATACTGGGCCACATCGGCGACTCGCGCTGTTATCGCTTGCGCGGCGGCGAGTTGTCACAGATCACCAAAGACCATTCACTGTTGCAGGAGCAGATCGACGCCGGGCTGATCACTCCGGAGCAGGCGGCCACCTCGTCGATCAAGAATCTCGTTACGCGCGCGCTCGGTGTCGAAGATGCGGTGATGCTCGATCTGCATGAGCATGAGGTCGAGGCCGCAGACTGTTATCTGCTTTGTTCCGACGGGCTGTCCGATATGGTTGACGATGGGGAAATTGCCAGTATCCTCAGGGGTGAGTCACCGATGGAGCAGTTGGCAGATGCTCTGGTGGTAGCTGCCAACGAACACGGCGGGCGGGACAATATCTCGGTTTTGCTGGTTCAAGCGGACGCAGCACCTGAAAAGCGCGGTCTGATATCCAGATTGTTGGGAAAATAGATAGTAAGCTCATGTATATCTTGAAAACCAGTCACAGGAATAGGAGTCGGTCATGCCGAAAATGATCGTGTCGATCGATGGGGTTGTCATCAAGGAAGTCCAGCTCACGAAGGACCGGACTACCTTGGGTCGTCGGCCATACAACGATGTGGTCATCGATAACCTGGCCATCAGTGGTGAACATGCGGTGTTCCAGATGACCGGGCATGATGTTTTTATCGAAGACCTCAACAGCACCAATGGCACCTACGTCAACGGCAAGGCCGCCAAGAAGCAGCAACTGGTCAATGGCGACACGGTCGAAGTCGGCAAGTACAAGATCAAGTATGTCGCCGAGGTGGCTGGAGACGGGTTCGAGAAGACGATGATGGTCAAGTCGGCGCCGGCGTCGGCAGCGGCTGTGGCGCCGTCGTCGGCAATGTCGCATGCCGCGCCGGCAATGGCTGCACCGAGACCGGCGGTGGCCGCCGCCCCTATGGGGCAGGCCTCGATCAAGGTCCTGTCAGGTGCGGCGTCTGGCCGCGAGGTGCCGCTGACGAAAGTTGTGACCACCATTGGCAAGCCCGGAGTGGCGGTCGCGGCGATTACCAAACGCCAGCATGGTTTTGTCGTGCACCATGTCGAAGGGGCGGGCAATCCGTCGCTCAATGGCGCACCGATCGGGACTGACCCTGTCCAGTTGAAGAATGGCGATCTGATCGAACTTGCCGGTACGCAAATGCAGTTTGTACAGGCCTGAGGCCGGGTGCACTTGTAATCAGATCTGGCTTGCCAGATGGTCAATTAGCGGGGTGGCATGGGATTACTTCTGAAGCACTGGCCCCGTATCGCAGTCACACTGCTGCCGTTGGTTTTTACCTTGCTGCATGCAGTGGGCGTCCTGCGGCTGGGTGTGCTGGACCGGCTTGACAACATCATCTACGACTCGCGGCTCAGGACAACCATGCCCAAGACGCTGGATGATCGCATCATCATCGTTGATATCGACGAAAAAAGTCTTGCCGAAGTCGGCCGCTGGCCTTGGGGACGTAACAAGCTCGCGGAACTGACCGATGAGTTGTTCGACCGGCAAAAAATTGCCTTGTTGGGGTTTGACGTAGTGTTCGCCGAGTCCGACGAGAGCTCGGGGCT
>JANLVB010000175.1:0-4204 GCA_031363785.1 Betaproteobacteria bacterium
CCCTGCGTCTCGCTGTCGGCAACCGCGCGGTCCAGCTCGTGCAGGTTGTATTTGACAACCTCGTAGGCAATACCCTTTTCCTTGGCGTCCTGCTCATTGAGGCCGACACATGCCATCTCGGGGTCGATGAAGGTGGCCCAGGGAATGATGGAGTAGTCGGCCTTGAATTTCTTGAGGTCACCAAACAGCGCGTTCACCGCCGCATACCAGGCCTGGTGTGCGGCGACATGTGTGAACTGGTAAGGGCCGGCCACATCGCCCGCCGCAAAGATGTTGGGGTAGATGGTCTGCAGGTATTCGTTGGTCTCGACCGTGCGCTGGGTCGGGATGCCGAGTTCCTCCAGGCCATAACCGCTCAGGCGGGCGACCCGGCCCACAGCGCAGATCAGGGCGTCGAATTCGATCGTGATCTCCTGCCCCTGGTATTCGACCACCAGGGTCTTGCGCCCGTCGGTGTTCAGACACCTTAGGGCCTTGTGCCCGGTGAGCACCCGCACGCCATCGGCCAGCAGCGATTGGCGCGCCAGCTCCGACACTTCGATGTCTTCGCGCACCATGATGCGCGGCGCCATTTCGATCTGGGTCACTTCGGCACCAAGTCGGCCGAAGGCCTGCGCCAGTTCGCAGCCGATCGGGCCACCACCCAGCACCACCATGCGTTTGGGCACGTCCTCGAGCTTGGCAAATTCGTCCCACAGCGTATCACTGGTAACGTAGCCGACGCTGTCCAGCCCGGGCAGGGGCGGCACAATGGGCTGTGCTCCGGCCGCGATCACGATGTTGCGGGTCGTCAGCAGCTGCCGGCTGCCGTCACTGCGGCTGATCTCGACCGTCCACGGGTTGACAATCTTCGCGTAACCCATTACCACATCCACGCCCAGCGCGCCATACCGTTCCACGCTGTCGTTCGGGGCAATCTGTGCGATGACCGCGTGCACCCGCGCCATGACTTCGGAGAATTTGAAGCTGGTGCTGGAGCTGGCGAGCCCATAGTTCGCACTGTGCAATATCTGGTGGCGCAGCTTGGCAGTGCGGATCAGGGCCTTGCTCGGCACACAGCCGTAGTTGAGGCAGTCGCCTCCCAATTTGTGCGCCTCCACCAGTGTCACCCTGGATTTGACCGCTGCGGCGATATAGGCGGTCACCAAGCCGCCCGCGCCGCCACCGATGACGATCAGGTTGCGGTCGAAGGTTTTGGGTCGCAGCGTTTTCCAGCGCGCGTACACCTTGCGCCGCTGAATGGCGTCCACGATTTTCTTGGTCACCAGGGGGAACAGGCCCAACAGCACAAAGGCGCCAATCAATCCGGGCGACAGGATGGAGCGCAGCGAGGTGATCTTGGCGATCTCGGTGCCGGCGTAGACGTAGGCCACGGTGCCGGCAAACATGCCGACCTGGCTGACCCAGAAGAAGGTCCAGGTCTTCATGCGCGTCAGGCCCATCAGCAGGTTGAGCGCGAAAAACGGAATCGCCGGAATCAGGCGCAAAGTGAACAGGTAGAACGCCCCCTCCTTGTCAACGCCCTTGTTGACCTCGACCAGGCGTTTGCCAAAGCGCTTCTCTATCGTGTCGCGCAATATGGTGCGCGCCGTCAGCATGGCCAGTGTGGCACCCAACGTGGAGGCGAAGGACACCACGATGGTGCCCCAGACCAGACCGAAACTGGCACCGGAGGCCAGTGTCATGATGGCTGCACCTGGCAGCGACAGCGAGGTGATGGCGACATACACGGCGAAAAATATCGCGGTTACCAGCAGCGGGCGCTGTTCGTAGTAGCCGGTGAAACTGGCCTGGCTTTGCTTGATGTAGGCCAGGCTGAAGTATTGGCCCAGGTCAAAGAGGAAGAAAACGGTCACCGCGGCGGCCAGGATCACCAGGACAGCAATTTTTTTCGGGTTCACGGTCGCATCCAGTCTCATTTATCGTTGGCTGCGCACTCGATGCGCGCTTTCGGCAGCCCGGCGTTGGTCGTCGGCAGGTTTGGATTCTTACATGCGCCGCGCCCTCAGCCTGCTGCAAATGCCGCACGTAATGCCGCCGCCTGGTTGATCGTCTGCTCGTAGCCGGCACGTACCGCCTGCTCGCGAAACGCCTGGCCCAGGTTGACGTAGTAGCTGAATTCGGGGTGCAGGGTGAAGCTGGCGGCACGGGTTTCAGGTTCGGTCAGGGCACGCTTGCGCAGGTCACCGGCGCGGTACCGCTCGGCGCCAGTCGGCGCCTTGTTCTCATGGGCGGAGACGTCAACGGCCAGCACGCGTGTGGCGCCCAGGCCCAGCGCGACCCGCACCGGCATCGGCGTGCCAAGGTCCGGGTCCACATACAGCGCGCCTCGAATGCGCACCGGCGCCAGCGTGCCTTCGACTGCGCAGGAGGCCTGCACCGCAATGCCCGGGTTGCCATGGGTGAAGGCCATCACCTCGCGTGAGCCCTGCTGCATGGCCACGACCGCAGTGGCAATGGGCAGCTGTTCCAGTGCGCGGTCTCCCAGCATCTGGTTGATCAGACTGACGATGCCGGCCGCGCTCACCCTGGCGTTTCCAGCGCCGCCGAAGCTTGGGCGCACCACCGACGTGATGCTGAAGTCCATCGCCAGTCGTTCCAATTCACCCGCGGCCATGCCGCCGGCATACAGGCAACCGATGAGGGAACCTATGGATGCACCGACAACGAGGTCCGGGCGCAACCCGATTTCATGCAAGGCCTTGAGCACGCCCACATGGGCGAAGCCGCGCGGCCCACCGGAGCTGAGCACCCAGGCCGTGCGCACCGGCCGCCCCAAAACGCGTGCGGCGGGCGCGTCGGCTCCAGCGTGGTCATGGTCCTGCACCCAGCCGCAGCCGCCCAGGGCCAGCGACGGGGCGGCGACCGTGAGGAACTGGCGACGTTGCATGGGCAAGCCCGGGGCTGTGATGGCCATGGCGCGAATGGTGCCACAGGCGCGGCTCAAGGGGCCAGGCTGATGTCGCCGACAAAGGCCAGGCTGTCGCCGGCCGAATTGTCGGTGTCGGCACCGACGGCGATCGCCAGCAAGGGCGGAACTGTGGTGGATTCGTGGCCGAAAGCACGCAGGAAGTCCGCTGCCAGGTTGCGTTCCAGATGGACCCATACCCCGGGCCGTGCCGGGCCACTGGTAAGCACGACATAACGCAACCTCTGGGTGAAGGCATTGGCCAAGGTGCTGCCCACAGGGAGCGCCCGGTCCCAGACATAACACAGCGTGGCAGCGGGCAGGTGCTCGCTGGTGAGCGCGCGCGCAACGCGCAGGCGCGTGCGTTCGCCCAGACCCAGGCCGTCCAGCGGCATGTCAAACAGGGCGCACACCTTGACAGGCGTGTCGTCGCCTTCTTTGCTTGTCAGATCACTGTGTTCCAGGCCGCGTTCCAACCGCCAGTCCCAGCGCAGCAGAAGTTGGGGCGTGGGTGCCAGATGGGGCGTGTCAAAGACCAGATTGCCATAGGAAGCCGGCGCCCGCAGCCGCAACACCGGCGTGCCGGCCGGCGCCGCGACATCAATCTGGGTGAAGGGAACTTTTTGCTTGGGCAGACCCGCCAGGCGCCACGGCTTGACTACCGGGCCGGGCGCCATGGTCGAGAACGCCGGTGGGGAATGCAGGTTGCTGGCCGGGAGCGTGGTGACCTGGGTTTGCGCCAGTGCGAGCACGGCCAGCGTGGCCGTGGCCAGCGCGGCAACGCTACGGGGCAGATGTGTCAATGTGCGCAGTGCCATGATTTCCCAAGTGGGTCGCTGTTGCCGCCTCAGCTGTAGCCCACACCCTGGGTGTTGACATACAAGGCATACAGCGAGGTGCTGGCTGCCATGAACAGCCGATTCCGGTGCACACCGCCAAAACACAGGTTGGCGCAGCGTTCCGGCAGGTCGATCCGCCCTATGAGTTTGCCGGCCGGGTTGAATACATGCACTCCGTCCAACCCGGCGGCGCCCATGCCCCAACCGCACCACAGGTTGCCATCCACATCGAGGCGAAACCCGTCCGGGCTGCCCGGCCCGGCATCGATGAACGGACGCTGGTTGGCCAGCGTGCAGCCATCAACCACGTCAAACGCAACAATACGCCGTGGTGTGGCGCGTGACTCGACCACATACAGGGTGGACTCGTCGGGCGAAAACGCCAGGCCATTGGGGAAATTGATGCCAGCGGCTGCCAGGCTGATGCTGCCGTTGGCGTCGATGCGGTACAAATTGG
>JANLVB010000177.1:0-4346 GCA_031363785.1 Betaproteobacteria bacterium
GCCTGCGTCGGCAACGACGACGACCTGCGTTCGGTGAGCACGGGTGCCCATGGCGCCTTCGCCGGCATGGCGCCCGGCGCCGTCTTCATCGACCACACCACGGCCTCGGCCGAAGTGGCACGCGAGCTTTTCGCGGCGGCGAAAGCACGCGGCCTGCACTTCATCGACGCACCCGTTTCAGGCGGCCAGGCCGGCGCGGTGAATGGCGTGCTCACCGTGATGTGCGGGGGCGACGCGGCCGCCTTCGACGCGATGAAACCGGTGGCCTTGAGCTTTGCCAAGGCGGTGACGCGCATCGGCGAGTCAGGCGCAGGCCAATTGGCCAAGATGGTGAACCAGGTGGCCATCGCCGGCATGGTGCAGGCGCTGGCCGAAGCCATCGCCTTTGGCCAGCGTGCGGGGCTGGACATGCCGCTGGTGCTGGACGTCATCGGCAAGGGCGCGGCGCAAAGCTGGCAGATGGACAACCGCGGCAAGACCATGGTTGCCGACCAGTTCGACTTCGGCTTTGCCGTCGACTGGATGCGCAAGGACCTAGGCCTGGTGCTCGACGAAAGCCGGCGCAATGGCGCCCGCTTGCCGGTCACGGCACTGGTGGACCAGTTTTATGCCGATCTCCAGGCCTTGGGTGGTGGCCGCTGGGACACCTCGAGCCTGATCAAACGCCTGAAATAACGGGCAGCCGGCGCCGCGCCGACGACCCTTGACTCAGGTCTTGGGTGCGGCGGCTGCAGGCGCGGGCTGCGGCAGGGTGCGCTGCAGCTCTTCTTCGCTGATGATCTCCAGCACCCGCACTACCTTTTGCACACCGCCGGTACGGCGCGTCAGCTCGGTGGCCCGATTCGCCTCGCGCTGTGTAACCCGCCCCATCAAATAAGTCGTACCACGCTCTGTCACCACCTTGAACGAGTTGGCGAACAGATCCTTGGCATCCACCATCGCCGCCTTGACCCGACCCGTGATCAATGCATCCGACGAGCGCTGCGTCAAGCTGGTGTTGCCCGATACCGCAAGTTCGTTGACGATGGAGCGCACGTTTTCCACCCGCGACACAATCTGCTCGACCAATTGGCGGTCCTGGGCACTGGGCACCTCGCCCGTCAACAGCACCTGGCGGTTGTAGCTGGTGACATTGACATGTGCCCGATCACCGAGGTTTTCACGAATGCGCCCGGCGGCCCGCAACTCGATGCCCTCGTCTTCGAGCTGGGCGCCGGAGGTCCGGCGGTCCGTGGCGACCAGCGCCGACATGGCCGCGCCGCCCAGCACGAGCGGGGCACAGGCGCTCAAGCTGGTGCCCAGCAGAGCCATGCCCACTGTCAGCGCAAGGGCCTTCGCAATTCGTCGATTCATGGTGCTTTTTCCTCCTGATCACCCAATAACTGTGTGTCCACTGCATCACAAATGCAGTGCAACACCAAAAACTGTACTTCGAGAATACGCGCCGCGCGTTCATGCGGCACACACACATGCACATCAGTGTCTCGCATCGCCCGCCCGATGGCGCCGCCACTGCGGCCGGTGATCCCCACTACCACCATCTCGCGTTCATGCGCCGCCACCATGGCGTCCAGCACGTTGGTGCATTCACCGTCGCTGGACAACACCAGCAATACATCTCCAGCGCTGCCCAATGCCCGTACCTGGCGCGCAAACACATCGCGAAAGGCATGCTGATTCGCCACCGCCGTGATGCCGGCGCTGTCGCTGGCGAGTGCTACCGCGGCGAGTTCTGGCCGCTCGCGCTCGAATCCACCCACAAAACCGGCTGCGAAATGCGCCGCCGCCGCCGCACACCCACCGTTTCCACAGGCCAGCACCTTGCCGCCCCCGGTAACACACACCATGATGGCTTGCACTGCGGCCGCGATCGGTTTACACAGGATGGGCGCCGCCTGGTATTTCAGATCGGCGCTGTCCAGAAAGTGCTGTTCGATGCGCTGCTCAAGCATGGCCCGGATGATACCCCCGGCCTTTGCAACCGGATGCAGTCGCCGGCCACACCGGCGACAAGTTCATGCCGCATCAAACGCGCCACGCAACCAGTCGATGGCGGCCCCGTCCAGCAGCACCACATCGAAGCGGCAGGCCGGCGTGGTGCGCAGGCGCATCAAATAGTGCCGTGCGGCAAACACGATGCGCTGGCGCTTGGTGGCACTGATGCTGGCGGCAGCCCCGCCATGGGTCAGGCTGCGGCGCGACCGCACCTCGACAAACACCAGCGTACCGTCCTTGTCACGCATGATCAGGTCGATCTCGCCGCCGCCACGCCCGGGCGTCCGATAATTGCGCTCCAGCAGGCGCAGACCGGCGCCTTGCAAATGTTGCAGGGCTGCAGTCTCGGCAGCATCGCCGGCCTGCTTGCTGCTCAAGCCTGTTACTGCCAACTGGAAACCGGAACCACGCATTGACTCCCTCCTACGCCAGCGCCCTTGCCGCAGCCCGCGACGCGGCAGCGATGCAACATTATCCGCAGGGCGCCCTGTATCTGGTGGCCACCCCCATCGGCAATCTGGCAGACATCAGCCTGCGGGCCCTGCACGTACTGCAGCTCGCCGACTGCATCGCCTGCGAAGACACGCGCCACACCCATGTGCTGCTGCGCGCCTATGGCATCGAAAAAGCCGGCAGCGCCTTGTTGGCCTTGCACCAGCACAATGAACTGCAGGCCGCCGGGCAGGTGCTGGTGCGGCTGCACCAGGGGCAGCGCGTGGCCTATGTCAGTGATGCCGGCACACCGGGGGTGAGTGACCCCGGCGCACGGCTGGTTGCGGCGGTGCGGGCCGGGCAACTGCAGGTGCTACCGGTGCCCGGGCCCAGCAGCATCACGGCGGCACTCAGTGTGGCTGGCGCTGACATGGGAGGCGCCGATCATCCCGGTTTTGTCTTCGCTGGGTTCCTGGGCAGCAAGGCGCAGGAACGCGCTGCCAGTGTGGCGGCGCTGGCCGCCGA
Organism: Betaproteobacteria bacterium; assembly: GCA_031363785.1. Taxonomy (GTDB): domain Bacteria; phylum Pseudomonadota; class Gammaproteobacteria; order Burkholderiales; family Burkholderiaceae_C; genus CAISIP01. The sequence continues at coordinate 2,953 of JANLVB010000177.1, forward strand.
GCCGCGGGTGGTGGTGTTGCTGGAGGCTCCGCACCGCATCGCGGCGTTGGCAGACGCTTTGACGGCATTGGGCCCCCGGCCGCTGACGGTGGCCCGCGAGCTGACCAAGCAGTTTGAAGAGGTGACGACGCTGCCAGCCGCAGAACTGCCGGCCTGGCTGGCGGCCGACGGCAACCGATTGCGTGGCGAATTCGTGGTCGTGCTGCACGCCGCAACCGTTGCCAACGACGCCAGCGACGAGACCCGGGTGCTGCAACTGCTGCTGGCCGAGTTGCCGCTGAAAACCGCCGTGCGCCTGGCGTCCGAGATCACGGGCACGCCGCGCAACGCGGTGTACGCGAGGGCGCTCGCGCTCAAGAAGGCGGACTGAGAGCCTGGGAGGCTTTCAGTCACGCCCGAAAAAATCTCAGGCTCTGAGCGCTGTGCGTGGCGCGACCCGCACAGCGCTGCATCCAGGTCAGCAGCCGATCCCGCGCCGGCCGCAATCCGCGGTAGTCGAGCACTGCACCGCTCATGCTCTGCAACGCGTCATGCAGGCGCTGTGCATGGGCGGGCTGTGCCAGTACCTGCTGCAAGGGGACAACTTCAACGTGGATGGTGAATACGGCCTGCTGCAGATCCGGCAACGGAATGAAGGTCTGGCGCTCGCAACGAAAAAAGGCGCGCAGCGCCAGCTCCTGGTCGTCGGCCTGTGCGGTATCCGGCCAGGTTGGCCTGCTCACCCGCAACGGGTGGTTGTCCAGCCCGGCCTCGGGCGTGATGGTCCAGACAAAACGTTCCCAGCGCTCGCCAGCCGTCACCAGGCGCACCAGCTGGGCGCTGGCCGCCAGCAAGGCCTGGTTGTCGGCCACCGGTGCGTGCACCGCCGCAAATGGCAAGCCGATCTTTTGCTCTGGTGCCCAGCGCGAGGGCAGGCACACGGCGAGCCAGGGGATACAGCTGTCGGCACCGTTGAGCAGCGCAAAATCTTCGGCAAATGCCAGGCACAAAAGGCCGGTGAGGCGCCAGGCGGTCGGCAGGGCGCGCAGGCAATCACCAATCAGCGGCGGGCCGTCACCAACCACCGAGGCACCGCGCACCGACCAGCCCAAATGGCTGGCCGTTGCCACCGACGGCGCACTGAACTGGAACGCAGCTGGATGTGCAACGGCAGCGTGCCGCGCCAGCGCCACGACCGCAGGCGCGGCATCGAAGCCGGGCGCCACCAGAAGAGCCTGGCTTGCATGCCGCGACAACACGGCAAGTTTGGCATCCAGCGCGGGAGCGCCGACGCGATTCGGGCTCAGCTGCTGCGCGTCTGCGGCGAGCCGTCGCAGGCCGGGCTGCATGCGAAAGGGAGCGGTGACAGTCTCGAAGTCAAATTGCATGACGGGAATCATGCCTCAGGAACCGGG
>JANLVB010000205.1:0-6360 GCA_031363785.1 Betaproteobacteria bacterium
CGTGATCGACCTGCTGATCAAGTGGACGCCGTTGCTGGCCGGCGGATTCGGTTTCAACCTGCTGATCAGCGCACTGGCGATGCTGGTGGGCACGTTCGCCGGTCTATTGTTGGGGTTTGCCCGGATATCGCTGATGGCACCAGTGCGCGGCAGCTCCTGGATCGTGGTCCAGTTTTTCCGCAATGCACCGTGGCTGGTGCTGCTTTTCTTCGTGATGTTTCTGATGCCGTTCGAGCTGCGCCTCGGCGGCCTGACGGTGCCGTTTCCTGACTGGGTCAAGGCCACGCTCGGACTGGCACTCCCGATCATGGCCAATTTCGCCGAAATCGTGCGTGGAGCGGTACAGTCGATCCCGTCAACGCAGTGGGAGGCGGCGCGTTCACTGGCGTTCTCGCGCCGTCAGACGCTGTGGCAGATCATCTTGCCGCAGTGCATCAAGCGGATGCTGCCACCGTGGATGAACTGGTATGCAATCCTGACCATGGCGACAACATTGGCGTCGATCGTCGGCGTCAGCGAAGTCATGACGATCACCGGGCGGGTCACGGCCGCCGAGGGGCGCACCGACCTGCTGATCCCGATCTACAGCTATGTGTTGCTGTGGTTTTTCATCTATTGTTATCCGATCGCGCGCTGGACCAAACGACTGGAGCTGCGTTATGCCGAACGCTGAACCGAGACCTCCATGGATCTAAACCCATTCCTGCACCGGCACGGCAACGCGCTGGTGCGCCAACCCCATCCGGCGGTCATGACCTGCACACAATCCGATCTGCTGGTTCCGAAGCTGCCCGCCACCGGCCATTGGGCGCGCGTCGTCGATGTGCTGGTCAAGACCGGGCAGGGGGCGGTTTCATGAGCAAAGCGCATTCTGGAACTCCGATTGTTCGCATCGTCGATGTGCACAAGGCGTTCGGTGCGGTGGGCGTGCTGCATGGCGTCTCGATGACCGTGCACGCCGGCGAGGCGGTATGTGTCATCGGACCCTCGGGGTCCGGCAAGTCGACGCTGCTGCGCTGCATCAATGGGCTGGCGGGAATCGACAAGGGCGAGATTTTCGTCGGCTCGCACGCGGTGCACCGATTGCAGACAGACCAGGAAATGATCGCCCTGCGCAAGGTCGTATCGATCGTCTTTCAGCAGTACAACCTGTTCCCGCACAAGACCGCGCTCGAGAACATCATGATGGCACCGATGCAGGTATTGCGCCAGCCCCGGGACGAGGTCGAGGCGCGCGCGCATGAGCTGCTGAAGAAGGTGCGCCTTGCCGGCAAGGAAAACAGCTACCCGGGCGAGCTGTCGGGTGGCCAGCAACAGCGCGTGGCAATCGCCCGCGCGCTCGCGATGCGTCCGTCGGTGATGCTGTTCGACGAGGTCACGGCGGCGCTCGATCCCGAGACACGCAAGGAGGTCCTGCTCACCATCCGCCAGTTGGTGGAGGAGGGCCTGACGTCGATCCTGGTCACACACGAGATGGCGTTTGCGCGCGAGATATCGCACAACATCTATTTCACGGATCACGGCGTGATCCTCGAACATGGCCCACCCGAGCAGATCTTCGGCGCTCCGAAGCACGCGCGCACCCGCGAGTTCCTCGAGCAGGTGAACTGATCAGCGCAGCGGCGACTCGGTGCTGGCACCCGCTTATGCCGTCGCAGACGACGCCAGCACCAGTCCCATCAGCTGCGCGAGCACGCCATCGGCGTGTGCCAATCGCCCGACCAGCGTCACGATCTCGCGTGCCCGTGCCAATAGCCAACAGTTGTGCGCATAATATGCGCATCCCTTTCCTCACCGTTTCAAATATGCAGACCAACGCCGCGTCAACCCGCAAACGGGCCGTTAACCTCACGATTGACGAAGCGCTGGTGCAACAAGCCCGGGCCTACACGGGCAACCTGTCGGCCACGATGGAGTCACTGCTGGCCAGTTTTGTCGTCGCCCAGCAAAGTGCGCAGCAAGATCGCCAGCGCGCGGCCGACGCCTGTGCCGCCGACTGGAACGCCGTACATGCGACGGTAGGATCTTTTGCGGACGGCCACTCCACGCTGTAATGGCGCAATTCGATGTTCATCGCAACAAGGGGGCCTTGCGCGAGTCAATTCCCTTTATCGTGGTTGTCCAGTCGGCGCAGTTTGACCGCTATCGCAGACGTGTCGTGGTTCCGTTGGTGCGCCAGACCGTATTGCCACGCGATACGCCCACCGTGGGTGCCAGGATGAATCCGGCCTTTGTCATCAAAGGGGTGCGTGTTGTCCTGCATCCTCTGGATATGGTTTCGGTGGTGCTCGATCAGTTGGGCGAGCCTGTCGCATCCCTTGCGCCACACGGGCAGGCGATTGCCGACGCACTGGACGAATTGCTTACCCGGTCATGGGGCTGATGGATTGCAAGGTTTTTCGGCGCAATGACGTGTGTCGGATCAGGTGATCAGATTGCGATGAGCGATGAAACCACGCCGCAAATCTAGCATCGCGTAACGGAATATGGACTTCAACGACGACAAACATCTCGATGTCTGCCAGAACATCGAGGCAGGCCTCAAGCGCGAGTACGAACGCGATCCCCACTTGACGGACAAGCTCTGCATTCTCGCGTTGGACAACGCGAAGATTGCCGCCAAGCAGAGGTTTGGATACGCCAAGAACGAATCCGTCACCACCGCCAGCGAAGTTCAGGGGGTCATCAACTGGTGTGTCACGGTTGCACTGGAGCGGGTCGACAAAGTGAACGATCTCAGCTTGAAGGAGTATGTAGCCCGCCTCGAGAAAATCAAGCGCTCGGTGCAACTCCACTCCAGCGCGAGAGACAGGAGCTATCATGAATTCATCAAAAGGTACTTGCCGTGAACGGCAAAGGCCGGGGCGCTTCTTCGCTGAACCGCTCGCGCTGGCATGTGCGTGCATTTTTGTTGCGGCGACGGCATTTTGTTGCCGCCGCCGTGTCCATCGTGCTGCCGCATCCGGTTGCGGCACTTGCGCAAGACACCCGCTGGGCAGCGCCAGACGGCGCAGTCATCCTGTTTCGCCATGCCAACGCGCCCGGGGTGGGTGACCCCTCAGAGCGCAACTCCCCGCAAACCGTATTTGCCATGGCCACCTTGAAGCAGTGGAAGGGCCCCGGTGTAATTGTTAGATTGACCGCCTGACGCAGCAACTTCCAACCATGACCCCTTGCATCAACCTCGTTGCCACCCGCTGCAAAAACGGCGCCCACGACAACCTGCTGCGCTGGTACAACGACCATGTGCACCTGCTGATGGGTTTCCCCGGCCTGTTGCAGGCGACGCTGTTCCGGCAGTCTGGCACGCCACCGAGCACCGCCCCGGAATACGCCTGCGTCTACGAGTTTGCCAGCCATGCAGACTTCCTGGCGTTCGAACACAGCGACGCGCGCGAGCGGGCACGCCAGGTGGTGGAGACCGGCTGGGCACGTACCGGCATCGAGATAACGCAACGCACGCAGTACCTGCGCCTGGGCGCGCGCGCCGCGGGCATCGGCCACGCGGGTGACGGCGCTTCGTTCGTCTTGCAGTCGCTCAGCCTCGGTCCTGCAGAGGCAAGCGCCGCGGCGCGCTGGTTGTCAGACAGTCTGTACCAGGCTCTGGCCGCGCTGGGGGATAACCACTGTGCCTGGTACCGCGCTGCTGATGCCACGGCGTCGGGTGGTGATGCTCTGGTGGTCGCACAATTGCCGGTCGACTCCGGGATGCTGGCATTTGCGTCGGCATGGTGGGATGGCGCAGCGGGCCCGCAGGCGGTGGGTGCGCCACCGGAGCCAGTCGCGGCCCACTGGCAGGCGCCCTATCGCCGCTTGCTGCAGTGGCAGCGCTGAAGCCGCGACAAACCCATCAACCAGACTTGCGCGCCTGGTCGTACAGGCCCTGCACCTTGGGTGCATTGGCCTCGAGCTCACGCACCCGGTCCGGCCCGGACGGGTGGGTGGACAAGAACTTCGTGCCATTGGCACCACCCGATGCCGCCGCCATTTTGCGCCACAGCGTGGCCCCGGCTTTTGGCGAATAGGCCGAGCGGGCCGCCAGCTCCAGCCCGACGAGATCGGCCTCGCTTTCGTCTTCGCGGCTGAATTTCAGGGCCAGCAGCTGCGTGCCCAGCTTGGCTGCCACGTCACCCAGGTTTCCAAGCCCCAACAGTTGTGCACCTACCGCCAGGCCAATGCTGGTGGCCTGGGTCTTGCCGATTCGCTCCCGGGCGTGCTCACGCAGGGCGTGCGCCATCTCGTGCCCCATCACCATGGCAGCTTCGTCGTCGGAAAGTGCCAGCTGGTCGAGGATGCCGGTGTAGAACGCGATCTTGCCGCCCGGCATGCAGTAGGCGTTGATCTGTTTGCTGGCGATCAGGTTGACCTCCCATTTCCAGCTGCGCGCGCGGTCGTTCCATTGCGCGGCATGGGGAATCAGGCGCCGCGCAATTGCATGCAGGCGCAGCAATTGTGGGTGGTTTTCTGGCGCCAGCGCCTTTTTTGCGCTGGCCTCGCCCATGGTCTGGACGTATTGCTGCGCGGCCGCCGCCTCCAGTTGGTCGGCCGACACCAGCTTGCGGAACTTGGATGCCTGGCCCACGTCCACCTGCGCCGCCGCCGGGCCAAGCGCTGCCAGCCCGGCAGCGGCGCCTGCCGCCAGCACAAATGCGCGGCGCGACGACCAGGCCCGGGCCTTCAGATCACAGAGTGTGCACATGCGTCAATAATAGCCAAAAGCCAAACCCGTGCGCATGACCCTACCAACCGCCAGCTCCACCCCCGCCGCGCTGACATGGCGCCAGGCGCTGCGTGTTTACCTTGAGCCTGCCAGCCTGCGCATGCTGCTGTTGGGGTTTTCTGCCGGCCTGCCCCTGCTGCTGGTTTTTGGCACCTTGAGCTTCTGGCTGCGCGAGGCGGGTATCGACCGCAGCACGATAGGTTATCTGAGCTGGGTCGGACTGGCCTACGGCTTTAAATGGGCCTGGTCACCGTTGGTGGACCGCCTGCCGATCCCGCTGCTCACGCGCTGGCTGGGGCGCCGGCGCAGCTGGTTGCTGTTGTCACAGTCGGTGATCATGGTGGCTCTGGTGTGTATGGCACTGACCGACCCCAAGTTGTCCCTGGCACCCATCGTCTGGGCAGCGCTGGCGGTGGCTTTCGGCTCGGCGACGCAGGATATTGCGCTGGACGCCTACCGCATCGAGTCCGCCGGTACCGAGCGCCAGGCAGCACTCGCCGCCACCTACCAGACCGGTTACCGGTTGGCCATGATCTGGGCTGGCGCCGGGGTGTTGTGGATCGCCGCACGCGCCGAAGTCGCCAACACAGCGCTCTACCAGCAGGGCGCCTGGCAGACCGCCTACCTGACGATGGCCGCCTCGATGTTGCTCGGCATGGCCACCGTGTTGCTCTCGCCCGAGCCGGTTCACCCGGTGATCGCCCCGGCGCGTAATGCTGCGCAGTGGTTGCGTGACGCCCTGGTGGCCCCGTTTGCCGACTTCATTACGCGTTACCGCTGGCAGGCCGCGCTGTTGCTCGGCCTGATCGCCGTGTACCGCATCAGCGATGTGGTGATGGGCATCATGGCCAACCCGTTTTATGTCGATATGGGCTACACCAAGGACGAAGTCGCCGCCGTCACAAAAGTCTACGGCGTGATCATGACACTGGTGGGTGCCTTTGCTGGTGGTGCGCTGGCGATGCGTTTTGGCGTGATGCGTATCCTGATGCTGGGTGCCGTGCTCAGCGCATCGAGCAATTTGCTGTTCGCCTGGCTGGCCGGTCACGGCCATGATGTGCGCGCGCTGGTACTGGTGGTGTCTGCCGACAATCTGAGCAGCGGCATCGCCTCGGCGGCGTTCATCGCTTATCTGTCGGGCCTGACCAATGTGCAGTATTCGGCCACGCAGTACGCATTGTTCAGCTCGCTCATGCTCTTGTTGCCCAAGTTTCTGGCCGGCTTCTCCGGGAAATATGTCGACAGTTTTGGCTACGAGAACTTCTTCGTGGCCACAGCCTTGCTCGGTGTACCGGTGTTGCTGCTGATCTGGCTGGCGTCGCGCAACCTGTCGGCGGCGCGGCCAGACACGGCCACGTTACCGGCCGACTGAGCGTCACCGCGACGGCATCGCCGGATTTACTTTTCTTTACCGCGCAGCCAAGACCAGGTTGGGGTGTCGGCCTAAACTGATCCCATGGTGGAACACCTGTTGATGATCGAAGACGACGCGCGCCTGGCGCAAATGGTGCGCCAATACCTGGGGCAGTCTGGTTACGAGGTTCGCCATGCACCGGACGGCGCCAGCGGCCTGGCCCAATTACAGCAATCCGGCGCCGAGGCACCGCCACAACTGGTGATCCTGGACCTGATGTTGCCCG
>JANLVB010000209.1:0-16894 GCA_031363785.1 Betaproteobacteria bacterium
CGCTGTCACCCACGTCCTGGACGAATTCGATTGTGGGGAAGCCAGCCTCGATGAATGGCTCAAGCGCCGGGCCTTGACCAATCAGTTGAGCGGCGCGAGCCGCACCTTCGTCGTCACTGAGCAGGACGGTCGTGTCTATGCCTACTACGCGATGGCCGCAGGTGCGGTTTCACACCAAGCGGCAACCAGCAGCGTGCGTCGCAACATGCCCGATCCCATTCCAGTGATGGTTCTCGCCCGGTTGGCCGTTGACCATCGGGCCCAAGGCATCAAGCTTGGAGCGTCCTTGCTGCAGGACGCAGTCGGTCGTGCGGTGAGTGTTTCGCAGAATGCCGGTGTCCGGGCGCTGCTCGTCCACGCCCTTCACGACCGCGCGAAACAGTTCTACCAGCACTATGGCTTCCAGGAGTCGCCGCAGCATCCGATGACGTTGATGCTGCGCTTGAACTCCGTCAAGGTTTGATCAAGCCCGGGCCTCGGCACCAGCGCCGCCAGCCGCTGCATGAACTCCAGCGGGCTCACCGCCAGCTGGTGAAGTGGCCGGTTAAGCGCCATCTTTTCGCACTTTAGTTTTGCCGTCGGCAAATCACAATGGCAGCATACCAACCAACCGTGCTCCATGGAATCCAGCCAGGACCGCAACCTGCCAGCCTCCGAGCGAAAGCTCAGGCGCGCCATCGACGACGGTCAGGTCACGCGCTCACGCGACCTCGCGCACCTGGCAGTGCTGGGCATGGGCGCACTGGCACTGCTGGTGTTGTTCCCGCTCCTGTTCGAGCGCATGCGCATCGACATGGTGCGCCAACTCTCCTTCGACGCCGCCACCATGGCGCAACCGGCGTTGATGCTGGTTCGCCTGCAAGAGATGGCGCTTGCCGCACTGCTGGCCTGCGCCGTATTTGCACTCGTGGTCGGCGTCGCCACGGTGCTGGGCACGATCGCCGTCGGCGGCTGGGTCAACAGCCTCAAGCCGCTGATGCCTGATCTGAGCCGGCTCGACCCGCTGGCCGGTATCGGACGCATCTTCACCAAGGACAAACTGGCCGAAATCGCCAAGATGGTTCTTATTGTGGTCGTGCTGGCCGTGGTGGCAACCCTGTACCTCGGGTCAACCCTGCAGTTGGTCGCTTCACTCACCATGCAGCCCACGGTGGCGGCCATCAGCTATCTGGACGGCTGGCTGCAAACCGGCATGGCCCTGCTGCTGCTGGTGATACTGGTGGTTGCCGTGATCGACGTGCCGCTGCAGAAGTTTCTGCACAAGTCCCGCCTGAAGATGTCGCACCAGGAATTCCGCCAGGAGCACAAGGAATCCGAGGGCAATCCACTGGTCAAGGGTCAACTCAAGGCGCGCCAGCGCGCGTTGTCGCAGGGCAACAGCATTTCCGCCGTGCCGCGGGCCGATTTCGTGGTCATGAACCCGACCCACTTTGCAGTGGCGATCCGTTATGACGAGGCCACCATGCGTGCGCCACAGGCCATATCACGCGGCGCCGACCTGCTGGCCCTGAAGATCCGCGATGTGGCGCGCGAGCATGCCATCCCGGTGCTGCAGTCACCGGTGCTGGCGCGCGCCCTGTACGCGCACGCCGAACTCGGCCAGGACATTCCGACCAGCCTGTATACCGCAGTGGCGCAGGTGCTGGCGCATGTCTACCGCGTGAAGGCGGCGTTGCGCGGCGAGGGCCCGATGCCCGGCGATCTGGCACAACCCGAAGTGCCAGAAGACCTGGACCCCCGGCAAGTGGACAGGTCTGAGCGCTGATGGAACGACTCAAACCACTGCAGCGCTGGCTGGGATCGAACGCCGCACTGGCCCAGGGTGCGGCAGCACCGATGCTGGTGGTCGCCATCCTGTCGATGATGGTGCTGCCGCTGCCGCCGCTGCTGCTCGATGTCTTCTTCACCATCAACATCGCGGTAGCCCTGATGGTGATGATGGTGGCGGCCTATATGCTGCGCCCGCTCGATTTTGCCGCTTTCCCGGCGGTGCTGTTGCTCACCACCCTGATGCGTCTGTCGCTCAACGTCGCCTCGACACGGGTCGTGCTGCTGGAGGGCCATACCGGGCCGGGCGCTGCCGGCGCCGTGATCGAGGCTTTCGGTCACTTCCTGATCGGTGGCAACTTCGCCGTCGGCTTGATTGTGTTCTCGATCCTGGTGGTGATCAATTTTGTGGTCGTGACCAAGGGCGCAGAACGTATCGCCGAGGTCTCCGCGCGCTTCGCGCTGGACGCCATGCCGGGCAAACAGATGGCGGTGGATGCCGACCTCAATGCCGGCACCATAGACGAGAAGGAGGCCAAGCGCCGGCGCGCCGAGGTGGCCGAGGAAGCGGACTTTTTCGGCTCCATGGATGGCGCATCGAAGTTCGTGCGTGGTGATGCGGTGGCCGGCATCCTGATCCTGTTGATCAATATCTTTGGCGGCTTCACCATCGGTGTGCTGCAGCATGGCTTGAGTGCTTCGCAGGCAGCAGACACCTACATCCTGCTGGCCGTTGGTGATGCGCTGGCGGCGCAGATACCCGGGTTGTTGATCTCGGTTGCGGCGGCCATGGTGGTGTCACGCGTTGGCAAGGAGCAGGACCTCGGGCGCCAGATCGTGCACCAGATGTTCATATCACCACGTGTGCTGGGCATCAGCGCCAGCATCATGATCGTCCTGGGGCTGATTCCCGGCATGCCCCATCTGGTGTTTCTGGGTATTGGCGGCATTCTGGGCTACGCGGCGTGGGTACTGGCGCACAAGGTGGTGCCGGTGGACCCGGCGACCGAGCAGGTGGCGCCAAGCACCGACGGCGACGCCAGTTGGGACGACCTGCAACCGGTTGATCAGCTGGGTCTGGAGCTGGGCTACCGCCTGATTGCGCTGGTGGACAAAAATCGCCAGGGTGACCTGCTCAACCGCATCAAGGGTGTGCGGCGCAAATTTGCCCAGGAGGTGGGTTTTCTGCCGCCCGCGGTGCATGTGCGCGACAACCTGGAGCTCAAGCCCAGCGGCTACCGCATCACGCTGCGCGGGGTGGTGGTTGGGGAGTCGGAGGCCTTTCCGGGCATGTTTCTGGCCATCAACCCGGGCGGCATCACGACCACCCTGATCGGCACCGCCACCACCGACCCGGCCTTTGGCCTGCCGGCACACTGGATCGACGAACGCCAGAAGGAAGCGGCGCAAATGGCCGGGTTTACGGTTGTTGATTCAGAGACCGTGATGGCGACACATTTGTCACACTTGATGCAGGTGCAGGCCTCGCGTCTGCTGAGCCGGACCGAGACCCAGCAACTGGTCGACCATGTCAGCAAATACGCGCCCAAATTGATCGAGGAGGTAGTTCCGAAGATGGTCTCCATCGCCGTGTTCCAGAAGGTGTTGCAACTGCTGCTCGACGAGTCGGTGCACATACGCGACATCCGCACCATCGTCGAGTCGCTGGCCGAGCACGCGCTCACCACGGCCGATCCGGTGGAGCTGGCAAAGAAAATCCGTGTTGCGCTGGCGCCGTCTATCGTGCAGCAAATCTACGGCCCGTCCCGCGAGCTCAACGTGATCGCCATCGACCCGGCCCTTGAGCGCCTGTTGGTACAAGCCCTGGGCGGTGCCTCGGGCCCGGCACTCGACCCCGGCGTCGCCGACATGTTCACGCGCACGGCGGCCGAAGTCGCCCTGCGCCAGGAGGAGGTGGGTGTTCCCCCCTGCCTGCTGGTGCCAGACCAGATCCGCAGCGCCATCGCGCGCCTGGTGCGGCGCAGCGCACCGCGTTTGCAGGTGCTCGCGCACAGTGAAATACCGGAAACCCACACCATCCGTATCGGTCCCATTCTTCGAGGTGCATCCGCATGAACATCCAACGCTTTACCGGTGCCACATCGCGCGAGGCTCTGGCAAAGGCGCGCATGGCTTTTGGCGAGGGCACCCTGATACTCTCGAACCGACCGACGGCCATGGGCGTCGAAGTCATGGCGACCACCGAGGACACCCTGTCCAACCTGGGCCAGAGAGAACGGCAGGCGCCGTCCGGGGCCATTGGCGCACCCGCCCGAGCGGCCGCTGCGCTGCCGGCTGAGGCCCAGAAGCAGGTGGAGGACGACGCGACACAGCTGGCCATGAGTACGCTGTCATTCCAGGACTATGTGCGCGAGCGCATGTTGCGCAAGCGGCAGACGGAATCACCGGCGCGCCTGGACGAGAGCCCTGTGCACAGGGCGCCAGCAGCGGCGCCACGCGCCAGCGCGCCAGTTGCCGCAGTGCCTGCACCGCAGACAGCCGCTCCAGCCGCTGCGCGCGGCATCATGGACGAGTTGCAGGCCATGCGTGACCTGATGGAAGACCGCTTCAACACCTTTGCCTGGCTCGGACAGGCACGCCAGCACCCGATTCAGTCCAACCTGATGCTCAAACTCATGCGTGCGGGTTATTCACCGACCCTGTCGCGCGCCATCCTGGAGCGCATGCCGGAACAGCTGGCGGCCGCCGATGCCATCCACTGGATGATGGACGCGATCGAGCGCAACCTGCGTACCGGAGCGCAGGCGCTGCACGACGAGGGCGGCGTCCACGCGCTGATCGGGGCCACCGGTGTCGGCAAGACCACCACCGTCGCCAAACTGGCCGGTCAATGCGCACTGGCCCACGGTACATCAAGTGTCGGCATGATCACACTTGACACACAACGGGTCGGAGCCCACGAACAACTGCGTGAACATGCCCGCAGTCTTGGGCTGGTAGCGCACCTGGCGCACGACCGCGCCGCACTGCAGGACCTGCTGGGACTGTTTGCCAACAAGAAGATGGTGCTGATCGACACCACTGGCCTGGCACCGCGGGACCCGCGCAAGGACGACTCGCTGGACGTGCTCGACCTGCCCGGCGTCAAACGCCTGCTGGTGCTCAATGCCGGTGCGCAGGGTGATACGCTGGACGAGGTGGTGGCGGCGTTTCGCAGCGGCGACGTGCAACACACGGTGTTGTCCAAGATCGACGAAGCGGTCAAGCTCGGACCGGCCCTGGACGTGGCGATACGGCACCAGCTGGTGATCCGCGGTGTCACGACAGGCCAGAAAGTGCCGCAAGACTGGGAGGTGGCCGATGCGGCGGCGCTGGTGCGCCAGTCGATGCGGGTACACGGCAAGTCGGCATTCGATCCGAAAGCGGCAGACCTCGGCTTCTTTTTCATACAGCCCGACAGCCGCGGGCGTTCAGACAGGCTGCTGCATGCCTGAGGCTGTATGGCGGTTGCAGCGTAACTCGCGCGTGGTGTCATTTGTTACCATGACGTGTTATTGCGCCAGGTCCCCATTCAGCAATCGCCGAACGCGCCGGGAGAGCCATTGATGTACACCGCCAAGGGGCAACTTGACCGCGATGCCCTGATACGACAGTACCAGCCCCTGGTGCGTCGGCTTGCACACCACATGATGGCCAAATTGCCGGCCAGTGTGCAGGTGGACGATCTGATACAGGTCGGCCTGATGGGACTGACCGAAGCGCTGTCGCGCTACGAAGTGGCGCAGGGTGTGCAGTTCGAGACCTTTGCCACACAACGCATCCGTGGCGCCATGATCGACGAACTGCGCGACAACGACTGGATGTCGCGCGGCTCGCGCAAGAGCCAGAAGGATATCGAACAGGCGCTGCGTCGGCTGGAGCACCAGCTCGGCCGCAGCCCGCTCGAGTCCGAGATCGCGCGCGAGCTCGGCATGGGCCTGGCCGAGTACCAGACCCTGCTCGGCAAGGTCCGCGGCACACAGTTGGTCTACCTGGAAGACATGTCGCGCGCGGCCGGTGGCGAGGACGGGTTTCTGGACCGTCACGACGCCGATGAGAATGCCGATCCGATGCAGCTGTTGCGGGATCAGCGCCTGCGCAAGTCGCTGGTAGACGCCATCAAAACCCTGCCAGAGCGCGAGCAGTTCGTGATGAGCATGTACTACGAGCAGGACATGAATCTGAAAGAGATAGCGGCCGTGCTGGAGGTGACCGAGTCACGGGTCTGCCAATTGCACAGCCAGTCCATCGCCCGCCTGCGCGCCAAGATGCGGGCGCATTGACGCGCCTGGGGAAACAATCAGGCAGACAGCAGTTTGAAAGCGCCGCTTTGGCGTGTCACCTTGGCGTACGGGCCGGTACCGCCGTAGGTGGCGCTGCCGCTGTCGGGCAGGATCGACTGCAGCGAACGCTGCACCATGGCGCTGCGGCGCAGACAGGCCTCCCGGTACATGACCATCCCGCGCGCCATCGCCACTACACGTTGGCCCAGCGGCGCACGCAGTTGGATCGCACCGTTGACCGCCAGCACGGCATCGGACAAGGCACTCGCCGCCCGTTGCAGGTCGGCCGCGGCTGCTTCGAGCAGATCCGCCTGCCCGGCAAGCAGCGCCTGCGCCACTGCCCGCTGGCTGAGCTCGGCCGACTGCAATGCTGCTTCGACCTGCTGTGCGGCGCTGGCACCGGGTTTGTTCATGGCAGGGTGCGTTTGAGCATTTCCTGGGCATTGGCGAGCAATTTGTCGGCAATCGCCTCCGCATTGGCAACAAAGGTTCCGTCGGCAATCGCCTGGCGCACGGCATTGACCTTGTCCATGTCGACGACGGAACTGTCCGCCACCCTGGTCTGCTCCAAGGTGCGTGCCAGTGTTGAGACGGTGACGTCGACGCCAGCCGCACGCCGTCCGGTTGCAGGTGTGGCCGTGCCGGGTTTGGCGCTGGCAGGCTGCGCGTTCTGCGCTGCCGCTGGCAATGGTTCAGGTTGTTGGCCTATTTTCATGGTGTTCCCTCGCGCCACGACTTGCGCCGCATCGTAAGGGGTGTATCGACCAATCGGAAAGAAACTTGAGGCATAACCGGCAACATACAAATGCTACATGTCGACCCGTACCGTGCGGCCGTCCAGCACCATGCCAGAAAGTATGCGCCCACTGTCTATCCGAACCCTGGCCTGCGAACCAACCACCCCAGCCGAGAGCGCCTGTCCATCGGCACTCACAACAAAACCAGGACCTTGCGCCAGCACCCGGACGGTGGCCCCAGCCTGGAAAACCTGGGCCGGGCGCACCATGCCCTGACGCAGCGCCTGGCCGGTCGTCAAAGCCCGCGTGGCGGTCTGTCCCAGCCAGAGGGCCGGATCACCCAAAATCGGGCTGTTCTCCTGCGCCCAATCGACTTCCGCCAGCACCACGTCCTCTTCCGCCAGCGCCTTGCCCATCGGCACATCGGTCCTGACCACCCAGGCGTGGCCGAAGGCACGCACCTGCACCGGGAGAAAAACGTTCCAGCGCGCGCTCCCTTCCAGACAACGCACTCCGATCCGCGTCTTGCCCCACAAACGGGAGCCCGGCGGAATATAGGGCTCAATCCGCGCGCATGGCGCCAGGCTCAGCCGACTGTCCAGCACACCCACGTTCACCTCCATGCGCAGTGGCGCAGCACCGGCTGGCCGCACCGCCGCCACGGTCTGATCCAGCCAGACCTGGGTGTCGCGCAGCAGCCCGGCGCCCGGATCAACGGCCTGGGCCAGCGCCACTGCCGGCAGCAAAATCGCAACCGCCCCCGACAGGCAAACCCGGTACAAGTTGTGATAGATCGCGCATGTTTTCAAAGTTGCACCTGATTCATAGCCTTACAGTGACTTTAGTCGCCGACCCGCCCACCAAAGCGTCCAAGTGCCGACCCAAAACACCGCTATTCCGGTGATCGGCGCCCTCAAGCTTTCCCATAATCGTTTCACGCGGTGGGCCCGGTGCCCGCGGCGCAGGACCCGGGACTTGAGTGGAGGTGGCGTCGGATGTTTGCCCAGTTGACCAGCGGTTTGAATCTGCATGCGAATGCCCTGGTGGTGCGCGCGCAGCGCCAGCACGCCATCGCCAGCAACATCGCCAACGCCGATACGCCAGGTTATGTGGCGCAGGACATCAACTTCAAACAGGCCATGGCCACTGCACAGGGCATCACCAGTCAGACGCTGCGCCCACCAGTCACCGGTGCCGGCCAGCCAGCGCATGCGGCGCACATTCCCTTGCAGGGTGCCGGTACCGGTACCGGTTCCGCACTGGCCTCCAGTGCCCGTGCCTACACCGTGCAGACCCAAGCCTCGATGGACAACAACACTGTAGACCTGGATCGTGAGCGCGCCAGTTTTGTCGACAACGCCATACGCTACGAGTCCACCCTGCGCTTCATTAACGGCTATTCGCGCACGATCTTGAGCGCCATCACCGGCCAGTAAGCTGCAGCCCACGCAAAGGCACACCATGTCCATGTTTTCCATCTTCGGGGTTTCCGGCAGCGCCATCAGCGCGCAGTCACAGCGCCTCAATGTGGTGGCCAGCAACCTGGCCAATGCCGACTCCGTGGCGGGGCCGGACGGCCAGGCATACAAAGCACGCCAGGTGGTGTTCCAGACCACGCCGCTGGGCGCCGAAGGCGCGCTCGGTGTGCGGGTGGATTCGGTGCGTGAGAGCAACGAGCCGATGCGCAAGGTGCACAACCCGACCCACCCCCAGGCCGACGCCCAGGGTTACGTCACCCAGTCCAATGTCAACCCGATCGAGGAGATGGTGAACATGATCTCCGCCTCGCGCTCCTACCAGAACAATGTAGAAGTGATGAACACCGCCAAGTCCCTGCTGCTCAAGACGCTGCAGATCGGCCAATAGGACGACCACCATGATCAGTGCCACCAGTTCCGCCACCAGCAGCGCCTCGGCTGGCAGCGCTGCCAGCGCCGCCAGTGCCACCGGAGCCGCGTCGGAAGACCGGTTCCTGAAACTACTGGTGGCGCAGTTGAGCAACCAGGATCCGCTCAACCCGATGGACAACGCCCAGATGACATCGCAGATGGCGCAGATATCGACTGTCTCGAGCATCGAAAAAGTCAACGACACACTGGGCAGTCTGGCGGCACAACTCTCTGGTTTGCAAATGCTGCAGGGCGGCTCGCTGGTGGGCCGCAGTGTCCTGGTCGCAGGCGACAGGCTGGCGATCAACGCCGGCCGGGCCGCTGGTGCGATCGACATCGACGGGCGCGCCAACAGCGTGAAGATCGACATACTGTCTGTCGGCGGCAAGGTGATCGAAACCATTGACCTGGGGCAGCTCGAGGGTGGGCGCCACAATTTCGAGTGGGACGCCAGCAAACACCCTGGTGTGGTTTCGGCCAGCTACCGTGTCACTGCCAGCAATGGCGGCAAGCCGATACCCGCCACCCAACTGGTCAAGGACAGGGTGGACTCCGTCAGTTCTGACAACGGCAGCATGCACATGCAGTTGCAGCGCCTGGGCAGCTTCGGCTACAGCGCCATCAAAGCCATTTTGTAACCTGGACAGGAGCACACCATGTCATTTCAAACCGGCCTCTCCGGCCTCAAAGCTGCCAGCCGCAACCTCGAAGTGGTCGGCAACAACATCGCCAATGCGAACACCGTTGGTGCCAAGGTGTCGCGCGCCGAGTTCTCCCAAATCGTCGCCGCTTCGACCGGCATTGGTGTTGAAGTGGCCACCGTATCGCAACAGTTCACGCAGGGCGCCGTGAATGTCACCGGCGGCAATCTGGACCTGGCCATCAATGGCGGCGGCTTTTTTACACTCACCCTGCCGGACGGCACCACCGCCTATACCCGGGCCGGCGAATTCAAGCTCGACACGCAGGGTTACATCGTCAGCAACGCCGGCGCCAACGTGATGGGTTACCCCACCACTACCGCCGGTGTCGCAACCAGCAGCACGCTGCAGCCGCTGCAGTTGCCGACCTCGACCCCGATCGCGGCCCGGGCCACCACGGCTATCACAGCCGAGTTCAACCTGGACGCCAACGCTGCCATCTGGAACGTGCCGGTGCCGCCGACACCACTTACCACCTACGGCACCTCCCTGGTGACATACGACTCGCAGGGAGCACCAATCACCGCCTCGTTTTACATGCGCAAGACGGCCGCCGACAGCTGGGAGATGTTCACTGATCCGACATCGGCCGCGAGCGCTGCGGCCAGCAGCATCGCCGCCCTGTCCTATGGCGTCAATGGTCAACTCACCGGCTCTGTGCCGGCCGCCCCCAGCATCACCCTGACCTCGCCAAATCCGAACATCGGCCCCTTCACCGCCACCCTGAACGTGGCATCGTCGACCCAGTATGCGACCGCCTTCGCCGTTACCGACCTGTTGCAGGATGGTTTTGCGCCCGGCGACTTCGTGGCGCTCAAGATCGACGAAACAGGAGTCATCACGGCGCGCTACTCGAACGGCCAGATTCAGGCGGCGGGCCAGGTGGCCTTGTCCGACTTTCGCAACGTACAGGGTCTCAAGCCCTCGGCACAGGGAAACTGGATCGAAACCGTGGCGTCGGGCCAGCCCATCCTGGGGTCGCCCGGGCAGGGCAAGTTTGGTGCATTGCGGGCTGGTGCCCTGGAGGGGTCCAACGTCGACCTGACCTCCGAACTGGTCAACATGATGACAGCGCAGCGCACCTATCAGGCCAACGCCCAGACCATCAAGACGCAGGACCAGGTGTTGTCCACCCTCACCAACCTGCGTTGAACGACGAAGCATCCGCCAACACCCCGCACCAGCACAGCAGACCATGGACCGCCTGATCTATACCGCCATGACCGGCGCCAATGCGGCAGCACACCGGCAGGCCGTGTTGTCGAACAACCTGGCCAACGCGTCGACCAATGGTTTCCGCGCCGAGTTGTCGACCTACCGCTCGGTGCCGTTACGCGGCGACGGTGCCACCACGCGCGTGTTTGCGCTCGAAGCCACGTCAGGCCACCTCGACACACCTGGTGCGGCGCAGACCACCGGGCGCAACCTGGACATCATGGCCACGCGTAATGCCTGGTTTGCAGTGCAGGGGCTGGACGGCACCGAGTCCTATACCCGCAACGGCTCGCTGCAGATCGCGGCCGACGGCACCCTGCAAACCAGCAACGGCCTGGCCGTCTTGTCCGACGGCGGCGCTCCGATCAGTGTGCCGGCGAATGCCGAATTGGCGATTGGCGGCGACGGCACACTCAGCGCCAAGGTGGCTGGACAACGCTCCAGCGCCATCGGCCGGCTGAAGATGGTGTCGCCCAGCGCCGAAGACCAGCTCAGGCGCGGCGACGACGGCCTGTTCCGCAGCGCGGGCGGCGACCCCCTGCCCAGCGACCCGCTGGCCCGCCTGCAGTCCGGTGTGCTGGAGGGATCCAACGTCAATCCGATCGAAACCATGGTCGGCATGATCCAGACCGCGCGCCAGTTCGAACAGCAGATGCGTCTGATGCAAACCGCCGAGTCGAACGACCGGGCGGCCGGTCAATTGCTTAGCCTGCAGGGCTGAGCTTCGCCACACGGGAGTCAACACATGATCAATTCACTCTGGATATCCAAGACCGGCATGGAAGCCCAGCAAATGCAGCTGGACGTGATTTCGCACAACCTCGCCAACGTCTCCACCACCGGCTACAAACGCGCCAACGCGGTGTTCGAAGACCTGATGTACCAGAATCTGCGCCAGGTCGGCTCCAGTACCACCGACCAGTCGCAGTTGCCCACCGGCCTGCACCTGGGCCTGGGTGTGCGCACCGTTGCCACCAGCCGCTCCTTTGCACAGGGCACGGTGCAGCAAACCGGCAATCCGCTGGATGTGGCGATCCAGGGCAGCGGCTTCTTCCAGATCACCATGCCCGACGGCACCAACCAGTACACACGCGACGGATCGTTCCAGGTCGACAGCCAGGGCCGCCTGGTGACAGCCAGTGGCCTGGCGGTCGCCAGCGGCGTGACCGTGCCGGCCAATGCGAAGAACGTGACGATCTCGAACAACGGCACCGTGACCGCCACCATCCCCGGCAACGTCTCGCCGCAGTCCATCGGCACTATCACGCTGGCGAGTTTTCTCAACCCGGCCGGCCTGGAGCCGCAAGGGCAGAACCTGTTTGCCGAGAGCCCGGCGTCTGGTCAAGCCAGCACCGGCACGCCGGGCGCCAATGGCCTGGGCATGATCTCGCAGGGATTCCTGGAAACCTCGAACGTCAACGTGGTGCAGGAGCTGATCAGCATGATCCAGACCCAACGCGCCTACGAGATGAATTCGAAGGCCATCCAGACCTCCGACCAGATGCTGCAAAAACTGGGGCAGCTGTGATGGTTTGGCTGGCCCGACTGCGCACCGGCGGCGTGGCAAGCGCC
Source organism: Betaproteobacteria bacterium (assembly GCA_031363785.1). GTDB lineage: Bacteria > Pseudomonadota > Gammaproteobacteria > Burkholderiales > Burkholderiaceae_C > CAISIP01. The sequence goes on from JANLVB010000209.1 coordinate 12,165, forward strand.
GTGCTGTGCCTGTGCAGTGCCTGCGAGTCGCTGCCGCAAAAGGTCAGTGTCGACTTTCCACCGCCGGTCACTGCGGTACCACGGGTCAGCAACGCCGCCGCGCCGGCGCGCAACACCAGCGGCAGCCTGTTCCATAGCGCCAGTTACCGTCCGGCATTCGAGGACAACCGGGCGCGCATGGTGGGTGACACGGTGACGATACAGATCGTGGAGAACATCAGCGCCAGCCAGAAGTCTTCTTCCACCGCGAACCGCAGTTCATCCCAGGACAGCAGCGTCAGCGCCTTCCCGTTCGCCAGCACCAGCCTGCTCGGCAAGCTGGGTGTCGGCGCGACCTCGAACAACGACTTCGCCGGCAAGGGCGGCACCGAAAGCGCCAACACCTTCTCGGGCTCGATCACCGCGACCGTGGTCGAGGTGTTACCCAACGGGCATCTGCTGGTCATCGGCGAAAAACAGATCGGCGTGAACCAGAACGTCGATGTGTTGCGCTTCTCCGGCACCGTCGACCCGCGTTTTGTGCAACCCGGCAGCGTGGTCAGCTCGACCCAGGTGGCCAACGCGCGCATCGAATCCCGGGGCCGCGGCGCACAGGCGGAGGCGCAGACGGTGGGCATACTGGCGCGCTTCTTCATGGCCTTGTTGCCATTTTGAGCATGGCGTCAACGATGCAACCCAACCCACTGCGCGGTTTTGCCGGTATCACCCTGGTGGTGCTGCTGTGTCAGGTGGCAAACATGCCAGCACAGGCGGCCCGCATCAAGGAGGTGGCAGCGATCGAGGGCGTGCGCAGCAACCAGCTGACTGGTTTTGGCCTGGTCGTGGGGCTGGACGGCACCGGTGACCAGACCACGCAGATGCCCTATACATCGCAGGGCCTGAGCAACTACCTGCAGCAGCTAGGAATCACGCTGCCGGCAGCCACCGCGGCATCGCTGCAGCTCAAGAACGTGGCGGCAGTGCTGGTCACCGCGCAGTTGCCGGCCTTTGCGCGCCCCGGGCAGACGCTGGATGTCAACGTCTCGTCGCTGGGCAATGCCAAGTCACTCAAGGGCGGCATGCTGATTGGCACACCGCTGAAAGGTGTGGACGGCGAAATATATGCCCTGGCCCAGGGTAACCTGATTGTGGCTGGCGCGGGTGCCTCGGCTGGTGGCAGCAAGGTGCAGATCAACCACCTGAGCGCAGGGCGCGTGCCCGGTGGCGCCCAGGTCGAGCGTGTGGTGGCAACGCCGCTGCAAGAGGGCAGCAGCATCAACCTGGGGCTGCAGGCGACAGATTTTCAGACCGCGCGCCGCGTTGCGCAGGCCATCAACCGCCGCTTCGGCGACGGCTCGGCGCAGGCGCTGGACGGCCGCACGGTACAGGTGCGTGCGCCTACCGACCCGAACGCGCGCGTCACCTTTGTCGCCGAAATGGAGGAGTTGACACTCGAGCCCTCGGTTCCCGCGGCCAAGGTGGTAATCAACTCGCGCACCGGTTCGATCGTGCTGAATCAGGCGGTATCGCTGGGCCCGTGCGCCATCGCCCACGGCAACCTGTCGGTGAGTATCAGCACCACCCCGGTGATCAGCCAGCCCAATGCCCTGTCCACAGGTGGCCAGACCGTGGTGGCGGAGAAATCCAACATCCAGATCCGCCAGGAGCCAGGCATCCTGATACAGCTGCCGGCCGCGCCGCTGCTGGCCGATGTGGTGCGGGCACTGAACGCCCTGGGCGCCACGCCACAGGATCTGTTGGCCATCCTGCAAGCCATCAAGGCCGCCGGCGCCCTGAACGCCGAGCTTGAAGTGATCTAGAAAATGGCTTTCAGCCAACTCACCAACAGTAGCAGCAACGCCCTGGCGGCGGACGCACGCTCGCTCAACGCGCTGAAGCTGCAGGCCGGAAAAAACACGCCGGCGGCAATCAAGGAGGCAGCGCGGCAGTTCGAGTCGCTGTTCATGCGCGAGCTGATCAAGAGCATGCGCGAGGCCACCATGAAGTCCGGCATGCTGGAGAGTTCCGGTGGCGATCTCGGGCAGGACCTGCTGGACCAGCAGCTGGCGGTGCAGATGTCCGGCCGGCCCGGTGGCCTGTCGGACATCATCACACGCCAGCTGATGCTGCAGACGGCCCCGGCGACCGAGCTGCCGGTGCCGCAGGCACTCAGTACCCCGGCCAGCGTCGGCAACCCTGCGCCAGCCGGACCGGCCCAAGCCGGATTTGTCACGCGCCATGCAGCGACCGCAGCGCGGGTAGCGCAGGACAGCGGTATTCCGGCCAGTTTCATGCTTGGGCAGGCCGGGCATGAAACCGGCTGGGGAAAACACGAGATCAAGCTGCCCGACGGTGCACCGTCCTTCAATCTGTTCGGCATCAAGGCCGGCAGCAGCTGGAACGGCAAGGTGGCCGAAGTGTGGACCACCGAATACAGCAACGGCACAGCAAACAAGGTGCTGGCCCGGTTCCGTGCCTACGGCTCGTACGAAGAGTCGTTTCGCGACTACGCACGGCTGATAACGCAAAGTCCGCGCTACGCACAGGCCAGCCAGCAGACGGGCTCGGTGCAGGCGTTTGCAGCCGGGCTGCAACGTGCCGGTTACGCCACCGACCCGGAGTACGCCAACAAGCTCAGCCGTGCCATCAACAGCACCTTGCAACTGCAGCGCGCCCGCGCCTGAGGTCGACCCGTGAGCGGCATTTTCAACATCGGCGCACGCGCACTGCTGGCCAACCAGCTGGCGCTGCAGACGGCCGGCAACAACATCGCCAACGTCAACACCCCCGGCTACTCGCGCCAATCGGTGTTGTTGCAAGCGGTGGAAGGCCATTTCTTCGGTGCCGGTTATTACGGCAATGGCGTGGACGCCGCCACCGTGCTGCGAAGCCACGACGCATTTCTGACCCGCCAGGCCAGCCTGACCGGCTCGGTGGCTGCGGCAGACGCCAAGCGCCTGGAGCGCTTGCAGCAACTCGATGACCTGTTCCAGGGTGGCGAAAATGGTCTGGGCGCCGCCGTCAGCGACATGCTGGATTCGTTTTCGGACGTCGCCAATGCACCGACCGACCTGAGCGCGCGCACCGTCGTGCTGTCGCGTGCTGACGAGGCGGCAGCGCGTTTTCGCTCCACCGCCAGCACGCTGGTGAGCATAGGGCAGGCAGTGCAGAGCGAACTGCAGGTGACCGTGGGAAACATCAACAGTCTGGCGACCCGCATCGCCCGGCTCAACGAACAAGTGGCCCACGCCCAGGGCCGCGGCCATGACCCGAATGATCTGCTGGACCAGCGCGACCAGACCATACGGGAGCTCAACGAACTGGTGCAGACCACCAGCGTCGACGCCGCCGATGGCTCGATCAGCATCTTCCTGGCCGGCAGCCAGCCGCTGGTGCTGGGCAACGGTGTGTCTCCGGTGGCCCTGACCCGGGATGACTATGCCGACCCGGGCAAGACAAAACTGAGCATCCAGCACGCCGGTGTGACGACGGTGCTGGACGAATCATCGTTTGGCGGTGGCTCGCTGTCAGGACTGCTGCGGTTTCGCAACACCGACCTGCTGGAGGCCACCAACCTGCTCGGGCGCATGGCATTGGCCGTCGGCACCAAGGTGAACGAACAACACGCACTCGGCATTGACCTCAACGGCCAACCCGGCAGCAACCTGTTTTCCCTGGGCCCACTGGACAACGGCCTGGCCGCCAGCGGGAATACCGGCGCCGCTACGATCCAGGTCACCGTGCAGGCACCTCCAGCGGCCGGTTCGATCTCGCTGGCGGCGTCTGACTATGAAATGACCTTCACCAGCGCCACTGCAGGCACAGTTCGGCGGCTCTCGGACGGCCAGTTGACAGCGTTTGGCGCCATACCCGGAACCGCCTTGGTGGATGGCCTGCAGCTGCAAAGCAGCGGCGCGGCCATTGCCGGTGACCGCTTCCTGATCAGCCCCTACCGCTTGGTCGCGTCAGCCATCGACACCCGTTTTTCGTCGCCGGCGAACCTGGCATTGGCAGCACCGGTGGCAGCGCGGGCAGCCCCCGCCAATCAAGGCTCGCTGGCGCTGCAAAGCCTGCTGGCGCAGCAGCCCGATGCCAACATGACGCAGACCGTGACCCTGAGCTTCACCGGGGCCGGCACCTTCGACGTCAACGGCACCGGCACCGCAAACCCGGTCGGTGCGGCCTATGTGCCAGGGCAAGCCATCAGCTTCAACGGCTGGGCGCTCACGCTCAAGGGGATCCCGAAGGCCGGCGACAGCTTCGTCGTCCAGGCGAATGCCTTTCCACGCATCAACGTCGGCAACGCAGAGGCCATGCTGGCCCTGCGCGACGCCACCATGTTCGACGGTGCCAGCACCACCGAGGGTTATGCCGCGCTGATGTCGCAGATCGGTGTGCGGGTGCAGAGCGCCGGTTTTTCGGCCGCCATCTCGAAGTCCATTGCGACCAACGTGGAGGCCGACCGCAGCGCGGTGGCCGGTGTCAACCTGGACGAAGAAGCGGCCAAGCTGCTGCAGTTCCAGCAGGCCTACCAGGCGTCGGCAAAATTACTGCAGATCGCGCAAAGCGTATTTGATACGCTGATACAGAATCTGGGCCGCTGAGGCAAACCGGGAGCATACCGTCCATGCGCATAGCCACCGCCAACACCTACGACACGGCGCTCGAACAGCTTTTCAAACGCCAATCCGACCTCGCCCTCCAGCAGGAAAAACTCAGCACCGGGCTACGCGTCAACCGCCCCAGTGACG
>JANLVB010000219.1:0-2306 GCA_031363785.1 Betaproteobacteria bacterium
CCACAGGCGCTGGCGGTGTTGACTATCAGCATGGCTTTACCCTTGAACTTCTTCAAGCTGATCGCCTTGCCGTTGATCTGTGTGGCCGAAAAGTCGTAAATACTGGTCATGGCGGATCTCGTGTTCCCGGGCAGGGGATGGCCCGGAGCGCAACCTTACCAGCAATCACCCGATTCTGGCGCCCAGGCTGGCGGGATGCCCCACGCCGCCTGCGATACGCGAAAATCATGAGAGCGTTGACCAGGCAGGCATAGGCGGGGGAGCGCGCGACCGATGTGGCAACCGAGCGCGCAGGGGTGAAAGACTCTCAGGCACTCAGCCGTGCAGGTTGTCGTTGCGCGCAATCTCCAGCAGGTGTTCGACCTCGGCCCGGTGGTGGCGGCAATTGCGCGCATGCCAGCGCTTGATCATCCACATCACGAACGCGACGATCAGCCCAAACCCCGTGATGGCGGCAAAGGTGTGCAGGCCCATGCCCGCAGACAGGCTGTACGCCGCGCCCAGCACCAGGATACAGGCCTGCTCGTTGAAGTTCTGTACCGCAATCGAGCGCCCGGCACCCATCAGGTTGTGCCCGCGGTGCTGCAGCAGGGCATTCATCGGCACCACCAGGAAACCGCCCAGCGCACCCAGCATGATCAGGAACGGTGCTGCAACCCACACGTTGTCGATGAAGATGAGCAGGATGATCAACACGCCCATGCCAATGCCCAGGGTAATGACACGCGGTCCGTCCTCCAAGCGCATCTTGAGCGACGCCACCACGGCGCCCACCGCCATGCCGATGGCCACCACGCCCTGCAAGGCCGAGGCCTGCGTGACTGAATAACCCAGGGCAGCGGCGGCCCAGGCCAGCACGATGAAGCGCAGGTTTCCGGCGACGCCCCAGATCAAGGTGGTTGCTGCGAGCGAAATCTGGCCCAGCTTGTCGCGCCACAAGCGCAGGTTGCAGGACCAGAAATCAGGCACCAGGCTGGCCAGGCGTTTGGGCAAGGGGCGCATTTCGACGCCGGTGTCAGGAATGTGGGTGTTGAACCATGCTGCCAGCAGATAGACAAAAATCAGAATGCTGATGGCGGCTTCCGGTGCGGAGTCGATGCCGGTGTCCAGCATCGGCAGATCAAAGCCGAGCAACCAGCGCGACACCATGGGCCCGACAAGCTGCCCGCCCAGCAGCACACCCAGAATGATGGACGCGATGGTGAGACCCTCGATCCAGCCGTTTGCCTTGACCAATTGAGAGGCCGGCAGCAACTCCGTCAGGATGCCGTATTTGGCTGGTGAATAGGCGGCCGCACCGAGCCCGACAATGGCGTAGGCTATCAAAGGGTGGGTCCCGAACAACATCAAGAGGCAACCGGCAATCTTGATGAAATTGCTGATCAGCATGACCCGTCCCTTGGGCAGGGAGTCGGCAAATGCGCCGACAAATGGCGCCAGCACGACATAAAAAAGCGCAAACATCGGCACCAGCGCGGCCTGTTGCCACTCTGGCGCCTTGCTGCTGCGCAGTAGTTGCACGGCACCCACAAACAGCGCGTTGTCTGCCAGCGAGCTGAAGAACTGCGCTGACATGATGGTGTAGAAACCGCGCTTCATTCCGGGTGGTGGGGGCTGGCAGCGGCGCTGCAGCCAGAATTGTGTGTGGGTATCTCCGACGTGCGCCGGTTATATCACGCCACGAACGGGCTCTGGCTGGTCGGCGGTGATGCTGCCAGAATGCGACGTTGCGCAGCAACGCAGCCAAAGCACCATGCCCCGCCCGATTCTTGCAAGCATTGACCCCGACGCATTACGGCACAACCTGGCGCGTGTCAGGCAATCCGCGCCGGATGCCCGGCTCTGGGCGGTGGTGAAGGCCAATGCCTACGGGCACGGCATCGAGCGTGCTTTTGCCGGATTGCAGGCGGCCGACGGCTTTGCCCTGCTTGACCTGGACGAGGCGCAACGTGTGCGCGCGCTCGGTTGGCGTGGGCCAGTGTTGCTGCTCGAAGGCGTGTTCGACGCCCGTGACCTGGAATTGTGTTCGCGCCTGGACCTGTGGCACACCGTGCATTGCGCGGAGCAGATCGACATGCTGGCCGCGCACAAGACCAGGGAGCCGCACCGGGTGTTCCTGAAGATGAACTCCGGCATGAACCGGCTCGGCTTCACCCCGGCACGGTATCGCGCCGCCTGGACCCGCCTCAATGCGCTGCCCCAGGTGGGTGAAATCTCGCTCATGACGCATTTCAGCGACGCCGACGGTGAACGTGGTGTCGCGCAGCAGCAGATGGAGTTCGACCAGGTGACGATGGATTTGCCCG
>JANLVB010000227.1:0-2210 GCA_031363785.1 Betaproteobacteria bacterium
CTCTGGTTGGCCTGGGCTCATTTCTCGGACACCTGTTTCCGCTGTTCTTCCGCTTCCAGGGCGGCAAGGGGGTGGCCACCGCGCTTGGTGTGTTGTTTGGCGTGCACTGGATACTCGGTCTGGCGACGGCCGCAACCTGGCTCATCATCGCCTGGTTTTTTCGTTATTCCTCACTCGCTTCGCTGGTGGCGGCGATATTCGCGCCGGTCTATTACATTTTTGGTGATGGTGTGGCCTGGTATTCGGAAAAAAGCGTGTTGCTGGCGCTATCCGTGATGGCTTTGCTGCTGGTGTGGCGCCATGCCGAGAACATCGGCCGTCTGGCCCGGGGCAAGGAGTCCCGACTGGGCGCCAAGAAAGCCTGAGTCGCGCGACTGGCCACGCAACCGGTCGAACTCAGGGCTGCTGTGCGGCGTAGGCGCCAAGCTGCAGGATGAGGTGGTGGTTGAGCCGCACCCGTACCAGGGCGGTGGCCAAAGCGGAGCGGATCTGCGGGTTGCTCTGTGCTGTGCGGTGCAGGCGAGGCTGTGGCAGCAATTGCCCGGTTTCGCTCAGTACGATCGCGACATGCGGGTGGTTGGGTTTGCGGCTGCGGCGCATCACCACGGCGATATCGCCGCTGTCGAGCCGCACAAAGGTGCCCGGCGGGCACAGGCCGACGGCACGCACCAGGGCGTGGCCGACTTCGTCCGCATGCTCCGGGTTGTCGGTGATGATGGCGCGTACTGAATCGGTGGCACTGCGCCCAGCGCGTGACTTGCGCGGGCTGATCATCGCCGCATACCGGTCCACCAGGCGCAGAATGCGCGCCAGGCGCATGCGCGGCTCCAGCGTATGCAACAAACCGGCGTTGTTTCCTTCATCGTGGTGGCTGGCGACGGTGTCGAGCCAGAGTTCGTCCATCACGCCGATGTTGGCCAGCATCATGCCACCCTTGACGGCGTGGGCCCGGATCGCGTCCTGTTGCTCCGGGCTGGGCCGCTCGAGCTGCCCGGCGAGCTGGTCCTGCAACGCCGTCATGGCAATGTTCATGGTCAAGGCGGCATGCACCAGGCTGTCGCGTTCGTTCTTCGGCAAGCCGATGTCGTTGGCGATCAGGTGGCACAACACGGCACACACCAGGGCGTGCGAGGCACTGTAGCCGACCGGCGAGTTGGTCGCCAGCTGGAACAGCAGGTACAGGCCGACGTCGGCGTCGCGCTTGAGCAGCGTCTGCATCCAGCGGTCGTATTGCCAGATCCGCTGCTCGAACTCCTGCACGCTGCCTGGTGTGCCGAGCACGATGGCCAGGCCGGCTTCCAGGTCCGACCACAGGCTGAGCAGGTCTTCGTACTCGCTTTCGTTCTGCACGTTCACTTCAAAAGCGTCGCTCAAGCACCATCTGTTCGTTGGTGCGCGTCATCTGGAAGCGGGTCAGGAAACTGTTGCCCAACAGGACAAAGGGCAGGGTATTGGGGGTGACAACGGCCTCGACATCGAACACCTCGACATCGCTCAACCGTACCGAACCCAGGCGCACATTCCAGCCGGTGATGTAACCGTTGGCAGTGGAGAGCTGGACCGCCTTGCCTTGCTTGTAGGGCAGACCAATACGCTCGGCGTCCGCGACACTGATTCCGATGGTGGTCGCCCCGGTGTCCACAAAGAACTGCACCGGCCTGGCATTGATCTGTCCCTGGGCTACAAAGTGCCCACCGGAGCCAGCTATCAACACAATGCGAGAGCCGCCGCCACTGGCAGCGGCTTTGCCGACACTGACCGGCGAGCCGCCCACGCGCAGGGTCTCGCGCTGCCCGGCGATTTCCAGGACGGCGCTGTCACCGTGCGCCGACACCACGCGCACGCCGCGATGGACCTCACCCGGCGCCACCGCCCTGGGTTCACCGCCGTCGACGACCAGCAGGGCTTTGGGGCCCAGAATCCCGGACAAGGCGACCGACTGCGCCCGCGCCGGTGCCGACAGGCCGGCTGCCACCAGCGTCAGGGACCACAGCACGGGGCGCCACACCATCGCCTCAGTCCCGAAAATTGTTGAAACCAAGCGGCAGGTCTGCGATGCTGGTGCGAATCAGCGCCATCGCCGCCTGCAGGTCGTCGCGCTTGGCGCCGTTGACACGCACCGCATCGCCCTGGATGGAGGCCTGCACCTTGAGCTTGCTGTCCTTGATCAGGCGCTGGATCTTGCGCGAAACGTCGCTCTCGATGCCGTT
>JANLVB010000265.1:0-6367 GCA_031363785.1 Betaproteobacteria bacterium
CTTTGTTGACACCTGAAAGTGGCAGTGGCGTGGTGCGAATGTCGACGCTCCTGGGGCATTTGTAGCCGGCGATCAGGCTGCGGCAATGCTGGATCACCTGCTCGACGTCTAGCGGCGCGTACCGTTACCTGACGCGCCACCCTGCCGCTACACTGGCCGCCACTGTAATGCCGTTCCCACTTCTCGGACTTTCCCCCGCTCTGGTTCGCGCCGCCAGCGCGATGGGTTTCGCCACGCCCACCCCGATCCAGATGCAGGCGGTGCCCGCCGTGCTGCGTGGCGACGATGTGCTGGCATCGGCGCAGACCGGCTCCGGCAAGACGGCGGCGTTTGGCTTGCCGCTGCTGCAACTGCTGCAAGCGGCCGCCAGCAAGGGTGGGCCGCGCCGGGTGCGCGCCTTGGTGCTGGTGCCGACCCGGGAGCTGGCAGCCCAGGTGGGTGAAGTGCTTGGCGCGCTGGGGCAATACCAGGTGCAGCGGCCCAAGGTGGCGATCGTGTTTGGCGGTGTGTCCATCAATCCGCAGATGATGGCTCTGCGCGGTGGTGCCGATCTGGTGGTTGCCACTCCCGGGCGCCTGCTCGATCTGCTGCAGCACAACGCACTGCGCCTGTCGGCGGTGGCCCATCTGGTGCTGGACGAGGCCGACCGGCTGTTGGAGCCAGGGTTCGCCGAGGAACTGGCGGCGCTATTGGCGCTGTTGCCGGCACGTCGGCAAAACCTGTTTTTCTCTGCCACCCTGACGCCAGCCGTGCTGGCGCTGGCGCAGGGCATGTTGCACCACCCGGTGCGGCTGGATGTGCCGGCCGACTTGGCCGATGAACCCGTCATCCTGCAGCGGGTGATCGCGGTCGATGCTGCACGGCGCACCGCCTTGTTACGGCATCTGATGAAGGAACATGGCTGGGAGCGCGTTCTGGTGTTTGTGGCCACGCGTTACGCTGCCGTGCATGTGGCCGAGAAGTTGTACCAGAGCGGTATCTACGCCACGGCGTTTTATGGCGGCATGGGGCAGGGCGCGCGCACGCAGGTGCTGGCCGAATTCAAGAATCAGCAATGGGATGTGGTGGTCACTACCGACCTGGCCTCGCGTGGGCTGGACATCGCGCAACTGCCGGTGGTGCTGAACTACGACCTGCCGCGCTCGGCGGTGGACTACCTGCACCGTATCGGGCGTACCGGTCGCGCCGGGCACAGCGGCCTGGCGGTGAGTTTTGTCAGCGCCGATACCGACGCCCACTTTCGCCTGATCGAAAAGCGGCAAAACCTGAGTCTGCCGCGGGAGCAGATTGCAGGCTTTGAGCCCGTCCTGGTGCCAGTTGATCGGGCCACGCAGCCCGGAACGGGTGGCATCAAGGGCAAAAGACCAAGCAAGAAGGACAAGCTGCGCGCCGCCGGGGCGTCGAGGACCTAGGACGACGCCGGATCGCCTGACAAAGGCTCTGGCGCAACCACTGGCCGAGCCAAGCGGTAGCCGGGTTTGACCAGCACCTCGACGTAAAACTGTTCGCCAGCCGACTGCGCCACGGCATCGATCAGGCCGGTCAGGGTGGCCAGATGGGTTGGTTCTGCAAGCTCCTGCGTCAGGCCGAACCTGCAGTCGAAGTCCCAATAGTGCACGCCCGGTGGCAGGGCGCGGCGGCGGTCACGCTTGATGGCCTTGCGAATTTCGTGTTTGACGGCGTCCAGAATCCGGTCCCGCGACTTGCCTTCGATATGGAGCTGAAACGTTTTTTTCATGCCTGATGGTAGCGCTCCAGTACAGTCGGGTTTTGGTCAAACAAAACACAGGTGAACCGATGGCGCGAACAAACGACTGGGCGGCCAAGGTGTTGGCGCTGATCAAGGGCGGCAATACCGCGGCCGCCGTGGCCCAGATCAAGGTGGCGCCAGGGGCGCAGGAGATCAAGGCCTTGCAAGGTGCCCTGACTGCGGCTGGCCTGGCCGGGCGTTGGCCTACTGTGGACACGGCGATCAGCGACAGTTATGCGGCCCTGTCGGCGCCGCGGCTGCATCGCGCACCGTGAGCCGGTGTCGTTGTCCTGGCACGCCAGGTCACAACATGGTGACGCGGGCGGGCATCGGTACGTCGTCCAGCAGCTTCTGCCAAGACGGATTGGCGTAGGCCAGCCTGTGTCGTACTGCGGCAACAAAGGCCCGTGCCTCGTACTCACCCAGGCGGTCCAGCAATACGGTGCTGGCGTGCTGACTCAAGCTGACGAGCATGGGCAGTGCATCGGCCAGCGCCAGTTGTTCACATAACGGCTGCGCTGCCTGCCCCAGGCTGCGGCGCAGGTGCCGGATGGCGAAGTTTCTGGCGTCGCACAGGGCCAACGTGAGAACCTGTTCGCTGACCAGCGGGTGTAGTGGCAACGGCGGGAGCACACCCGGCGCCGCGTTGTCGTCCGGCGCGCCGCTGTCGTGGTACGAAACCGCTGCGCTGGATGCCATGGGCCGATGGGAGTCACACCATGCAGGCCGGGCAAGTGCGTCGGTCGACTGCGGGTTCCTGCCACCAGCTATCGGCCGTTCAGCGGGTTTCTTGAGTTTGCGCAGCCAGCACGGGGCTCGGTGGTGCTGTAGCCACCGGGCGCCGCAACAACCGCAGCAGCCACTGCACCATGTCATCGACGAAGGTGAACAACACCGGGATCACCAGCAGGCTGAGGAAGGTCGAGGTAATGAGCCCGCCGATGACGACTATCGCCATCGGCGCACGAAAACTCGGATCGGTGCCCCAGCCCAGGGCGATCGGCATCATGCCGGCGCCCATCGCAATCGACGTCATCACGATCGGCCGGGCGCGCTTGTGGCAGGCGTCGAGCACGGCTTGCAGCCGCGTCAGGCCGAAGTCGCGGCGTGCCATGATGGCGTATTCGATCAGCAGGATCGAGTTCTTGGTGGCGATGCCCATGAGCATGATGAGACCAATCATGGACGGCATGGAGAGCGCCGTTTGTGTGATGAACAAGGCCAGGAACGCGCCCGGGATGGACAACACCAATGCCCCCAGGATGGTGACCGGCTGCACGAAATCCTTGAACAGCAACACCAGCACGATGTAGATGCACAACACGCCGGTGAGCATGGCCAGGCCAAAACTGTCAAACAGCTCGGTCATGGCTTCAGCATCCCCGACGGTGGTTTGCGTGACGCCGGGCGGCAGGTTTTTCAGGCTCGGCAAGGCCAGCGCCAGTGACTGGATTTCGCCCAGTGGCTGCTGGTTGAGCTCGATTTCGAAATTGATGTTGCGCTGGCGGTCGTAGCGGTCGATCTGCGCCGGGCCGCTGTCGATGGCGAACGTCGCCACATTGCCCAGCATCACCGGGCCGCGGCTGCCGGGCACGGCCAGGCGCGACAGCAGGTCCAGATCGGTGCGTGCCTCGGCGGCGAGTTTCACCACCACCGGTATCTGGCGTTGCGACAGGTTGAGCTTGGCCAACCCCTGGTCGTAGTCGCCCGAGGTCGCCACGCGCAGGGTTTCGGCAATGGCCGCCGACGTGACGCCCTGGTCAGCGGCGCGGGCGAAGTCGGGCCGCACGATCAGCTCCGGGCGCACCAGGCTGCTGGTGGAGGTGACGCTGCCGATGCCCGGCAAGGTGCGTAATTCGCGTTCGACCTGGCGCGCATGCGTACTCAAGGCGCGGCCGTCCTCGCTGGCCAGCACGATCACGTACTTCTCGGACGATGCGCCAAAACCGACATTGACCCGCGCGCCCGGCAACACGACCAGGGCCTCGCGCAGCTGTGCTTCGATGCTTTGTTTGCTCAGGCCCGGGCGCTCGGCGCGCGGTGTCATGTTGATGGTCAAGGTGGCTTTGCGGACCTCGGAGGCGCCTCCCATGGCAAACGGGTCGCCACCGGTTGCACCGCCGCCGATTGCGGTGTAGACCATTCTGACATGCGGGTTCTTCGATACCAGCAGGCGCGCCTGTTCGGCCGCGGCGAGGGTCTGTTTGTAGGTGCTTCCCGGTGGCAGCGAGACGTTCACCTGGGTCTGTGACAAATCGTCGGGCGGTATGAAGCCGGTCGGCAGGTAGGGCACCAGCGCGAAGGAGCCGACAAGAAACACCGAGGCGGCCAGGGTGGTGAGGATGCGATGCCGCAAACACCATTGCACCCAGCCCATGTAGTGCCGTGTCCAGCCGGGCTCCACATGTGCGCCTCTGGGAAGCTTCATGATGTAGGCCGCCATCATCGGGGTCAGCATACGGGCCACGACCAGCGAGAAAAACACCGCGATGGCCGCGGTCCAGCCAAACTGCACGAAGAACTTGCCCGGTACGCCAGCCATGAACGCGGTCGGCAAAAACACCGAGATCAGCGTGAAGGTGGTGGCGATGACCGCCAGGCCGATCTCGTCGGCCGCCTCCATGGCAGCCTGAAACGGCGTCTTGCCCATGCGCAAGTGGCGCATGATGTTCTCGATCTCCACGATCGCATCGTCCACCAGGATGCCCACCACCAGCGAGAGCGCCAGCAGCGTCACCACATTGAGCGAAAAGCCGAACAGGTACAGGGCGGCAAATGTCGGTATCACCGACAGCGGCAGGGCGACGGTGGCGACCAGGGTGGCGCGCCAGTCGCGCAGGAACAGCCACACCACCAGCACGGCCAGCACGGCACCCTCGAACATCAGCGTCAAGGAGCCGTCGAAGTTCTCCTGCACCGGATCGACGAAATTGAAAGCTTCGGTGACTGTGATGTCGGCGTGGGCCTGCTTGAGTTTTTGCAGCTCGGCACGCACGCCCCGGGCCACGTCGATCTCGCCGGCTCCGCGTGTGCGCGTGATCTCGAAGCCGACCACCGGCTTGCCATTGAGCAACGCGCCAGAGCGCTGCTCGGCTACCGTATCCGCCACACGCGCTACCTGGTCCAGCCGGATACGCCGGCCGTCACCCAGTGTTATCTCCATGCGCGCCAGTTCTTCGGCCGAATGCACGGTGGCGATGGTGCGCACCGACTGTTCGGCGCCGCCCACATCGGTGCGGCCGCCCGAGGCGTCCTGCTGCATCTGGCGCAACTGGCGCGATATGTCGGCGCTGGTGGCGCCCAGGGCCTGCAGCCGGGCCGGGTCGAGTTCCACCCGCACTTCGCGCGTGACACCGCCGACGCGGGACACGGCGCCGACGCCACGCACCGACAGGATGCTCTTGGTCACCGTGTTGTCGACAAACCAGCTCAGAGCCTCGCCATCCATGCGGCTGGATTCGACGGTATAGGTCAGGATCGGCGAGCCTGACAGCTCCATCTTGGCGATGACCGGGTCGCGCAGGTCGGCCGGCAGGTCGGAGCGCACCCGCGACACCGCGTCGCGTACGTCGTCCACCGCCTGCTGGGTCGGTTTTTCCAGGCGGAACTCGGCCGTGATGATGGCGCTGCCGTCCTGCAGCTTGGTGTAGATGTGTTTGAGACCCTGCAGCGTGGCAATCGAGTTCTCGATCTTGCGCGCGACCTCGGTCTCCAGCTGTGCCGGTGACGCACCCGGCAGGGACGCGGTGACGGTGACAGTGGGCAGGTCGATGTCCGGGAACTGCTGCACCTTCATGAACTTGAAGCCCATCAGGCCGGCAAGCGTCAGCATGATGAACAGCAACACCGACGGAATCGGGTTGCGGATGGACCAGGCCGAGACGTTCATGGCTTCACCACCTTGACCGTGTCGCCGTCGGCCAGGAAGGCGCCGCCCGAGGCGACCACCTGCGCGTCGGCATTGAGACCTTCCACCACCTCGATGCGGTCACCCGAGCGCCGGCCGGTGCGCACCTTGACCTCCTGCACCTTGGAGTCGGCACCCACACGCAGCACATAACTGAAGCCGTCACGCAACAGCACGGCCGACTGGGGCAGGGTCAGCCCGTTGCCGGCGCCGATCTCAAACTCGCCACGGGCGAACATGCCAGCACGTGCGCCACCGGGTGCTGGCAGGTCCACGTACACCAGCCCGTTGCGGGTTTGCGCATCCACGGTCGGCGCAACGATGCGCACCCGGCCCTTGATCGGTGCGACATTGGGTGCGCTCACCAGCACCGGCTGGCCGGCCTTCACCGACCCCAGCTCACTGGCCGGCACTTCTGCGCGCCACTCCAGCCGTCCCTGGCGGATCATGCGGAACAGTTCCTGTCCGGCTGGCAACACCGCCCCCACAGTGGCGCTGCGCGCCGAAATCACGCCGCTGTCCGGTGCCAGCACCTGGGTCTGACCCAGCCGCAATTGCTGCATCTGGGCCATCGCGCGTTGCGCCTCCAGCCGCGCCTGCGCCGTGCGTTCGGCGGTCAGGTACTGGTTGATTTGCTGCGCGCTCAGGGCCCCGCTGGCCTGCAGGTCACGCGCGCGCTGGGCGTTTGCCTGTGCCTCCGCCAGGGTTGC
>JANLVB010000289.1:0-2861 GCA_031363785.1 Betaproteobacteria bacterium
CTGACTGCCGACTACGGCACCGATGCGCGCGCTGAAGTGTTCAAAGCCTTGCGCAGTGAACTGGCCCACACGCCACTGCGGATGCTGCTGCGCAATGGTTTGAAGGTGCGCGCACTGAAGTTGCGCTTGTTCTACCCCCGCCCGCGCTCCAGCGGGAGTGCCGCCGCCCAAAAGTACGGTGAAAACCGCATCACCTTTCGGCCGCATTTCTACTTTGGCGACACCAATCAAGAGATTGACTTTGTTTTCTTCCTCAATGGCCTGCCCATCGTGGCGCTGGAGCTGAAGCACGAGAAAAACCAGACAGTACATGACGCGGTGGCGCAGTTCACCCAGCGCGACCACGCGCGCAAGATTTTTCAGCACCCGTTTTTGTACCTTGCCGCCGATACCAGCGACGTAAAAGCAGCTACTGACCCGCGCCGGGAAGAAAACTTTCGCTGGCACAACATGGGGCTGACGAACAAGGCACTGAACGACACTGAATACCCGGTTGAGTTTCTGTATCGCGAAGTGCTGGGGCGGGATTCACTGCTGGAAGCCCTGTCATTTTTTCTGGTGGGCGTGCCTCATCGCGATGCGCAGGCCGACAAGCCCGAGCGCGCCGCCTTCACGCTGTTTCCGTGCTACCACCAGAGCCGCACGGTGCGCAAGGTGGCGGACAGCATTTCAGCGCACTTTGCCGAGCAGGGGGACATTGGCCGCAAGTACCTGATCAATCATTCGGCGGGCAGCGGAAAAACGCTGACCATTTGCTGGCTGGCCGATCACCTGCACAGCTTCGGCGCCCGAGCCTGCTCTACAAAGTAGTCGTACAAACGACGCACCTCGTCAGGCTTAGCTGCGCTGGCGAAGCTGGGGCGGTTGCCACCCAACACGTCGGCTGCCAGCGTGAACTGGCTCACCACCAGCAGGCCACCGGAGAGCCTTGCGTCATCCAGGTCTTGCACGCTGCGGTTCATCTTGCCAGCACCGTCGCTGAAGATACGTGGTTTCAAAATTTTGGCCAGCAGCTCGTCGCCTTGTGTTTTGCGGTCACCGCGCTCGGCGCATAGCAGCACCAGCAGCCCGGTGCCGATCTCGCCCACGGTTTGGTGGTCGATGACAACTTTGGCTTCGGACACGCACTGGAAAAACGGCACTCATGGGCGGGCGTTCAAAGCACATCAACCCCGGCCGCCCCAGCAGCCAGCTTGAGTTGTTCGTCTTGCGTCGCCAGCGGCAAGCCGTGGCGCATGGCAAGTTCCAAATACGCCGCGTCGTAGCTGCTCAGGTTGTAACGCATTGCCAACTCAAACAAGGGCCGCTGACCGGGCGGTGCACCGATGTCAACTTCAATCGGCAGGTGGCTCAGGGTGTCCAGAATTTGGCGCGCCTGGGCTTGGGTCAATCGGCCCTTGGTACAGGCGGTTTTCAAAACATTCGCCAGCTCCAGTTGCCACAGCTGCGGCACCAGGGCTTTGTCCACCTCCAGCCGGATCGCTATGGCGTTGCTGTAGTCGGTGGCCTGGCTGGGCAGGTACCAGCCCGTGAGCACCGAGTTGTCGAGTACAAAGGGCATCAATCACGTCCCGCTTGAATGGCTTGCGTGACGGTGCAGCCCAACTCGCTGTCGGTGCCCAAGGCGCGCAGTTGCTGCATGGCGCTGACCACACGCTGGCGCTGCTCCAACGCGGGCAGCTCGGTAGTGCCGATAGCCACCAGCCGCGCTACCGGCATACCGTGGCGCGTAATGGTGATTTCTTCACCTTGCGCGACGGCGGCGATCATTTCAGAAAAGCGGTTTTTGGCTTCGTAAACGGCAATGACGCGCATCGTATGACCTTGGTAAATTATGGCTAGCCATATTTTTACATACCCCCACTCATCCCGGTTGAAGTCAAGTATTGCGGGTCGTCAGAATGCGCTTCCACGTCGCTGGGCGGCATGATGCGCATTTGCCCACCCGGCACAGATCGGGCACGTCAGTGGGAACACCTCGTAGATTCTGGCGATCAACACCGCCCACAGGTAGTGCGCGGGTGAGCGCTTGGCGGGTTCGGGTGCCGGCGGCGGGGCTGCACCAACCAGGGACGGTGCGCCGCCGACTTGGCTGCAGCAGGCGTGTGGGAGCCCGGGTGCTGGCTCTGGCACATCGGCTGCATTGCCCGTTATTGCGAAAGTCACTGCGCACACCACCGCCCGGTGCGGCTGAGCTGGGCCAAGCTGCTCAAGCGGGTGTTCGATCTCGATCTGGAGCACTGCCCGAACTGCGGTGGCGCTCTGAAGATCATTGCGGCGATCCTGGAGCCGCCGGTGATCGAGAAGATCCGCACGCACCTGGGGCTGCAGGCGCGCGCGCCACCGCGGGCGCCGGCCCAGTGCCAGGCGCTGCAAGCGGCCTGACGATTCCGATTCATCACCGTTCAGGTGGCCCGCAGAGCAGGGCTACGGGGATCGGCTGTGCGCGAGGGTGCTCGGGACCGATGGATGTGGCTCAGCGCCAAGGTCAAACCCGTAGATAACGCCAGGAAAGACGCCTTTCGGCCGGGCTGTCCACGCCCAACAGACGTCGGCCTGCATCCAAAGGCAGGTTCGAGCGCTTCGGGCGCCGTATTCCGCCGTATTCCGCCCCTGTTCTGTCGTGCTCGGGGTGCCGTCGGGGAGGGAAAAGGGCGTTTGAAAAGCCTATCCTCCAGCCACCACCACCAGCAGCACGATGCACAGCCCGAAAGCCAGACCGATGCGCAAACCCACATTGAGGTGCTTTTCTGTCTTCATGAGGACGGCCCTGTTGATTGGCCACCAGTGCGCTGGCGGCTCAGGCCTCAGTGTGAAGTCGTAACAAGTTGTTGATCGGCGGATCAGCAAGGCCTTGACCG
>JANLVB010000301.1:0-6059 GCA_031363785.1 Betaproteobacteria bacterium
TTCATGGCCTCCCACACCAAGCTGGAGAGCAGGTGCGACCCGGCCCACAAATCGGATGTGGAGCGGGCCTGCCCGATGAAACCCTGCACCGGGCCAAAGCTCATCACCAATAGCGCGGGTTGGTCTGGTCCTTGGTCATCACCCACCAGTGCAGTGTGAATGGCCGACACCGTGTCCACATGCGACCAGATGCTGTGGTCAGGCGTGCGCGAGTCGGCCGGCAGCATGTTCCAAAGCACGCCCAGTTGATCTGCGTCTTTGCCCACCTCGGGGCCGAAGCGCCAGAAAGCCAGGAAGGTCTTGCGCAGGTCTTCGCCAGCCTTTTCGTCGTCTTCCTGAATCAGGCTCTCGAAGTGGTCTTGACTGACAGCCTTGATGTTGTCCACACCAATGTCCAGGTTCAACGGCCCCAGCTTCAGGCATTCGCCCGAGAGGGGGTGAATCAACTCGGGCTCTTTGGTGAAGTGGACGGACTCGAACTTGGGGTAGCGCTTCGCATCGTCCCCACGCGGCCAGTTGGGGCGGTCGGCGGCGGCGGCCAAGCAATCCGCTATGTGGACTGATTTGTCTTGTTTCAGCTTGTCGTAATTGAGTTCTATCCATTGACCGTTCTTTTTACGCATTGCAGGGCGCGTCGGCAACCCCAGGGCCCTGCCAACTTCGACAATGCTGCCGCCCTCATGGCCGACAGGGTCGCGCATAAGCACCAGTTGTTTTTCAGCGGGGTCGTGCAGCCAGGCGGCGAGTTTTTTGGTGTAGTCGGTTTTGTGCGTCATGGCTTAGCCCTTGCGGATACGGTTGAGCAGAGTGGGGCTTTGTGCATTCAGAAATTCATGTACTTGCTGCCAGACTGCCACTTGGTGTTGAATTTCCGGCGGGCGAACGCTGCTGCGCTCAAAGAATGCACGGGGCATGGCACTGGGCAAATGCGTTATGAGGCCAAAATATTTCCCATCTTTACTCTTCGCTACCTTGAATCGCATCTGGCTGGCGAGACGCGCATTGGGCAACCCTGCCAAACCGTGGTTGGTGACCGGATAAGCCAATATATGCCTATCCTCAACCCGGCTGTGTGGGGCACCACTGTTGAGTTTGAACTGGGTACGGAAACCAATTTTCAGTGCGGCGAGTTGCTCCATGACCAGCCGCCAATGGTCGAATCCGACGTAGGCGGTTTTCCCCTCCTTCACGGTACTACCCGCAACCACACGCCAGACTGCCGGCCGCCCATCGGCACACTGGCCCACGGCATGGGGCCAGTCACTTGCAAGCCGATCACCCAAAGCGTTCGCCAAGCTACGCAACGGCGATTGTTCTGCCAGCTTGGAGTCACAGAGTTCGGCCCAGCCCAGAATGCCTTCGCCTTCGATTTGCAAAGAACCCCAGCCGTTGCGAGCACGGGAGCCCAGCGTGCCAAACCAGGCTGCGAGTTGCATCGCTTTGCGCAGTGTTGGTTCTTCGGATGCGGGGAAGCGCAGTTTAAAAGTGACCGCCGTAGCTTCGGGCGCGATGGCGTTTCGATTGGCCGTGGTGGTGACAGGGCCAAATCCCAAATAGACACTCGTCCCAATCGGGCGAAGTTGTCCCGTTTGCTTGTCTTTGACTTCTGGGTGTTGGTGTGTGGCCATCCTGGGAAGCTCAGTCAACGCACCAACATCCCAACCCGATAAACGCAGTTGCACCTTTGAGCGACCACCACCCTCATCATCCCCGGCGCTGCCAAACAGCTCGTTTTCCAGCTTTAGAAGCGCACGGTGGTCATAGCCAACATCCGGCGCCTTCACCACCCTCCACCACTGCCGCAGCAGCGCCTTGAACGGCGGCGTGCGCCACTGCGCCTGCTGCTCCGCATTGCCCAGAAATGCAGGTGTATTGAAGCTGACCTGGTAGGTCAATTCACGCATCGTCATCAAATCCCCTCCCGAGTGCCCACATCGACGGCAAAGCGTACCGCCTCCGGCGACAAACGCAACTGGTATTTGCGTGGGCGTTTGCCACCATCGTCGATGCGGTAGGCCGCAGCAGCAGGACCCAGCGCTGCGATCAGCCGCTTCTCCAGCTTGGACTTGCGCACCGAAAAATACTCACCCTCCATGCCATCCCGCAAGGCGCGCTCGGTGCCTTCGATGTCGGCCAGCTTGCCGGTGACGGCGCGGTATTCGCGCAGGTAGTTGTCGGCCCAGGCGTGGTCGCCAACACCTTTGGACGGGGCTTCCACCGCGCCCAGGCCCAGCTTCAGGCGCCGCGCGAACACGGCGAGCAGGGCCAGCTCGGCGGGCGGCAAAATCACTTCCCGCCCACCCGCGCTGATGCGTTGGCGCGCGAGGTCCAATACGAGCTGTGGCGGGGCCAGCGCCGCGCGCGCGGCAGCCACTGTGTCGTTGAAACTGGCCTGCCCGGCCAACAAGGCCGTGGGCAACCCATGGCGCAGGCTCACAAACGGGATGTCGGCCAGGGTGACCTGCGCCGTGGCCGTGTCGGCCAGCTGGCCGTCGCGGGTTTGCAGCACGCGGCTGTAGGGCGTGGGGTAGAAAAATTCGTAGCTCGATTCGAACGGCTCGCTCACCAGCACGTGGCTCAGGCGGTCTTGCGAGCGGCCATACAGCGACAGTGCGTAACCCAGGTAAAAGCCCATGGTCTTGCGCCCGCCGGCGATCGACGCGTGCAGCGCGCACTGCGGGTCGGCCGTGATGTTGCGCACCTGGGCTGTGATGAAGTCGGCAGCGGCCTGGTTGTCCTGCGGGCTGCGGATGTCGTCCAGCGGCTGGCCCTGGGCGCCACGCACCACATGGATGTGGCTGCGATCGAACCGCACGCCGGGCAGGTGGTAATCGGCACACAGTCGGTGGAACCAGCCCAGGTCGTCGCTGAGCAATGACAGTTCGGCACGCCGCGCGCCTTCGGCGCTGGTGATCAGGTGCACCTCGGTGGGGACGAACGGGGCATGCTCATCGGCGGCCAATGCGTACAGGGTTTCGGTGACGACCTGCGGCGTCAGCCCACTGACAGCCAGCAACACGCGGCGCGGGAACGCGGCTGGCTCAGCGGCAGCAAGAGCACTTGGGGTGACGGCTTGGTTCATGCCGGTCAGTGTAGGCCGGGCGATCTGAAATCAGCGTTGCGGCAAGCTTGCCACCGGTGCGGGGCAGCCCAACGTCATCAAGCCAGGTGAGGTTTCAAGCCGGGCACTGCAACCGGGTAGTGTGGTGCTGGCACCATGCTGGTTCGTGGCCAGTTGCACCACATCTGGCCCGTCGGAGGTTTCGTTGCGCTGGAAGGTCGGTTTTGATTCGGTGTCGAAACCCCGATCAGGTACTTGGTGAACCGCAGTAACTGGCAGTGTTCACCACCAGCACCACCTTGCCGGCGAACTGGCAAAGGTCTTGCGGCGCTTCGTCCTGCAGGCGCTTGAAACTTTGCTGCAGGATGGCGGGGCAGGCCGCGCCAGTCGTGGTCGCGCCCGACGCTGCGTGAACCACCGGCGTGGATTCAACGATGGCCAGGAAGCATGCGATCCCCACCGCAGGCCAGATCGCACACCAGCGCCAAAGGCAGAACCTTGGCATCATGCGGCATTCCCGCCGCAGGCCGACCACTCGTGCATCAGGCCGGGGCCCAGAGCACAGGGAGGCCAGGCAAGCTGCGGCAAATCCGGGCCAGTGCACCACTGCGTACCAGCAGGGTCGCGTGCGAGATATCCGGCGCCAGGTAACGGTCCTGCGCCATCGCCGGCACCTGTTCGCGCAGCAGGGCATGGGCCTGCTCCAATGGCACAGAACTGCGCAACGGTCGCAAAAACTCGATGCCCTGCGCCGCCGCCAGCAGCTCGATGCCCAGGATATGCGCCGTGTTGTCGATCATGGCCTGCAACCGGCGCGCGGCAAAGGTGGCCATCGATACATGGTCTTCCTGATTCGCGCTGGTGGGCAGGCTGTCGACACTGGCTGGATGCGCCAGCGACTTGTTTTCCGATGCCAGTGCAGCGGCGGTTACATGGGCAATCATGAAGCCGCTGTTGAGACCCGCATCGGCGGTGAGGAACGGTGGCAGTCGCGACACCCCGCTGTCGATCAACATGGCGATACGCCGCTCGGCGATGGCACCCACCTCGGCAATCGCCAGTGCCATGCCATCCGCCGCCAGCGCCACCGGCTCGGCGTGGAAATTGCCGCCCGAGATCATCATCCCCCGCCCGGCTTGACCGGGCGCTCGATCATGGTCGGCTTGACCGGGCTCTGTCTGCTCTTCGGCAAACACCAGCGGGTTGTCGGTGACCGCATTGGCCTCGCACAGCAACACCCGGGCCGCATGGCGCAACTGGTCCAGGCAGGCACCAACCACCTGGGGCTGGCAGCGCAGGCTGTAGGGGTCTTGTACCCGGTCGTCACCGTCGAGGTGCGACAGACGGATCTGGCTGCCCTGCAACAGACTGCGGTAATACTGCGCCACGTCGATCTGCCCGGGCTGGCCACGCAGGGCGTGGATACGCGGGTCGAACGGGCCGTCGCTGCCGCGCGCAGCGTCCACCGTGAGTGCGCCCACCACCAGCGCGGCCTCCAGCACCGGCTCGAAACTGAGCAGGGCATGCAGGGCCAGCGCGGTCGAGGTCTGCGTGCCATTGATGAGCGCCAGGCCTTCCTTGGCACCCAGCACCAGCGGCGTGATACCTGCGCGTTGCAGCGCCGCCAGCGCCGGTACGGCAAGCCCGTCTTCCAGCATCTCGCCTTCACCCAGCAAGGCCAGTGTCATGTGCGCCAGCGGCGCCAGGTCACCCGAAGCACCGACCGAACCGCGTGACGGCACGTAGGGCACCAGGCCGGCGTTGTGCACCGCCAGCAGCGTGTCGACCACCACCGCGCGCACACCCGAATGGCCGCGCGCCAGGCTGGCCGCCTTGAGTGCCAGCATCAACCGCATTACCGGCGCCGACAACGGCTCACCCACGCCAACACTGTGCGATCGGATCAGGTTGAGCTGCAAGGTCGCCAGCTGTGCCTTGCTGATGCGCTGGTTCGCCAGTTTGCCAAAGCCAGTGTTGACACCATAGACCGGCGCGTCGCCGTCGGCCGCCGCCTGCACCACCCGCTGGCTGGCACGGATGGCGTCGTAGGCCGACGCCGGCAGCGCGAGCGGCAACACGCCGCCATGAATGGCCTGCAATTGCTCCAGCGAGAGTTGCCCGGGGTCTATAAGCATGTCATTTCCCGAGCATCGGCAGGTTCAGGCCCTGCTCACGCGCCGTCGCCACGGCAAGGTCGTAACCTGCGTCGGCATGGCGCATGACACCCGTGGCCGGGTCGTTCCACAACACCCGCTCGATACGTTTGGCAGCGGCATCGGTGCCGTCACACACGATCACCACACCTGAGTGCTGGGAATATCCCATGCCAACGCCACCGCCGTGGTGCAGCGAGACCCAGGTGGCGCCACCAGCGGTGTTGAGCAGGGCGTTCAGCAAAGGCCAATCCGACACCGCATCGCTGCCATCCTTCATGGCTTCGGTTTCGCGATTTGGCGAGGCCACGGAACCGCTGTCCAGGTGGTCACGGCCGATCACGATCGGCGCCTTGAGTTCGCCACTCTTCACCATCTCGTTGAACGCCAGCCCGGCGCGGTGCCGCTCACCCAGGCCGATCCAGCAGATACGCGCCGGCAAGCCCTGAAACGCGATGCGCTCGGCCGCCATGTCGAGCCAGCGGTGCAGGTGCCCGTCCTCGGGGAAGAGCTCCTTCATCTTGGCATCGGTGCGGGCGATGTCCTGCGGATCGCCCGACAACGCAACCCAACGAAACGGCCCCTTGCCACGGCAAAACCGCGGCCGCACATAGGCCGGCACGAAGCCGGGGAAGTCGAAGGCGTTCTTCACGCCGGCGTCGAAGGCCACCTGGCGGATGTTGTTGCCATAGTCCACCGTCGGCACGCCCATGGCCTGGAACTGCAGCATCGCCCGCACATGCACTGCGCAGCCTTGCGCGGCTGCGGCTCTCAGCTCGGCATGCTGGGCCGGATCGGCCGCCGCGGCCTGCCATTGCTCGACGCTCCAGCCGGGCGGCAAATAG
>JANLVB010000382.1:0-4880 GCA_031363785.1 Betaproteobacteria bacterium
GTATTTCTGTTCGTGGCATTGGGGTTGCGGGCGTTGGTCAACATCCGCGCGGCTTGGCGAGGTGAAGGCTTGGAAGCGGAGTTGAACCTCCAATGATGTCGGTCTCATTGGCGCTCTGGGCATTGATCGGCGTCATGGTCACCGGCCTGTTGCTGCGTATGCCCATCGGTTTTTCGATGCTGGCGTCGGGCATCGCTTATTTGCTGGTGAAGCGGCAGGACATTGGCCTCGTGGCCGAGCAAGTCGGCAACGGCCTGTACAACAGTTATGTGTTGCTGGCGGTACCGTTGTTCGTGTTTGCGGCCAACATCATGAATGCTGGCACCGTGAGTGAACGTATCTTCGACTTCTGCCGCATCCTGGTTGGGCGCATGCGCGGCGGTCTGGCCCAGGTGGACATCCTGGTCAGTGTGGTCTTCTCCGGCATGAGCGGAAGTGCCATTGCCGATGCCGCCGGCCCTGGCCTGGTGACAATCCGCCAGATGCTGAAAAAGCCGGGTTACACGCGCGGCTTTGCCGCTGCGGTGGTGGTGGCCAGCGCCACGCTGGGCCCGATCATTCCGCCCTCGATTCCCATGGTGATTTATGCCCTGGTTTCCGGTGCATCCGTGGGCGCCCTGTTTCTCGGTGGGGTGGTGCCGGGCCTGTTGATGGCCGCCTTGATGATGGTGGTGGTGCACATCATCGCGGTGCGGCGCGACATGCCGCGCGACGAACCCGTGCCGCGCGCCGAATGGCCCGGCCTGTTGTTGCGCGGCATTTTGCCGCTGTCCATGCCCATTGTCCTGCTGGGCGGCATCTACTCGGGTGCCTTTACACCTACGGAGGCGGCGGCGGTTGCTGCCCTGCACGCCCTGGTGCTGGCGCTGCTGTTCCGGGCTCTCAGCTGGCGCAGCTTCTGGGGCGTGGTACTGGAGTCAGCCCGCAGCAGTGCCGTGATCACCATCATCCTGGCCGGCTCCTTTATCCTGAACTACGCCTTCACCGCCGAAGGTGTGCCGCAGGCGATGGCGTCATGGGCACAGGGCATGCAACTGTCGCAGGTCAAGTTTCTGCTGTTGGTCAACCTGATGTTTCTGGTGCTGGGTTGTTTCCTCGACGTGTCGGTGCTGTTGCTGGTGTTTGTTCCGATATTGATCCCGGCCGCCAAGCTGCTGGGTATCGATCTGGTGCATTTTGGTGTGTTGGTGGTGCTCAACATGATGATCGGCCTGATCACGCCACCCTTTGGCATGTTGCTGTTTGTCACCAAGGCGCTGACCGGTATACCTATCGGCGAGATGCTGCGCGAAGGCTGGCCATTCCTGGTCATGCTGCTGCTGTTGCTGCTGGTACTGACGCTGTTTCCGCAGATTGTGTTGTGGTTGCCACAAACCATGGGTTACGGCGTCGCCAAATAGCGGCGACGCCGACGCAGATGCAGCAGCGGCACGATTTCCTGCGCGGTATCGTGCCCAGCATGAACACGCCATTCCTGGCCAACGGCCACATTGACCTGGCGGGCCTGCGCCGCTGTGCCGAGGCAACGCTGCAAGCCGGGGTTGCGGGCATGCTGGTACTGGCGGTCGCGGGTGAGACCGGCTCGCTCAGCGCGCCAGAAAAGCGCCTGGTGGCACACACGGTGCTGGACCAGGTGGCGCAGCGCGTGCCGGTGATCGTCGGCTGCAGCAGCGCACAGCAGGAGCAGCGGCTTAGCCTCGCCGCCATGGCGAGGGCGTTGGGTGCTCCGGCCATGTTGTGCCAGGCGCCGACCGGCCTGCACGGTACGGCCCTGCTGGCGCAGATGGAGGCGGTGGCGCAGGTCGGCCCACCGCTGCTGATGGTGCAGGACCTCGACTTTTCCGGCCCCGGCCTGCCGCTGGCCGACATCCTGTTGCTGCAGCAGCAACTGCCTGCCTTTCGCTGCCTGAAGATCGAGGTGGCGCTTCCCGGCCCGAAATACAGCGCGGTGCTGGAGGCGACACGGGGCGATATCCATGTCAGCGGTGGCTGGGCCGCGGCACAGATGATGGAAGCCTTGCACCGCGGCGTGCATGCCTTCATACCCACCGCGATGGACCGCATCTATGTGCGCATCTACCGGCTGTTTGCCGCCGGCCAGATGGACGCGGCACGTGCCCTGCATGCCCAACTGGCCCCGGTGCTGGCATTTTCGAACCAGCATATCGACGTCAGCATCCGCTTCTTCAAACACCTGCGCCAGCGCGAGGGCTTGTTCCAGACCGCCATCTGCCGCGACGGTGTGGCGCCGCTGGACCGGTACCAGGAGCGCGAGATGGAGGTCAACCTGCAGCGCGTGGGGCAACTCCAGGACGCGCTGGCGCGCGATAGCTGAAACGCCGTGGCGTGGTCCGCGCTACATGGGCGCTTGCCGACCAGGCCCGGGTTCCACTTCACCCGGCCTGGCCTGGAGCGCCAAACAGATCCGGAAACGGCGAGACATCGAGCGCGGCCGGGCGTTTGCGGCCGGCAAATACAGCATCGCAGTAGTCAAGGAACACCATCCAGTCCGCCAGGCCATGGTCATGACCACCTTGGCGAAACGAGATCGCCAGTGCCTGGCCAGCGCCCAGAAATTCGTAGACGCGCCGCGCCGCACAATGGGTGTGCCAGGTACCTTCGGGGTTGGACCAATGGTCCCCCAGGGCTTCGGTGGTCAACAAGGCCCGCGGCGCGACCAGGGCCTTGAGAAAATGCTGGTCAAAGGGCAAATCACGCTCCCGTCCGGCATAGGCGGCGAGACCGGCGGCAAACCAGTGCGGGAAGTTCCGGGTCACATCTGCCAGCGTTTCCGACCCGGCTTGCTGCCACCTGAAACAACCCGCGCCCGCAGCGCCTGAGTTGTTGGCGCTGGTAAGTGCAATTCGTGTATCGGTGGCGCCAGCCAGCAGCGCCGCCTTGCCGCCACGCGAATGGCCCACGACGGCTATGGCCAGGCTGTTGATACTGTCCAGCATAGCCAGCGCATCAACAGCGCGGTGGTAGGCCCACGCCCAGGCAGCTATCGCACCACAGGGAAGGCCGTCGAACAGCCGCAAACTATGGTGTGGCGCCTGCTGGCCCGCCCTATCGGCCGACACCTCGACCCGATTGAATTGTGCAAACACATAACCACGGCGCAAGACATCTTCCACCACCGCGTCACTGGCATAGTGCCAGCAGCCATCGCCGTTGAGCACAACCGGAAACGGGCCGGCACCTGCTGGCACAAAAACCCGCAACATGAACGCTGCGACACCGTCTACTGCCACCCGGCAGGATAACAAACGGGCATCCTTCAGGCGTCGCACCAGGGCTGTGTGCAATACATCGCATTGGAGGGCTTTTGGCGCCGGCGGCAACAAGCCATACGCCAGCGGCAGCATGCGGGCCGCGAGCTCCAGTCGCCGCGCCGGCCATTGTGCGGGCACGGACAGCATCGCGCCAGAATCAAATTGCAAGGCATCCGGCAGGGCCATGGGCAAGCTTGCAGTCATCGTCTCAAAATCAGGTCATCTACATGAGTTAATCGGTACAAACCATAGGGCGGAAAACCGCCATTTGCCCTAGGATCGAGCGCGTACTTCCCACGCCTAAAAAAGGACTCCACCATGGTAACCCGCGCCTTCACCCTGACAGCCATTGCCGCTGCCCTCGTCTCCCCATTGGCGGCCAACGCCGCAGACATTCGTGTCATGTGTTATCAGGATGGCGTCGAATGCACCGTCACTGCCGACATCGCAAAACGCTTCGAGGCAGCCAATCCGGGCACCAGGGTGATCCTGGACGTGGTGCCGTACAAGACCATCGTCGAGCAGTTGCCGGTGCAGCTGGCTGCCGGCCAGGGCCCGGACATCGCGCGCGTGACCGATCTGGGCGGCCTGTCCAAGTACTACATGGACATCAGCGCACATGTGAAAGACCGGGCTTACTGGGAAGCCAACTTTGGCAGCACCCTTCCATGGCTGCGTCCGAGCGCCGCTGACAAAGGCATTTATGGCTTCATGTCGCAGCTGACGATGACCGGCCCCTATGTCAACAAAACCCTGTTCGAACAGGCCAAAGTGCCAATGCCCGGACCCAAGGCGACCTGGGACGAGTGGGTGGATGCCACTCGCAAGGTCTCCAAGGCCACCCAGACGCAGGCAGCACTGGCCTGGGACCGCTCGGGCCACCGGTTTGCCGGTCCGGCGATCAGTTACGGCGCAAAAATCTTTGATGCCAAGGGTGAGCTTGTGCTGGACGACGGCTACAAGGCTGCCGTCACCAAGTTTGTCGGCTGGCACAAAGACGGCGCGATGCTCAAGGAAGTGTGGGGCGGCTCCGGCGGCTCCAGTTATGCAGATTCCATCGGCGAGTTCAAGAATGGCCGCGTGGCCATGGTGTTGTCGGGTTCGTGGCAGATCAACCGTCTGCAAAAGGACATCGGCAACGCGTTTGACTGGGTCGCCGTACCCAACCCGTGTGGCCCCGCAGCCTGCACCGGCATTCCTGGCGGTGCGGCCTGGGTCGCGCTGAAAACAAGCAAGTCACCCAAAGAAGTCGGCATGTTCCTGGACTTCATGGCCCAGGAGGCCAACTACGCGGAATTCACCGCAAAAACCGAGAACATCCCGGCCCATGCTGGCCTGGCCAAGAAAGGAGTGGCCTACCCCACCGCTTCTCCGGCTGCGCGCGCCGCTTTGGGCACATTCAGTTCAGGTGTCGCGAACCTGGCCCCTGCCGCCTACCAGTTCCAGGGTTACAAGTTCAACCGGGCCATGATGTTGCCCACCGTGGCGCGCGTGACACAGGCAATCGTTGGTGAAATGAGCACCGACGAGGCCATGACCAAGATCGCCGCCGACATGGCGGACGCGGTCAAGCAGGCGCAAAAATAGTCGGCGCAATCCGGGTATCGC
>JANLVB010000393.1:0-15717 GCA_031363785.1 Betaproteobacteria bacterium
GACCGCCGGGCAGAACCTGATGATCTGGTTCAACTACCTGTGGGGCATGGGTGGTGACCTGCTCGACGCCAAGGGCCAGCCGGCCTTCAACAGCCCGGCCGGTGTTGCCGCCACGCAGGCCTATATCGATGTCATGCTCAAACACAAGGCGGCGCCGGTTGCCTCCGCATCGTTCAACGAGACAGATGCCGTGAATTCCGTGGCCCAGGGCAAGAGCGCCATGGTGCCGGTGTGGTGGTGGCGGTATGCCAGCCTGGTGGACCCGAAGGTGTCCACGCTCAAGCCCGAACAGATCGCGTTTGCGCCCCTGCCCAGCATGCCCGGCAAGCCTAATACCACCTACACCAACACCTGGTTCTACGGCATCAACAAGAACTCCAAAAAGAAGGCGGCCGCCATGGAGTTCCTGACCTGGTTGTCCCAGCCCGAGATCGAGCGTGGTGTGCTGTTGGACAAGAGCATGAACGAGGTGGTGGCGATGCAGACCAGGAACCTGCTCGACGCCGATGTCAACCTGCGCTACAACGGCATGCATGTGTTTGCCGCGCAGGCTCTCAAGGGCGCCAAGGGAACACCCCTGTTCGCGCAGTGGCCGCAGGTCAGTGATGTGCTGGAGGCCAGCATCAGCGAACTGGCATCCGGCAAGGCGCAGGTCAAGCCGACGCTGGACGACGCAGCGGTCCGGGTTCGCAAGGCCATGCGGGCCTGATGCCCGTGGC
The DNA here is from genome assembly GCA_031363785.1 of Betaproteobacteria bacterium. Taxonomy (GTDB): domain Bacteria; phylum Pseudomonadota; class Gammaproteobacteria; order Burkholderiales; family Burkholderiaceae_C; genus CAISIP01. The sequence continues at coordinate 720 of JANLVB010000393.1, forward strand.
TGCTCGCATGCATGGTGATCACCGGGCCACTGCAGGTTCTGCATGAAGCGTTTGCCAGTCCATTGGGTGCTGCTGGCACCGGCTTTGCTGTTCGTGGGCGCCATGGCGTTGTTTCCGTTGGGGTACTCGCTGATCCTGAGCTTTCGCGAATGGAAACTGGCCAAAAGCAGCACGGCCGGTGACTTCGTCGGCCTGTCGAACTACACCAACCTGCTCACCGACGACCCGGACTTCTTCGAGGCGATCCGGGTCACCGGCATCTTCATCGCGGCCGATGTGCTGCTGACGGTGGCGGTGGCACTGGGCGCTGCGCTGTTGCTGCACCGTGCCGGGCGTCTGAACTCGCTGGCGCGCACTCTGCTGATCCTGCCATTTGTCATGAGCCCGGCGCTGATCGGCATCTCGTTCCGGTTCTTCCTGAATGCCGAGTATGGTGTTGTGGCGCATGCCATCGGGGTGATCTTCCCGGCCATGAAGGAGACGGTCTGGCTGGCCGATGCGACGCTGTCGATGCTGGCCATCGTCGCCTCTGACGTCTGGCACTGGGCGCCCTACATGACCCTGGTGATGCTCGGAGGACTGGCATCCATTCCCACCGAGACGCAGGAGGCCGCCCGGATCGACGGCGCGTCGAGTTGGGCGGTGTTTCGCGACATCACCTGGCCGCAGCTGTTGCCAGTCGTGGCTGTGGTGCTGGTGCTCAAGACGGTGTTCGCGCTGAAGGCCTTCGACACCATCTACACCCTGACCAACGGCGGGCCCGGCAATGCCACCAAGACGCTGGCCTACTTTGTCTATGAGCAGGGCTTCAATTACTACGATATGGGCTACGCCGCAGCCTCGGCCTATCTGCTGACGGCGGTGTTGCTGGTGCTGGCCGGTTTTTATCTGCGACTGGTGTTCGCGAAGGCGCGATAGCCGTGGACTCCCAGGCGATGCAACGTCCTGCCGGGCAAGTGCTGGTTCCCGGCTATCTGGTGCCCGCCCACGAAAGAGCCGGCCATTGGCTGGGCCAGCTGGTCGTCTTTTTCGGTATCACGGCGATCCTGCTGCCGATCGCCTGGATCGCTCTCACGGCGTTCAAGTTGCCGCGTGATGTCTACACGCTGAGCACCGCCTTCAGCTTTACCCCCACGCTGGAAAATCTGCAGACGGTGTTCCAGCATCCATGGAACCTCGGCTCCAAGATCATCAACAGCTTTGCGGTGGCAGGCGGGACGGTGCTGCTGGCCGTTCCGATGGCAACGATGGCCGCCTATGCATTCTCGCGCTTCGAATTCCGCTTCAAGAAGACGATCTTCCTGGTGGTGATCGCGTCGCAGTTCATTCCCGCAGCGGTGATCGTGTTGCCGTATTTCCTGGTGTTCAAGCAGCTCGGCCTGCTCGACACACGCAGTGCGCTGGTGTTGGTCAACATGGCTATCGTGTTGCCCTACGCGGTGTGGATGATGAAGGGTTTCATCGACGCGGTGCCATTGGAGATCGAGGAGTCGGCCATGGTCGATGGTGCACACCGCGCGCGCGTCATCTGGGAGATCGTCGTGCCCGCGGCACTGCCGGGCATCATCACGGCGGCGGTGTTCAGCTTCACGCTGACCTGGAACGAGTTCCTGTTTGCGCTCATCATCAGCAAGCAGGATGCACTAACCCTGCCGATCGGCCTGATCGGTTTTCGGACCGAGCGCGGCGACCTGTGGGAGTTGATGGCAGCTGGCGGTATCCTGATCACTGCGCCCATGTTCATCATTTCGCTGCTGGTGCAAAAGCAGTTCATCCAGAGCCTGACTGCCGGTTCGGTCCGCTAGCATTCCATGACCCAGATTTCACTTCGCGGCCTGCACAAGAGTTTTGGCGCAACGCAGGTCGTGCGCGACCTCAACCTCGACATTGCCGACCAGGAGTTCCTGGTGCTGCTCGGGCCGTCGGGCTGTGGCAAGACCACCACCATGCGCATGGTGGCCGGGCTGGAGCAGGCGACCCACGGCGAAATCGCCTTCGACGGCAAACGCATCAACGAGGTGCCCACGCGGCAACGCGACGTGGCGATGGTGTTCCAGAACTACGGCCTGTATCCGCACATGACCGTGGCGGAGAACATTGCCTACCCGCTCAAGCTGCGTGGCGTGGACGGCGCCGAACGACAGGCTGCTGTCAAGCGTGCCGCCGAGCGGGTCGAGCTGGGCCCCTACCTGCAGCGCCGGCCGCGCGAACTCTCTGGCGGGCAGCGCCAGCGGGTGGCCCTGGCGCGCAGCATCGTGCGCACGCCCAAGGTGTTCCTGATGGACGAGCCGCTGAGCAACCTGGACGCCAAGCTGCGCGTGGCCATGCGCGCCGAGATCAAGCACCTGGCTTATGAATTGCAAGTCACCACCATTTACGTGACGCATGACCAGGTCGAGGCCATGACACTGGCGAACCGGGTGGCGATCATGAAGGACGGCGTGATCATGCAGTTGGCGCCGCCCGAGGACATCTACAACGACCCGGTCAACGCGTACGTGGCAGCTTTCATTGGCAGCCCGGCCATGAACCTGATCGAGGTCCACGCACAGGACGGTTGGGCGACCGCCGAGAACGGCGTCCGGATCCAGGTGACGGCGCCCCGGCACGGCGCGCTCACCATGGGCATTCGTGCCGAGGACATGCAGCTCACCACCGGGCAGGACGCCAATTTCTCGGCCAACCTGTTCGCCTTCGAGCTGCTGGGCGACTCGACCTTGGTCACCATCAAGTTCGGCCAGACCAGCGTGGCGGTCAAGGGCGACAAGAACCTGCGCCTCCGGTTCGGCGACCGGGTCGGGGTGCGTTTCGACGCGTCGCGGCTGTACTGGTTTGACAGCGCCACCGGGTTGCGTATTCGTTGACAGGCAACAGCTCGCCCGGACCGCGAGGTTTGCCCGATGTACCGACCACTGTTTCTTTTGGAGTATCCATGTTGACCGAAGAGCAAATTCGCGAGCGTTTCATCCCCTTCAGCGGCCTGCGCTACAGCACCGAGGCTTTCATCGACTACCGCATCCCTGGCTGCGGGCCGAAGAAGAACTACGCGCTGATCGGGCCCGGCGTGTCGCAAAACCCGAACCAGCCGGTGAGCCTGCGCGAGAAACACGGCTTCCAGGTCGGTGGCGTGGCCATGCCGCCGGGTACACGCAACCCGCCGCACATGCATTTCACGGCCGAGGTGTTCATCTGCACCAAAGGCCGCTGGGACCTGCACTGGGGCTTCAACCCCAATGTATCGAAGGCTGGTATCGGGCCCGGCGACATCGCCAGCGTGCCGACCTGGATCTACCGCGGCTTCCAGAACACGGGCGATGTGGAAGGTTTCATGTTTACTGCCCTGGGCCGCGACGACACCGGTGGCATCCTGTGGGGGCCTGACACTCTGGAGGCCGCCCGGGCGCAGGGTGTGCACCTCACCGAGGACTACCGCATCATTGATGAGCAGTCGGGCCAGAAGTGGGACGACACTGAGCGGCGACTGCAACCCATGACGCTGGCCGAGATCGCCGCGCTGCGCAGCTGGACCCCCGAGCAGATGGGCCGGCGTGTGGTGCGGTTCGCCGAGCTCGACTGGTCTTCGTGCGCATTGCTGGACTCCACCATGCCAGGATGCGGCGCGCAATTGGCACCCGTGATCGGCCTGGGCATGACGCAGGATCGCGACCATGCTGCGCAGTTGGTCAACTCGCACGGGTTCTCGATCGAGTGGCTGAAGCTGCCCGCGCAAGGCAGCGTGTCGCGCCACCGGCTGCAGGACAAGCAGGTGCTGGCCGTCTACCAGGGGGCGGTCGAGATCGCAGTCGAATCCGACGGCGTGGCGGTGCCAGCGATGGCCCGGGGCTCGGACGAGGGCTGGGACAGTTTTGCGATGCCGGGCGGATGCTGGCGCAGTTACCGCAATCCAGCAGACACCGACGCCGTGGTGCTGGTCATGACCCCAGGCGACGGTCGCAAGACAATCGAGTGGTCACCGGACGTTGTGGCCGACGCTGGCGCCCTGGATCGCGCCATTGACGCCAATGGCTTTGTCGGCGCCAAGCGGTTTGTCGACCGTTCGCAGCGCTGAGCAGGGTATTTCTCAATTCCAACAACAGGAGACACGCATGGCACAACGCATCCTCACCACCCACGTAGGCAGCCTGCCCCGGCCCGAACGTGTGGTGACGCAACTGTTCGCGCAGGACAGCGGCATGAACTACGACGCCGCCGAGTTCGACCGCACCATGGCCGCCGAGGTGGCCGACGTGGTGGCGCGCCAGGCCAAGTCACGGGTCGATGTGGTGAGCGACGGCGAGATGAGCAAGATCTCGTATGCCACCTACATACGGCATCGCCTGACCGGCTTCGAGCTGGGCGAGATGCCACGCGCAGTGCCACGTGACCTGGACGACTTCCCGGATTTCAAGGAGCGCCTGGCCAAACTCGGCGCCACACCCAAATACCAGCGTCCGCTATGTACCGGCCCGATTGCGGTGAAAGACCTGAGCGGCCTGCACAAGGACATCGCGAATTTGCAGGCGGCCTGCGTCGCCGCTGCTGCGCCGGGCCAGCCACCACTGCGCGCGTTCATGAACAGCGCTTCACCCGGTGTGATCGCGGTGTTCCAGCCCAACAAGTATTACGCCAGCACCGAGCTGTACCTGCAGGCGCTAGCCGATGCCATGGCCACGGAATACGAAGCCATCGTCGCCGCCGGACTCGACCTGCAGATCGATGCACCGGATCTGGCCATGGGTCGGCACATCAAGTTCCGCGATGTCGATGACACCGAGTTTTTGCGCAATGCCAACCTGCAGGTGGAGGCGCTGAATCACGCGCTGCGCAAGGTGCCGGCAGAACGCATTCGCATGCATGTGTGCTGGGGCAACTACGAGGGCCCGCACCACCACGACATCGGCCTGGAGAAGATACTGGGCGTGGTGCTCAAGGCCAAGCCGGCCACGGTGCTGTTCGAAGGCGCGAATCCGCGCCATGCGCACGAATGGGAGGTGTGGGCCAAGGCCGGCAAGGCGGGCCAGATACCGGACCACAAGATTCTCGCGCCGGGTGTGCTCGACACGGTGAACAACTTCATCGAGCACCCGCGCCTGGTAGCGCAGCGCTTGCTGACCTACGCCAACATCGTCGGGCGCGAGCGGGTGATGGCGGCCACCGATTGCGGCTTCGGTACCTTTGCCGGTTTTGGCGCCATCCACCCACCCATCTGCTTTGCCAAGCTGGCGAGCATGGCCGAAGGCGCCGAAATGGCCAGCAAGGAACTCTGGCCATGATGGCTCAGCCCGACCACCCGCGCCCGCTGGACACGCGCCTGCCGGAGATGCTACGCAGCGGCAAACGCCTGCGCGGCATATTCAACGGCATCCCGTCGCCCGCGATTGTCGAGATGTGCGCCTACGCCGGTTTCGACTTCCTGATTGTGGACAACGAACACGGCAGCGCGAGCCTGGAGACCACCGAGAACCTGTTGCGCGCGGCGCGTGCCAGCAACCTGCCGGCAATCGTGCGTTGCCTGGAACACGACATTGCGCGCACTTTGGACATCGGCGCCTCGGGCGTACAAATTCCCATGGTCAACACCGCCGCGCATGCCCGCGCGCTGGTGCAGCGTGTCAAGTACCCCTTGCCGGCCGATGCCAGCGGTATCAGTGGCCAGCGCGGCAGCGCGTTCTCCACCCGCGCCGCCGGTTACGGTGCCTTTGGCGGGCCGGCGCACACGAAGGCCAGCAATGAGGGCATCGTGCTGGTGGTGATGGTCGAGACACCCGAGGGTGTGGCCAACGCGGCCGCAATTGCTGCGGTGGACGGCGTGGATGCGGTGTTTGTCGGCCCCAACGACCTGGCCCATGCCATGGGTTGCGAAAACCGCTTTCAGGAGCCGGTGGTGCAGGCTGCCATCGAGCAGACGCTGCGCGCGGTGGCTGCCGCAGGCAAGTGCCCGGGGGTGCTGGCGCTCACCCCCCAGGACGAAGAGCGCTATGCCGGGTGGGGTGCGCGTTACTTCGCCACGGTGGTCACCGGCATCATCACCAAGGCGCTCAAGGAGGCGGCGCAGGGTGGGCGGGCGCAGTTGAACTATTGACGCTGGTTCGCGTTTGGTCGCATGGCATCAATGGGGTCACCTTGATAAAAAGACGCGACTTTTTGCCATTTTAGTGTAAATTAGTCGCATGCGGCGCTATTTAGACGATCAGGTTCGCCACGACCTCCAGAAAAAAATGGTGCTGCTCACCGGCCCGCGTCAGGTTGGAAAAACCACATTGAGCCAGCAACTGATCGCTGAATTCCCGGGCGGGCAATACCTGAACTTTGACGTGGCGACGCACCGGGCGGTGATTCAATCCCAAAGCTGGCGCAACAGTGCACCCTTGCTCGTGTTTGACGAAATCCACAAGATGCCGGACTGGAAGAGTTGGCTCAAGGGAGCTTACGACGGCCGCGCGCCGGGTCAGGCCATTCTGGTCACGGGCAGCGCGCGCATGGACACGTTTCGACAAACCGGGGAGTCGCTGGCAGGACGTTATTTCAAGCTGCGCCTGCACCCGCTGTCGGTTCGCGAGTGGTGCGATGCAAGCAACGGGTCGCCGCAGCTCGCGCTGACGCACCTGCTCGCACGGGGTGGTTTTCCCGAGCCGGCGCTGGCCGGAAGTGAAGCCGACGCCCAACGCTGGCGCGCCGACTACTTTTCCGGTCTGGTGCGGGAAGATGTGCTGGAGTTTTCACGGCTGCAAGAGGTCAACGCGATGCGGCTGTTTGCCGAGATGCTGCGCTCACGGGTGGGGTCGCCGCTGTCGATGGCGTCTTTGGCTCGTGATTTGAACCTGTCACCAGTGACTATGGCCAAGTATCTGGACATTCTCGAGGCGCTGTTCATCGTGTTCGTGGTACGCCCATGGCACCGCAACATTGCCCGCGCTACGCTGCAAGCGCCCAAGGTCTACTTTTACGACACCGGTCTGGTGCAGGGCGATGAAGGCCTGCGGTTTGAGAATCTGGTGGCCTGCCACCTGCTCAAGAACGTGCAATGGCAGCAGGACACGCGCGGCGCAGCGACTGAACTGCATTACATTCGCACCAAGGACGATGCCGAAGTTGACTTTTGTCTCAGTGAGGGCGACACCCTGTCGCTATTGGTGGAATGCAAGCTGTCGGATGCCAAGCCGCACCGGGCGCTGGCGCGCTTCGCAGAGCAATGGCCGAAGGCGCAAGCGATCCAGCTGGTACGTGAATGCAGGGCCGAGGCCGACATCGGCCGTGTGCAGGTGCGGGACGCTGCCCAATGGCTTGCGGCGCTGGAGGTTTAGGAACGCCTTGATGCACGACGACAACAAGCAACGCGCCTACTGGACCGAGCAGTTCGAAGCGGCCTGGCATTTCATGTTCGAGTGCATCCTGCCTTATCCGGTGCAGGAATGTGGCGAGCCGCTGGTCTCCCTGCCCGATGCCGCCGCCGAGGCTGGTGTCGAGGTGGTTTTTTCCGCTGCTGCGCATGTGCGCGGCTTGCCGCGCCTGTTTTATCTGCGTCAGGGGCAGATAGCCGGTTTCATCGGTGCCGCACGCGAGATGAACACGCTGGGTTGGGCGATGCGGGTGGAAGATGGTTTTCGCAGCCGTGAAATCCAGAAGTACCTGGGGCGTACGCCAGCAGTGTTTGATGCCATCCTGGAGCGGGTCATGTGGGAACTGGGTGGGCAGGTGCCGTCGGCCGAGTTCATGTTCCGGCGCTGCTCGGCCTTGGTGGCGACGGTTCCCAAGTTCGGCACCCATATGTCGGGCAGTGCCATCGACATCTCGGTGCTGCTGCGCGAGGCGCCGGGCACCGAGGTGGACCGTGGCGCCCCTTATATCGACATGTCGGAACGCACACCGATGGATTCGCCGTATGTGTCCGCAGCAGCCCGCGACAACCGGCGCCAGATCAGTGCCGTGATGCAGGGCCACGGTTTTGTGGCCTACCCTTGGGAGTTCTGGCATTACTCCAGCGGCGACGCGTACGACCAGTACTTGCGCAACACCGGTCAACCGGCGATTTACGGGCCGGTCGATTGGGACGCGGCGAGTGGCACGCTGGTGCCCATTGCCAATGCCACCGAGCCTCTGAACTCGGAGCAGGAGATACGCGACGAAATTGCCGCCGCCCTGCGCCGACGCGCCGTCGCGCGACAGCTGCGCCGTTGACGCCCTTCGGCCGCTCCGACAGACCATTCACATGACCCCCGAACTGTCGCAAAAATTCGCCGCTGCGGTGGACCGCATGCCGGCCTTCCCGAAGAGTGTGCAGCGCATCCTGCAACTCACCAGCGACGTGAACTGCTCACCGAAAGACCTGGTGCAGGTGATCGACAAGGACCCGGTGGTCACCCTCAAGATTCTCAAGGTGGTGAACTCGGCGTATTACAACCTGCCACGCCAGATCACCTCGGTGAACCATGCGGTGGTGCACCTGGGGATGAACTCGATCAAGAATCTGGCCTTGAGCATTGCCGCGGTGGGCATGTTGCCCAGCACCAATGCCGTCGGCTTCGATGCGCAGCAATACCTGCTGCATTCACTGGCCACGGGTGGCATTGCGCGCAAACTGGCCAATCGGCTGGGGTCGGTGGAAGCCATGGATTGTTTCATCGCCGGCCTCCTGCATGATTTTGGCAAGGCCGTCTTTGCCCAGTTCATGCCGCACCAGTTCCAGGCGGCCTTGCAGCGTTGCCAGAGTGATGGCAGTTCCCTGCACGACGCATTGCAGGAGATTGCGGGTGTAGACCATGCCGTTGTCGGCGCCATGCTGGTGGAGAAATGGCGCTTTGCCCCGGTGTTGGTGCAGACCATCCGGCATCAGCACGGGCCCGATATGCCTGATACCGACATGGTCGCCTGCGTTTTTGCCGCCAACCAGATCAGCAAGAAACTGGAGTTCGGATTTGCCGGCAACCCGCTGGTGGAGGAACTGCCGGCTTCTCTGGCCCGGCGACTCGGCGGCACACTGGATGAGGTGATTGCCGCACTGGGTGACCTCGCGCCGGTGTTTGAAGAGGCCAAGGCGTTCGCAAAGTCCTGAGCGTCAGGATGGTGCAGCAGCCGCGCCGCACAAGCGACGTATTCAGTGCTTTTCTTCCACCATGGCTGGAACGGAACGCAGGTAGGCGATGGCCGCAGCCATGTCGTCGGCCGCGGCGCGCCCTGCGGCGGGCAAGCCGCCACGGGCGCCCTGGCAATACCGCCGGACACGCTGGCTATTTTTTCTCTTCCGGCAGCGGTGGCAGCGAGCGCAGGTAGGCGACCATCGCCTGCTGGTCTGCCGACGTGAGCTGGCTGGTGGTGTTCTGCACCACTTCGCCCATGGTCTCGGCCACCAGGTCACCCTCCATCGTCAGGCCGGTCTGCAGGAACTTCGTCAGGTCGGCGTCGCCCCATTTTTTCAGCCGGGTCGGCGTCAGGTTGGGTGAGCGTCCTTCGGCAAGCTTGGCACCCGCCAGCCACCGGTCAAGCTTCGGTCCGCCCAGAAAACTGCGCGGCGTATGGCATTCGCCGCAGTGGCCCAGGGCAAGGGTCAGGTAAGCGCCGCGACTGGCCGTCGCGCCGATCGGTGCGGTGGCCAGCGGCGGGGCTGGCGTGAAGTACAGCCACTTCCAGAACGTGACGAGCCAACGCCAGCCAAAGGGAAACTTGAGCTCGTGTGCGCGGTTGGCACGGGCGTCGGGCGGCAGGCTGCGCAAGTACGCCCACAGGTCGCGCACGTCGGCGTCGGCCATGCCGGTAAAGGAGGGGTAGGGAAAGGCCGGAAAGTAGTGTGAGCCGTCGCGGCGCTCTCCGCGTCGCAGGGCGCGGCGGAAGTCGTCTTCCGACCAGGCGCCCAGACCGTTCACCTTGTGCGGCGTGATATTGGGACCGTAGAAGATACCGAACGGTGTGTCCAACGCACGGCCGCCAGCGAAGGGCGCCGATCCTGGTTTGTTATCGGTATGGCAACCGACACAGCCGGCAGCCTTCGCGATGTACTGACCGTACTTGACGTTTGCCTGTGCGAAACCGTTCACAGTGCCCGCACATGCCGCAACTACGAGCGTGAGCGCGCGGATTGGGCGAATCACCCGTGAGAAGGGCACCGCACGCGGCATGGGCGATGGCACAGGGCTAGAAGCGCGTTACCCCGGCTTTGACGACGCGGCTGCTACTGAACCTTGATCCGCCACTCGATGGTGGTAAACGCCTCATGGCACGAATTGCACGAGGAGCCCACGGTCTTGGCAGAAGCGGTGACGCCGGCCTGGTCCCCGGCCTGCGCCGCAGTGGCAAGTTTCTTTACGTCCGCCTGAAAGGCATCAACACGTCCTTTGAACTTCGGGGCATCCTTATAGATGTCTTCCTTGGCGCGGGTGTTCGCACCGCCGACAGTGTGCGGCTGAAAGTCATCCCAGGCAAGTTGCGTAAGAACCGCGAGGTAGTCCGCATTGCGCTTCACTATGGCCGCGTCATAAGGCACGCCACCCATCGCCATGGCGAGCACCGGGTTGAAATACTTGCCCTGCAATACCATGGCGCTCTTGCGTGCACCGATCAACTGGTTCGGATTGGCCTGTGCTGTCGCTTCTGCGACAAACCCGCCTGCAAGGGCCAGGGCAACGATGGGGGTCCAGAGATGCTTTTTCATATGTTTACTAAGAGATGGTTATGTTGAAGAGCTGAAGAAAAGAAAAGGGCCCCAAGGCCCTACATTGCGGGAACGACCTGCGCGCGAATTTCGCCGCCTGGGTTCTGAGCTGTGTGCACGTTGACGTACCACCTGCCGGCGAGGATGTCCGCCGCCTGGGCCGGTGTTACCGTGGCCGTGCCCTGGATCGGGCTCTCGACGCTGCCGGCAAATCCAAGCACCACGCCGACGGATTGCGCCGTCGTGGCCGGACCATGAAAGTGCGCCGCGCGCGCCGGGCCGCTCAGCCCCGAATAGGTGACCTTCCAGGTAAGCAGGTTGGTGTCCTTGTTGAGGGTCACCTCGGCCGTGCCGCTGCCGCCCGAGACCACCGCAGGCACCTGGTTTGCGCCGGACAGCTTGCCACCGAGCTTGACCATATTGCCGGGCTGCATCGTGCTGCACGACGCCACCAGCAGGGCTGTGGCCAACAGAAGGGCGCGGCGGCCGAATATATTCTGGATCATTTGTTGCTCCTGTAAGGACGATGAGAATAACCGAACCAATCCCCGGAGGGCTCGCAGCGGCCGCAGCATGACAGTCATCTGCTGAAGCATGTGAATACCGCGGTTTGTAAAAGTTCGATGCATTTCCCTCAGTTCGGGAAACTACCTATCTGGATCGTCAGACCGCGAGCTGGGTGGTATTGGCCGCAAGGGAAGAGCCCCTGGACGGCAACTGCGCCGGCAGGAAACCGCCCGACTGGTGTTTCCACAAGTCAAAGTAGTGCCCGCGCAGCGCCAGCAACTGCGCGTGGGTGTCGGTTTCGACGATGCGCCCCTGGTCCAGCACGACCAGGCGGTCCATTCGCGCAATCGTGGACAGGCGGTGGGCGATGGCGATCACCGTCTTGCCATCCATCAGTCCCAGTAGCTGCTGCTGGATCGCCAGCTCCACCTCGCTGTCGAGCGCCGAAGTGGCCTCATCGAGGATCAGGATCGGGGCGTCCTTGAGCACCACGCGGGCGATGGCAATCCGCTGGCGTTGCCCGCCAGAGAGATTCACACCGCGTTCACCCGCCTGGGCATCGAACCCGCCGCGCCCCTTCCAGTCGCGCAGGCCAAGAAAGAAATCTGTTGCCTGCGCCTTGTGTGTGGCGGCGATGACTTCGCCCATGGAGACCTCCGGTTTGCCGTAGCGGATGTTGTCGGCAATCGAGCGGTGCAGCAGGGAGGTGTCTTGCGCCACCAGTTTGCCGATCAGTACCGGCAGCACGGTGTCGCTCAGCGCCACCAGCAGGCAACTCAGCAGCATCGCCATGAAGAGCGTGCGGGTCTGGCGGATGAAGTGCCAATAGAAGGCCAGCAGACCGGTCGGCGGTGCACCATTGGGCGGCAGTGCGGTGGCATCCACACGCGACTCGAAACGGCGAAACAGGGCATCCATCATCAAGCCAATGTAGCCGAGTGGCCGTTAAACTGGCAGAACCAACGGAGTATTGCCATGTCCAGCACCCCTGTGCCAAAAGCCTTTGCCTCCCAGGCCGACCTGGAGGACAAGAAAATCACTTTCGAGCAACTCAGTGCCCACTGCTGGGCCTATACCGCCGAGGGTGACCCGAACTCGGGCGTCATCATCGGCGACAAGTTTGTCCTGGTAAGTGATGCCACCGCGACACCGGCCATGGCGCGCGACCTGATCGCGCGTATCCGCACTGTCACTGACAAGCCGATCAAATACGTGTTGTTGACGCATTACCACGCGGTGCGCGTGCTTGGTGCCAGCGCCTTTGCGGACGAAGGCGCGACCGAGATCATCGCCAGCCAGGGCACGCTGGATTTGATCCACGAGCGTGGTGCACAGGACATGCAAAGCGAGATGGAGCGTTTCCCGCGCCTGTTTCGCAACGCGCAAAGTGTGCCTGGCCTGACCTGGCCGACCCTGGTGGTGGGAGGTGGTGACCCGACGCGCGGCGAAGTGCCAGGCCGGCTGACCCTTGACCTGGGCGGAGTGCAGGTCGAAATCTGGCATCCCGGGCCCGGCCACACCCGTGGTGACACCATCGCCTGGGTCGCGCAGGAGAAAGTCCTGTTCAGTGGTGACCTGGTGGAATACCGGGCCGGTGTCTACACCGGTGACGCGCACCTGGAAGAATGGCCCGCCACGCTGGAGGCGTTGCGCACTCTGGGCGCCACCGCCATCGTGCCGGGGCGCGGCGAGGCCATGCGGGGCAGCGCCGACGTCGACAAGGCGCTGGACTACACCCAACAATGGGTCGAGACCTTTTACCGCTGCGGCAAGGTGGCCTCTGCGGCTGGCATGTAACTGAAAACAGCTATGGCCCACACGCGCTAGAGCATGGACCCGCTTTTTGGCGATGTGTTCATCTACGAGCATTGCCTGCCATTCGATGTCAGCCGCGCTTACGACGAAGCGCGCGGCATCAAGAATCCGCGCATCTGGACCGCACAGCGGGATCAGGAGATGTGGGCGGCGTTGCAGGAGTGAGTGGCAGGTCGGCATGCGTGGCGCGTTGGCCTGCCGCATCACAGCGGCGAGCGGGCCTTGAGTTCGAATTGCGGTTTGGCAATATAGGGTTGCTTCACTGCATCCGCCATCAGTGTTGCCTCGAGTTGCTGCAGAGCATTGACGGCACATTGCAAAGCCTTGGCCTGGTCCCGGGACAGTTTGGGTTCGAACAGCTTGTCCTGGTACAGCGGCGGCGCAAGCGTGGCCTGCGTGATCTGGTCACCCAGTGACGAGGTGCCGTGGCCAGGCGTCAGAGCATCGCCAAAGCCGTCGATGTGTTTTTTCAACGCGGACAGGTGGGAGTTGAAGCGCACCCAACGGTGGTCGAGCCAAGCCGCACTGCCATCGAGCGCCTGGTTGTTTTTGGGGCCACCCGGCAGGAACTTTTCTGCCAGCGCGCGGCCCGCCTTGGTGCCGTTGGCATAGGCAAGGGAGCGTATCTGCTTTTCCGTCAGATTCAGGTTGAGTCCGCCGTTGGTCTGGCCGTTCTTGTAGACGATAACGACCCTGTCGCGCACGCCGGGCATGCGCAAGTTGGCGTTGTCGGCCCAGTCCTTGGCTGCGGCGACCAGCCCCCAGAGATATGCGCCAAAACCGGTGCCGTGTTTACTGATACTTTTGTCGGTCCAGCCCTTCACCGAGGTAACCAGCCCGCAGAGACGGGCGCCCACGCCGGTGGCCCGTCTGTCGCCCCCCGTGCCGGAATTGCCTGCTTCGCCGATCTCGATCCACTTTTCGCTTCGCCCAGAGGTATGGAAAGTTGTGATGGCGAACGGGACATCCGGTTCGCCCGGGTCGGACTTCTTCTTGCGGGACTTTTCGGCAATGTAGATGCCAAAAGTTGGCCATCGCGGCAAGGGGTTGTCGAAAACATGGAGCGGAAAATTGGACGTCACGCCACCGTCGGCAAACCAGGCTCTCTTGAATCGTGGCGCCTCGTACATGCGGCGCGTCGGCAGCCGACCGTACTCGTGGTCGATGGCCCATAAAGGCACTGCCTGGAACAGAAGCGGGAAATTCATGCTCAGTCGCACCGCAACCAGCACTGGCAGATCGCCACGGGGCAGTTCGTACAAGCGCGCATCCTTGCAAGGATCACCGGCGCCGGTCGGGTTCGGCGACCCGGGTGGAGGGTCAGGCTCCGGATAGGGGCTGACGGCCATATCTGGCAGTTTTTCCTTCGGCGCGCAGAGGTCGCTCGTCTCATCATCGACAGTGCGCCCGATGTAGAACTCCATGTCAGCGACACCGTATGGTTTGCAGTTGCTGACCAGGTGGGTGATGATGCTTTTGGGGAAATACCGGCTCAATTCGCTGGGCCTGAAAAATAGCCGTACCGACTGGTCCTTCATCGGCAGTTCGTAGGGGCGACCGTGGCTGACGCAGGTGGTCATCATGCGCAGGTCGATTGACTTTGGTGAGCGCGTGCCATCGGATTCACTCGGGCCACCCGGCGCGAGCCACAGGTCCCGGAAGGTCAATGGTCGCCCGGTGGAGAGACCCGCCGCTCCCTGGATGCCTCGGTGCAGCCAATCGGTCAATCCCTCGGTCTTGTCGCCATCGGTCGAGCGGCCGCTGCAAAATCCGAAACCCGGTTCGCGCGCCAGTTTGCGCACATCGCGATAGACCGACCAAGCTACGCTGATGGTGGCGCTCACCAAGCCCGCGCCGAGCGCGCCAATCCAAGTCAAAACTACTGGCCAGCCCGAGCGAAAAAGTGCGTCGATCGGCACGCCATGCGGCAATACGGTCAACCACCACCACAGCAACACCCCGGCCAGGAATCCGATCACCAGCGGCCAACGGTAGCGGCAGCATAGGGACTGTACAAGCTCACACACAAAG
>JANLVB010000442.1:0-3109 GCA_031363785.1 Betaproteobacteria bacterium
GAGTCCACCAGCGAGACGCACCCGTTCTACACCGGCACGCAAAAGAGCAACGACAACCTGTGTGGCCTCGTCGAGAAGTTCCTCAACAAGTTTGAGCACCTCAAGAGGTGAAGCGCTGCTGCACAGCTCCGGTTGGCTGGAAACAGCCCGGGCTGTGTTTGCTTCAGAAGGCAGCCCAGGCTGCCTTTTTTGTTGCCCGCGCGCCTGGCTGCCGTCTTGCGCCATAAGGTGGCGACTGCAAGACGCCACAAGTGGCGCCTGCAAAAGCTGCCGGCCTTAGCATGATGATTTTGTGAATACCCCCAAGCCTGCACTCGTCACCCAGCGTGGTGCTCGTCGCCTGCCGCGATGGGCCTTGCTCTTGCTGTGCGCGGCCTACGTGTTGCCGGGCTTGGTCGGCCGCGAACCCTGGCGCGGCGCCGAGTTCACGGCCTTTGGCCAGATGGCGGCCATGGCCGAAGGCCGCAGCCCCTGGTGGGCACCCAGCCTGGGCGGTGTGCCGGCCGATACGGCGTTGCTCTCGCACTGGCTGGGCGCCGCCTTCATCAAGCTGGGTTCGGGTTGGCTCGATCCTGTGTTGGCAGCCCGGCTGCCGTTCGCCACCCTGTTGGTACTGACGCTGGCGCTGACCTGGTACACCACACTGCATCTGGCACGCACGGACGCAGCGCAGCCGGTACCTTTTGCGTTTGGCGGTGAAGCCCACCCGGTGGACTATGCGCGGGCCATTGCCGACGGCGCCGTGCTGGCCTTGATAGCGGCGCTGGGCCTGCTGCTGCCGGGCCATGAAACCACGCCCGAACTGGTGCAGTTGGCAGCCGGCGGCTTGTGGCTCTACGGGCTGGCGTCGGCTCCCTATCGCCGCGGCGCATCGCGGCTGGCCGTGCTTTCCGCCCTGCCCTTGTTGGCAGGCAGCGGGGCTCCCAGCATGGCCATGGCGATGGGTGCTGGTGCCATGCTGGTGTGTGGCTGGTCGCGCATGGCGCAAGTGCGGGCACTGGTGCCCTGGCTGGCCGCGGCTTGTGCAGCAGCAGCCCTGATGGCGATGGCGATGGGGGCGTGGAAACTTCGCACCGCCGCCATGACACCGGACGACCTGCAGGCGGTGGCACGGCAATGGCTCTGGTTCATGTGGCCGCTGTGGCCAATGGCACTGTGGACGCTGTGGCGCTGGCGCCGCCAACTCAGCTACCGGCACTTGTCGGTGCCCTTGTCGGTGGTCGCGGTGGCGCTCGCCGCCAACCTGGCCATGGCAGGCTCCGACCGCGCCCTGTTGCTGGGCCTGCCGCCCCTGGCCGTGCTGGCGGCCTTTGCGCTGCCCACACTGAAGCGCAGCGCTTCGGCGGCCATCGACTGGTTCTCGATGTTCTTCTTCACCCTGGTGGCACTCTGGTTCTGGCTCGTCTACGCCGCGCTGCACACCGGTGTGCCGGCATGGCAGGCACGCAACGTGTTCAAGCTCCTGCCCGGGTTCGAACCCCGGTTCTCTGCGCTGGCGCTGTGTTTTGCACTGCTCGGCAGCGCGGCCTGGGTGGCCATCGTGCGCTGGCGCACCGGCCGACATCGAGAAGCGCTGTGGAAGAGCCTGGTGCTGCCGGCCAGCGGCGTGGCCTTGTGCTGGTTGCTGGCCATGACGCTTTGGCTGCAGCCCCTGGATTACGCGCGCAGCGCACGTCCTTGGGTCAGGGCAGTGGCGGCACAGGTGCCACCCCAGGCCTGCATCCAGGCGCCCGGGTTGGCGCCTTCCTCGGTCGCGGCGCTGGAGACGCTGGGACGCTGGACGGTTGACGCCCGCAGCAGTCCGCAGTTGCGCTGCGAGTTCCTGTTGCGAGTGGTGCGTCAGCGGCTGGTGCCTGCGACACCGGATGGCTGGACTCTCGTGGGCCAGGCGCGACGCCCGACCGACCGGGAAGAGCTGACGCTGATCTATCGGCGCACTGGCGACCGTTGATCAGACTGCGGGTGTTGCAGGCGCCATGGCCAGCCGAACCGCTGCCGGGTCGCGAGGCAGTTGCCGCACGCGCAGCGCTGGCAACACCAGGCAGAACACGGAGCCTTTACCGGGTTCGCTGTCCACGGTCACTTCGCCGCCATGGCGCTGCATCACATGCTTGACGATGGACAGGCCGAGGCCAGTGCCGCCGGTATCCCGTGACCGACTGCCGTCGACACGGTAGAAGCGCTCGGTCAAGCGTGGCAGGTGCTCGCGCGCGATGCCGATGCCACTGTCGCGCACCTCGATCAAACCGACACCGTCGTTTCGTCGCGACCAGCGAATCTCGATGGCGCGCCCTTCGGGCGTGTAGCGCACAGCGTTGGTCAACAGGTTGCCGACGGCGCTGAGCAGCTCCGCCTCGCTGCCTGCCACTTCGGCGTCACCGCCGCCGTCCATCGTCAGGCGGTGCCGGCCCGTCGACAGGGCAAGCGCATCGGCCAAGGCTCGTTGCAACAAGGGTGCCACCGGCAGCCAGCGCTCGGCGCCCGGCCTTGGACTTCCTTCGAGCTGGGCCAGTTGCAGCAGGTCACCCACGAGCGCCTGCATGCGGTCGGTCTGCTGCTGCATCAGCGTCATCACGCGCTGGCGCTCGGGTTCGGTCAAGGGCAGGCTGGCCAGGGTCTCGACAAAGCCGGTCAATACCGTCAAGGGTGTGCGGATCTCGTGCGACACGTTGGCCACGAAGTCGCGGCGCATGGCTTCAGCGCGTTCTCTTTCAGTGATGTCTTGCGTCAGCACCAGTTTCTGGCTGTCGCCATAGGCCCTGACCAGCACCGACAGCGTGCCCTGCCCCGTCGGTGAAGGAAACACCACGGGCTCGTCAAAAACCGCGGCATGCAGGTACGCGATGAAAGCGGGGGACCGCACGAGATTGGTGATGCGTTGCTGACGGTCTCGTGTGGGGTCGATCCCGAAGTGCTGGGCAGCCACCGAATTGCACCACTCGATCTGGTCCGCGGGATCGAGCAGCAGCACGCCGTTTGGCGAAGCTTCGATGGCCGACAGAAACTGCTGCAGACGCTGTTCTTCCTGGCGGATGGTGAGGTCGCGCTTTTGCAGCGCGCGCTCCACCCGGTAGGCCAGCTCGCCCCAGAAACCGGCGTCTCGGGGTGC
>JANLVB010000543.1:0-12243 GCA_031363785.1 Betaproteobacteria bacterium
GGCGGCGCCTGCCAGCTGCTGCGCCTGCCGGCGCCTACGGTGTAAAACGCGCACGCCATGGCAGGCTGGCTGGATACACTGCGCAGACCCTTTGCCAAGCGCGTACGGGATGTGCCGCATGCACTATGGCTGCAAACGCTGGAGGCCTACCCGTTCCTGCTGCGCCATGGCCCAGCCAGCGGTGAGGCGCTGCGCCGCCTGTGTGGCCAGTTTCTTGCGCACAAGGAGTTTCATGGTGCACACGGCCTGCAGGTCGACGACGCCATGGCTGTGGCGATCGCGGCCCAGGCCTGTTTGCCGGTATTGGCCATCAACGCGCCCTACCAGGGCGTGCAGTGGTACAACGACTTTGTAGGCATCGTTGTGCATCCGGGCGCCGTGCTGGCGCGGCGCGAGACGGTTGGCGACGACGGTGTCGTGCACCACTACCACGAAGAACTCAGCGGCGAGGCGATGCAGGACGGGCCGGTCACGTTGAACTGGCAGGACGTGGCGGCGGCGGGGGCAACGGCGGCTGAGGGCTACAACCTGGTGATTCACGAGTTCGTGCACAAACTCGACATGCGCGGTGGTGTGGCCGATGGCTGCCCGCCACTGCCGCCGGGGTTCATGGGCAGCCAGGGCGCGGCAACCGCGCACCGCCTGTGGCACAACGCACTGCAAGCCTCCTACCTCGACTTTTGCGACCGGCTCAGCCTGCAGCAACGTTTTGGTGGAGCGCCGGTGTGGCTGGATGCTTATGCGAGTACCTCGCCGGATGAATTTTTCGCCGTCAGCAGCGAGGCCTATTTTGTCAACCCGCAGCGCTTCGCACAGGAGTTTTCGCCCTTGCTGCCTTTGTTTGACGCGTTTTTCAGGCCTGAGGCTACAACTTGATCTCGTCCACCTGCCATGGGTCGAGAAACTGTTCGGCGTAACGCAGGTACACCTTCTCCCGCACGAACACCTCGAACAGGTCCGGATCGATGTGCCCGTTGGACTTGAAGCGCTGCATGATGCCCATGGCCTGCGACAACTTCATGCCGGGTTTGTAGGGCCGGTCACTTGCCGTCAATGCTTCGAAGATGTCGGCGATGCCCATCACGCGGGCCTGCACCGACATCTCGTCGCGCGTCAGGCCCTTGGGGTAACCCTTGCCATCCATGCGTTCATGGTGGCCACCGGCATACTCCGGCACGTTGCGCAGGTGTTTCGGCCAGGGCAACTTCTCCAGCATCTTGATGGTGGCCACGATATGGTGGTTGATGGTGTTGCGCTCGGCCTGCGTCAGGGTACCGGCACGTATGCTCAGGTTCTCCAGCTCGTCGGAGGTCAGGAATTCGGTCTGCACACCTTCCACATTGCGCCACAGGCGCCCGCCTGCGATGCGGCGCACACGGGCCAGCGCGGCATCGTCGGTTGCCTCGGAGCCAATATTGGTACTGCGCAGGAAGTTGCGGTCATCGTCGAGTGACTCGATCTCCAGCCGGTAGTCCGACCAGATGGCGCCCTCGGCGTCGGCGTCGACCCGGCTGCGGCGCTCCAGTTGCCGGCGCAGCGCGGCGATTTCCGCATCACGCTTGAGCACCTCAAACCGGGTGTCGATGAGTTCGATGCGGTCGTAAAGGGTCTGCAGCTTGGTCGCCTTGTCCACCACATGCACCGGCGTGGTGACCTTGCCGCAGTCGTGCAGCAGACCGGCGATCTTGAGCTCGTAGCGGTCCCGGTCGTCCATGGTGAAGTCTGCCAGTGGCCCGTCGCTGGTGGCGTTGACAGCCTCGGCCAACATCATCGTGAGGGCCGGTACGCGCTGGCAATGGCCACCGGTGTAGTGCGATT
The DNA here is from genome assembly GCA_031363785.1 of Betaproteobacteria bacterium. Lineage (GTDB taxonomy): Bacteria > Pseudomonadota > Gammaproteobacteria > Burkholderiales > Burkholderiaceae_C > CAISIP01. Next base: position 1,819 of record JANLVB010000543.1, read on the forward strand.
TTTCGTCGATGGCCAAATTGATCAGGTTGATGAAGGACTCGAACAGTTCCTCCAGCTGCGACATCAGCAGCCGATTGGTCAGCGCGATCGCCGCCTGCGAGGCGAGTGACTCGACCAGGCTCTGGTCGGAGGTGGAGAAACTCACGACCTCGCGTGTGCCGGGCTTCTGGGCGTTGATCAGCTGCAACACGCCGATCACCTCGCCTTCGTGGTTCTTCATCGGCACGGCAAGGAAGGACCGCGAGCGGTAGCCGGTACGCTCGTCAAAGCGTCGCGTGCCCGAGAAGTCGAAATTCTCGGCGTCGTAGGCATCGGCGATGTTGACGGTCTGGTGGTGGATGGCCGCATAGGCCGCCACCAGCGAGTCATTCGGCGCACCCTGATCGTCGAGCAGGGGCAGGTTGGGAAAACTGATCGGGCTGCCCGATGTGCCGCCCATGGCAATACGCAGCGAATCGGTGCGCAGGATCTCGAAGCGCAGCGCCGTGTGGTCGTCCAGCATGCGGTACAAGGTGCCACCGTCGGCGTTGGTGATGGCCTTGGCGGCCAGCAGGATGCTCTCCAGCAGGTGTGTAATGTCGCGCTCCTTGGACAGCGAAGCGCCGATTGCGTTGAGTTGCTCCAGACGTCGGAGCAGGTCTTTCACGGAGTCCAAATTCAGCCTCCCGATTCGAATATGACACGGCGCGCCGACGAGCAGCAGCAGCAGCCGCAAACCATTGTCGCAGGGAACACCTGGCGCTGGCGCGCCTGTAGACAGCACCGGCCGATACGGCCCCAATTCAGGGCCGCAGCAGGACTTTCAGCACGGTTTGCAGACGCTTGTGCACTTCGGGCGCATGACTGCCAGCCAGCACACCGGCCACATCCTGGGCCCAGGTCTGGGCCGGCGCAGGATCATTGCGCCGGGTCAGCAACTGCAGCTGGAACGCGCGCCGCGCATCGAGATACGGCGCCGGCGTCGGCACGTCGGCCGCCATCTCCAGGCGCAACAGTGCGGTGTCCGCGCCAGCCGACGGGGTACTGGCGAGAGCCTGTTGCCACAGCGAGCGTTGGGCACTGGTGACGCGGGACCCGAAACCCTGGGCTGGCGGCAGCGCGGCTGGATCACGCTTTTCCCAGGCATGCAGCAAATGGGTCAGGGCCTCGCCATGGGCAGCGCTGGCCAGTGTACGCAGCGCCATCTGGGCCCGCTCCAGCGCATCGCGCTGGGCGCGAAACGCCGTGTCGCCCAGGCGTGGGCCCATCGCAGCACGCTCCTGCGCTGCGCCGTCGTCGCCACCGCTGCCGCCGCCAAAACGCTCGCGACCGCGGCCAGGCCCACCCGGGCCACCCGCACCGGGTCGTCCGCCGTCGCGGCGGTCACCGAACTTGCCCCCGCGGGCCGGGGCTGCAGGCTCAGCCTTGCGCATGCCCGGGCGATCATCGCCGCGCATCGCCACCACCTTTTTCGGCGCTGCGGCAATGGCAATGGCTGGTGTTGGTGCGGCCACCGATTGCGCTGCCTGCGGCTGCGCGGCGCCATCATCCGCTGCCAGCTGTGCTGTAACACTGGCGGCGGCTTCTGGCAGGGCCGTCAAGGTGTTGGGCACATCGGCGGCCACCGCCACCTGCACCTGTGTCTGCGCCACTGCCTGGCCGCGCAGGGCGGCGTCGAGTGCCGCCATGGCAGCGCGAATACGCTGCGCGTCACCAGAGGCGTTCGCCCGGTCCAGCGCCTTCGCCGCCTCCAGCACGCGCCGGTCATGTTCACCCAGGGCCGACTGGGCTTGCTCGCGCTCGGTCGTCTTGCGCGCAAACGCGTCGTCGATCGGCTTGCGGAACTGGTCCCACAACTTCTGCTCCAGACGCCGATCAATCGGCATCGCCTGCGCCTCGGCCTGCCAGCGCTGCTGCAGCGCCTTCACCGCATCCACACGCAACATGCTGGCGGCACCGAGCACTTGCGCCTCGGCTATCATGGCCTGGCGCTGCACGAGGCTCTGCTCCTGCAGTGTCTCCAGTGGCTGGGCCGCCTCGGTTATGGCCGCCAGCCACAACGGCTGCAACTCGGCAAGCAGCTTGTCTCCCACATGACCACAGTCGCGCCAGCGGTCACCGAACTCGTGCAGCAGGCGCGAGAAGCCGCGCCAGTCACCATCACGCGCCGAGCGGTTTTCCGCCGCCCAGGCCTTGAGTTCCCCGATCAAGGCCAGGCGCTGCGCGCGGTGCAGCAGCGCGTCGGCACGCACTTTCTCCAGCCAGGCTTCGACCACCTTGTGGGCTTCGTTGCAGGCCTCGTCAAACCGCTTCCACAAGGCATGGTTGGGCACCCCACCCTGGTCCGTCTGTTTCCACTGTTCGCGCAAGCCGCGCAGGTTCTCCTGCATCTTGCGCCCGCCAATCGCCTGGCCGCTCGGGCGCTGCAACAAGCCCTCGGCACGTGCCACCAACTCGTTGCGCAACTGGTCGGCGCGCCAACGCTGCCAGCCCTCCATTTCACCGGCAGCGGCCAGCGCCGCGTGGGCCTGCGCCTCCAGGGCATCATCGATGATGCGGCCCACATCCTTGAGCGCATTGCGCAGCGCAGATGCGGCACCGGCGCTGGCCTTGCCATGGCCTTGCGACATTTCCGCTTCCAGGTGTGCCAGCACGCCTCGTACCTGTTCGTTGGCCTGGCGGCGCAGTTCCGGATCGATACGCGGCTTGGCCGGGCGCGCAGTCGCCTCAGCAGGCACACCACGCGCCTGGCGAAGTTCGTCCGCCCAGACCGGCACCGGAGGCAACGCAGCGGCCGGGTCGGCGGCTGCCGACACGGCCTGCGCCAGCGCATTCTGGAATGCGTCCCACACCGCCAGCAACTGGCCACGCGACGACTCCAGCAATGGCGGGTACTTCATGTCGACACTGGGCCAATTCGCGTCGGCCATCAAATCGCCGGCCTGTTGTTGCCAATGCGCAACGTCCTTGCGCAGGGCTTCAAGCACCAGCTGCGCCGAGGTCCACGGCTTGGTGGACAACACTTCCACCCGTTGCGCCAGCAAAACGGCGGCTTCGCGCTGCACCTGCACGCGGTGTTGCAGGTCTTCCACCACACGCACGCGCTCGGCCAGTTGCGCCTTCAGCGTCAGCAGTGGCTCGCGGCTCAGCGGCGCACCGGCCTTGGCAGCGTCGCGCTGCCAGGCCAGCGCATCGGCGATGTTGAGTTTGCCCACCGCCAGCAGGGCCTGCGCACGCGCGGCCCATTCGGCTGCCAGAGCTTCCTGCACCTTGGCGCGGCGGATCTCGTCGAGGCGTTCACGAACCGGCCGGGCCGCACCCTTGTCACGGGCGCCCAGTTCACGAAACACCTCCTGCAGTTGCTCCAGCGGCGGGTCACTCGCCAGCCAGGCTCGGATGCGGGTGCCGCGCTCGCCGGAGGTGGGCGCCAGAAAGGCACCGGCGGTCAGGGCGTCGAGCTGTTGCAGGTCGCTGTTCTTGGTGGAGGCAATCATCGTCGCTGTGGCCACGGTGTGGCCTGGTGGTTCCGGGAACCGGGTATTTTCGCCGCTAATAGTGACCACCGGCCGGGCGACCTGCGAATTGACCTGCCGGGTTCAGTTACTGGCCAGGTTGAGCTCAGCGCGTGGTGACCATTTCGGGTCTGCCACAACCGGTTTGGCAGCACCCAGGAACAGCCGCTCCACCGGCAGCTTCTGCGAGCTCAGATAGTCCTTGACGGCGATGCCGCGTTGCAGCGCCAGCTCCTGGATCGCGTCGTCGGTCACGGCGATATTGGCCAGCAGCAGGGCCTCGATTTCCGCCACCTCGATGTCTTGCACGACACCGGCCAGGTTGCGCGGTTTGACGATGTCGGCGCGTTTGTAGACCTCCTTGAGCAGAGCCGCGCGCTCGGTATCCGATACCGAGTTGACCGCCGCCGCCTCGGCGGCCCCGGTGGCGCTGGCGGACCTCACCAGGCCACGGCGCTTTTCCGCCAGCAGCAACGCCAACAGGCGTTCGCGCTTGAAGGCTTCGCGCTCCGCCTCGATGCTGGCGGTGCCGACCACGGTCATCTTCAGCGCCGGGCGCTCGCCCAGGGCCCGGGCCACTTTGTCCAGGCCCGCACGCGCCTCTGGCAGCAGGGCGGCCGAACCGGGTGCAAACGCCACCTGGCCGAGTTCATCTCCTCCGCCACCAAAGGCGCTGGCCAGCAGGCTGAACGGCGCTGTGATGGCCTTGACGATGAGGTTCACGATCACCTTGAAAATGATCGGGCCGAGGCTGAACTGCGGGTCGTTGAGCGAGCCACTGATCGGCAGGTTGATGTCGATGATGCCGTTGCGATCGGCCAGCAGCGCCACCGCCAGGCGCACCGGCAGGCTGTTCGGCGCGCCCTCCACCTTGTCGCCAAAACTCAGTTGGTTGAGCACCAGCTTGTTGCTCGCCGTGAGTTGGCCGTCGGGCTTGACCAGATAGGCGACGTCGACGCTGAGCTTGCCGCGTTCGATGCCGTGCCCCGCGTACTTGATGGAATAGGGCGACAACGGCGCCAATTCCAGGTCACGCACCAGCCCCTTGATGTCCAGCGCCAGCGGTTTCGCCAATGGGTTCAGCCGGCCCAGGATTTCCAGCGAGGCCGTGCCCTCGGCGCGCCCGCGCAGTTCGACATCGGCCAGTTGCACCTGGCCCTGCTGCGCCTGCGACGAGAAGGCACTCAGCTTGCCGGTCAATTCGCTCAGGTTGGCCGAGTAGTTCGGCTTGACAAAGCGGTCCGAGAAAAGCACCTTGCCATTGATCAGGCTGACCGGCCCGATGTTGATGATGGGCTCCAGCCCGGTGCCAGTGGCTGTGGCCGCAACCGCGGGCGGGGCCGCCGAAGCCGCAACCGCAGGCACGCTGGCCGGTGCGCTGGTCCCCGCAACCGGAAGTGGCGCCGTCGGCCCGGCAGCACCCTTGACCAGGTCTTGCAGGTTGATACGCCCATCCGCATAGATGATGAGGCGGGCGAAAAAGTCGCTGAGGGTGGTCTCCTTCACCGACATCGCAGTCGCCACGCCCGGGCTCAGGGCGACGTCGATGCCGCGCAAGCTCAGCGCTTTCCAGGTCAGCAGTTCCTCCGCCAACTGCAAGCCGCCCTGCCCGGCCGCCAGAGTATTGGCGCGGAAATCCTCCAGCGCCGAGTCACCGCTGAGCTTGACACTCGCGCCGCCGGGCGCGTCGGCATACCGGACGTCGCCCTTGAAACTGGCGTCAGCCCGTAACAGTTCGATATTCAGGCCAGCCGCGAAGTAGGGCTCGAACAGGTGTACCGGCAGCAGCGTCGCCAGCACGGCACCCTGCGCCACCAGTGGTTGCAATTGCACCGTACCGCGGTATTCCAGCTGCCCGGGCTGGTTGCGCGCGCTGTTCAGTCGCGCCGAAAACTGCACCGGAGTCGGCCGGGTGCCATCGGCGGTCGCGTTTTTGACCGCCAGCTTCAGGGCCGCCAGCTCAAAGACTACCGGCTTGGACTGGGCCTGGTCTTCGAACTGCAGCACACCACCCTCGAGCGCGAGTTCGGCCAGGGTGGCGACCCATGGCGCTGTCTTGTCGACGGGCGCCAGCTTGTCTTTTCCTTGCGCGCCAGGGCTGCCCGGGCCGACGCTGGATGGCGGCGACACGCTGGCAGGCTTAAGCCAGCGTTCGAACATCCATTGTTTGTCCGCCGTGCGCAGCAGCGCAAACCGCGGCTGGTCAATCGTCAGTTTGCCGACACTGAGGCTGCGCTTCGCCGGGTCCAGTTGCAGCTGCGCCACGCTGATCTTGCGCACCGATGCCAGCTCGGTCTTGCCGCTGCCACCCGCCGCCGCCAGTGCCAGGTCACCCAATACCAGCGAGGAGACCTTGACCAGCAGGTCGGGCGCGGTCCAGGCCAGCTCTATCTCTGTGCTCAGGTTACCGCGCAGCGTGGGTTCGAGAAACTGCGTGAGGTAGGGCGCACCGGTCGACAAAGACAGGTTGGCCAGCGCCAGTTTCAGGCTCGCCAGCTTGTCTGTGGCGGTGCCGCTGAACACCAGTTTGGCATCGTCGCCAGCCGGTGCGGCGGCGCTCTTGCCGGACGGCACCGAATTGCCACTGCCAGGCTGACGCAGCGCCAGCGCGCCCTGGAACGGGACGGCGCGCTCGATCGGCCAGGCCAGATCACTCGCTTCCAGGTCCCATTCGTGCAAAAGCGCCGCCGCTGCCGGCTTGACCGTGGCATCCGCCCACTCCAAGGAACCACCCTGGAGCGACAACTTCGCCAATGCCAGGTTCCATCCCTCGCCCGCCACCGTCGGCGCGGCGGGCGCGGCCGCCACCGGTGCGTCAGTTTGTGCCGCGACGCCCGGCAGCAGGTTCAGTGCGCCAGCGGCGTCCCGTGTCACCAGCAGGTGTGGCGCCACCAGGTGCAGCGAGGCCAGCTTGACGATGCGCTGCAGTGGCCGCACATCGTCCAGCGCCAGCGTCATACCGTCGAGTGTCAACAACGGGCCACCCCTGCTGTCTGCCACTTTGATTCCGGCCAGCTGCAGGCCGCCAGTCAGTCGCACGGTCGGCGTGGGGCTCTGCTCGAAGGCCAGCTTGAGGTCTGCCCCCAACACGCCCCGCTGCAATTGCACCGGCAGGCCTGCGGGCAAATAGGGAAGAAAAGGTACCAGATCAAGCTGCCGCAACTGCAGCGAGGCGTCGGTCTTGCGCGAGGGCGCAAACGGCGCGGTCTGCCCGGCGGAGTCGAACTGGCTGCCATTGAGCTTGAAGGTCAGCCGCGGCTCGACCTTGACGTCGCGGTCCGACGGCAGGTTGCTGAGGAAGGGAATCCCCAGGTTGAGCTCGCGCAGCAAGTGCTTTTTGGCCACCGGCCGGTCGTCGAAGTCGAAGCTGCCGCCCACCACCGTCAGGTTGAAGAGCGCAAATCGGGGCGGCTCGGAGTCTGGTTTGGCGGCCGGCTTGCTGAAGCGGGCGATCAGGTCGTCCACGTCATAACGGCCTGCACCGAGGTGCGTCAGGCGCACTTGGGGTGCCTCCAGCGTCAGCGTCTGCACCACAGGTGCCAGGCGCAGCAGGGATTCCATCTCCGCGTTGGCATACAGGCGCTTGAACTGGAATTGCGTCGCCGTCCCGTCTTGCGTGGCGATTGCAAGGTCCTGCAGCGTCAACTCCAGCGTCCAGGGTTTGAAGTCGATCTGCCCCACCGTGACCTTGCGCCCGAGTTGTTCGCTGGCTGATTTTTCTATCTGCTGCTTGAGCAAGGGCGGCACCAGCAGCCACGCCGCCAGCCACAACAGCAACAGGGCGCCGAGGCCCCAAACGACACGGCGTAACCATTCAGAGCCAGTTATCGGAGCTGTTTGCATGGAACGAGTTTTCAACGGCGGGCGCCAAAGGTCAAGGGGCACGAATGTAAAAAATGCAGTGACCCAGCCACAAGGGTAGTCGAAGCCGCATGCGCGATAGACAAAAAGCGGCCCCAGAACGCCAACCTGACGCTCGACTGATTAGAAACAATTGATATATCAAATCGCTTTGTTATTGTTGACTAGTTATATGATGCCAACCTAGAATCCGATCAATCCTCGAAACGAGGGTTAACCCGAAGCCCGCCCAGTCCGGCGAATTCATTCGTCGGCCCTGCCAAGCAACAACGAGGCAGAATGGCGCAGGCGTCCCAACCCAACGTGATGTGCCCCGGCGCAACCACGGGCCTGCAGTGCCCTTGCAAACGGCCCCGCGTGAAAGAAGGAAGACTCATGAACACAAGCAGAAAATTTGTCGACGGTCTGCGCACGGTCACCAGCGACATGGCCAGTGGCCTGATGGAGATCACCCACAATGGATTTGCCCTGGTCGGGCTGGCGGTGGTGTTTGCCGCCTTGACGCTCAACTTGCGCCCGGAAATCCGTGAGATCGGCGAAAGCCATTTGATGGGCTGGCTGCAGTCGCGTCAGATCGTCGCCGACACAGATGAGGTACCTGTAGCGGCTGAGGCGGTAGACCGCGCCACCGCGGTAGACCCCAAGGACCTGCCGAAACAGCAGGCCAGCGTTGCTTATTGGCTGAGCAAGAAGTACCGCGTGGCGCCAGAACCCTTGAGCGCCCTGGTCGCCGAGGCCTATGCACTGGGACAAAAGACCAAACTCGACCCGACGCTGATTCTGGCCATCATGGCGATCGAATCGGGCTTCAACCCGTTTGCACAAAGCGCCATGGGTGCCCAGGGCCTGATGCAGGTCATGACCAAGATCCATGGCGACAAATACGACAATTTTGGCGGCACCCTGGCCGCCTTCGACCCGCTGACCAACCTGCGGGTGGGCGTAAAAGTGCTGCAGGAATGCATCGCCCGAGCCGGCTCGCTGGAAGTCGGCCTGCGCTTTTACGTCGGCGCCGCAAACCACGATGGCGACAGCGGATACGCCGGCAAGGTGTTGGCTGAGCATGCCAGGCTGCAGTCGGTGGCCGCCGGTCGCCCGGTGCCAACCACACCAGCGCAGGCCCCGGCGAAGCTGATCCCGGTGGTTATCGACGCCGGGTCGGCAGACGAAGTGGCGAGCCTGTTCAAGTCCTGAACCCGGCCAGCACGGCACGGCAGCGACGCTGCGGCGCCGGTGGCCGCAGCACCCCTTAGATCACCATTACCCAGCACATTGCCATGTACAACCGCTCAGTCCTTGTCGAACACACCGACCCCGAATTGTGGGCCGCGATCCAGGCTGAAAATGCGCGCCAGGAACAGCATATCGAGCTGATCGCGAGTGAAAACTACGCCTCGCCCGCGGTCATGGCGGCGCAGGGTTCACAACTCACCAACAAATACGCGGAAGGTTATCCGGGGCGGCGCTACTACGGCGGTTGTGAACATGTCGATGTGGCCGAGCAACTGGCAATCGACCGTGTAAAGCAGCTGTTTGGCGCGCAGGCCGCAAACGTGCAGGCGCATTGCGGCGCATCGGCCAACGAAGCGGTGTTCCTGGCCTTCCTGAACCCGGGCGACACCATCATGGGCATGAGCCTGGCCGAAGGCGGGCATCTGACACACGGCATGGCGCTGAACATGAGCGGCAAGTGGTTCAAGGTGGTGAGTTACGGGCTCAATGCGCAGGAAGAAATCGATTACGACGCGATGGAGCGCATCGCCCATGCGAACCACCCCAAACTCATCATCGCCGGTGCATCAGCCTACTCGCTGGCGATCGACTTCGCCCGTTTCGCCAAGGTGGCGCGCGCCGTTGGTGCCATTTTCATGGTCGACATGGCGCACTATGCCGGGTTGATCGCCGCTGGCCTGTACCCGAACCCGGTGCCGCATGCCGACGTGGTGACCTCCACCACCCACAAGAGCCTGCGCGGCCCGCGCGGCGGCATCATCCTGATGAAGCCGGAGCATGAGAAAGCCATCAACAGCGCCATCTTCCCGGGCCTGCAGGGCGGCCCGCTGATGCATGTGATCGCGGCCAAGGCGGTGGCCTTCAAGGAGGCGCTGTCACCCGGCTTCAAGGCCTACCAGGCGCAGGTGATGCGCAACGCCGACATCGTGGCGCGCACACTTGCCGAGCGCGGCCTGCGCATCGTGAGCGGGCGCACCGAAAGCCATCTCATGCTGGTGGACCTGCGCAGCAAGGGCATCACCGGACGGGAAGCCGAGGCAGTGCTGGGCAGTGCCCACATGACGATCAACAAGAACGCCATTCCGAACGACCCGGAAAAACCCATGGTCACCAGCGGCGTGCGCATCGGCACCCCGGCCATGACGACGCGCGGCTTCGGCGACGAGGAGGCACGCCAGACCGCACACCTGGTGGCCGATGTGCTGGACCACCCGCGCGACGCCGCCAACCTTGACACGGTGCGCGTCAAGGTGCACGCGCTGACCAGCCGCTTCCCGGTCTACCGCTGAATTTGTAATGAAATGCCCGTTTAGTGGCCACTCTGACACCCAGGTGGTGGAGACACGGGTGGCCGAGGACGGCGACTTCATCCGCCGCCGGCGCCAGTGCGCGGCATGTGAGAAACGCTTCACCACCTACGAGCGGCCGGATGTCAACTTTCCGGCCATCGTCAAGAAGGATGGCCGGCGCATCGAGTTTGAGCGTGCCAAGCTGCTGGCATCCATGAAGCTGGCGTTGCGCAAGCGCCCGGTGAGCACCGAGCAGGTGGACGGCGCGATCGAGCGCATCGAGGAAAAGCTGCTGAATCTGGGCCTGCGCGAGGTGTTGTCGAGCCGCATTGGTGAACTGGTGATGCGCGAGCTGAAAAAACTCGACAAAGTGGCCTATGTGCGTTTTGCCAGCGTCTACCGCAGCTTCGAAGACATCGACGAGTTCAAGACCCTGGTGGACGAAGTGCGCCGCTGACAGCCACCCGGGCTTTCAGCGCACTCTCAGGGGCAGTCAGCCGCGCTGCCGCTCTGGCTGCGGGCGCGCCCGGTGCTGCTCAGGATGATCTGGC
>JANLVB010000546.1:0-16817 GCA_031363785.1 Betaproteobacteria bacterium
CGTGGTGCTGGAGCATTTTCAAACCGACACCGCCGGCTATGCCGACTACATCCTGCCTGCCACCACCCAGCTGGAACACTGGGATGTGCACGCAAGCTATGGCCACACCGACGTGCTGCTGAACCGCCCGGCGATCGCGCCGGTGGGCGAGGCACGGCCGAACAGCCAGATATTCCGCGACCTGGCCCGGCATATGGGGTTCGACAACCCCTGTTTTGCCGACAGTGACGAAACCCTGTGCCGCTCAGCGTTCGGTGATGCGGTTGAATTCAACGAATTGCTGGCCAACGGTTTTGCCACACTGCGACTCAGTGACATGCCGTTTGCAGAGGGTAACTTCCCCACACCCTCTGGCAAATGCGAGTTTTTCAGCGAGCGACTTGCCGCGCAGGGGCTGGATGGCCTGCCAGACCATTTGCCGAACTACGAGAGCGTGGGCAGCTCGACCACCTACCCGCTGGCCATGATCTCGCCGCCAGCGCGCAACTTCCTCAACTCGACCTTCGTCAACGTGAAGAGTCTGCGCGACATCGAGGGTGAACCACTGCTGGAGATGAACGCGCAGGACGCGGCGCGCCGTGGCTTGCACAGCGGCTCCACCGTGCGGGTGTTCAACCAGCGCGGCGATTACCGCTGCAAGCTCGAAGTCTCGCCGCGCGCCCGCCCCGGTGTCGTCAACGGCATGGGCATCTGGTGGCGCAAGCTCGGGTTGGACGGCAAGAACGTCAACGAGCTCACCAGCCAGCAACTGACCGATCTGGGGCGCGGGCCGACTTTCTATGACTGCCTGGTGGAGGTGGAGGCGGGCTGACGCCCAGCTGCGTCCTGCAAAACCATCTGAGCGCCCTTCTCTGCCACCATGATGGTGGGGGCGTTGGTATTGCCCGATGTGATGCACGGGAACACCGAGGCGTCGATAACGCGCAGCCCGGTGATCCCGTACACACGCAAACGGGAGTCCACCACGGCGTGCTCCGGCGACGGCCCCATGGCGCAGGTGCCGACTGGATGGAAGATGGTGTCGGCACGTTGACGGAAGTCCTGCAGCAGGTCATCGTCGCTCACCGCACCCGGACCAGGCAGTATTTCGCTATGGATGATGTCGCGCAACGGGCTGGCTGCGGCCAACGCCCGCAGCAACCTGGCGCCGGCCAGCGCCTCAAGCACATCCTTCTCGGTCGACAGGTAATTGGGCCTGATCAGCGGTGCGGCCCAGGCGTCGGCCGATGCAATCGCAATGCTGCCGCGGCTGCTCGGGCGGCAGGCGTGCACCGACATCGAGAACCCGGGGAACGGGTCGGTGTTCATGGTGCGCCGCCGCTCCGGCGCTTTGCTGCTGTAACTTGCCGGGTTGAAATACAGCTGCATATTGGCTTGGTCTTGGGCTGGCTCACTGCGCACAAAACCGCCGGCCTGGTTGACGCTCATCGACAGCGGTCCATCGCGTCGCAGCAGGTAACGCACGGCAGCGCGAACCTTGGCGCCAAACGGATACAGATCGTCGTTCAGGGTCGGCACCGTGGCGCGGTAGGCATGCGTGACGTGCAGATGGTCCTGCAAGCCGCGGCCCACCAGCGGTGCATGTTGCACCACGGTTATGCCCAGGGTCTGCAACGACGCCGCATCACCAATACCGGAGAGCTGCAGCAACTGCGGTGAGTTGATGGCGCCGCCACACAACAAAACCTCACCTCCTGCTGCAGCCTGCTGCAACTTGCCGCCGCGCAAATACTCGACACCAACAACACGCCGCCCCTGCAGCAGGAGGCGCGTGGCCAGACTATCGGTAAACAGCGACAGATTCCCGCGCCGCATCGCTGGGCGAAGGAAAGCGCTGGCACTGGATTCGCGCCAGCCGCCCCGGGTGTTGACCTGGTAGATTCCCACACCTTCCATCCGCGGCCCGTTGAAGTCGGAGGTATAGGGAAAGCCCAGGCTGTTTGCCGCACGCAGAAACTGCCGGCACAGCGGATGTACCTGATTCGCAATGTCGCTCACGCTCAATTCACCATCGGAGCCGTGGTAGTCGCTGCCACCGGCTGCGTGGTCTTCGCTGCGTTTGAAGAAGGGCAACACATCCGCCCAACCCCAGCCCAAATTGCCCATATTGCGCCAATGCTCGTAGTCACTCGGCAGCCCCCGCACATAGGCCATGGCATTGATGGAACTGGAGCCGCCCAGAACCTTGCCGCGTGGCCAATAGGAGCTACGACCGCCAAGCGCCGGCTCGGGCTGTGTCTGGTACATCCAGTTCACCGCCGGATCCCGGTACGTGAGTGCATAACCGATCGGCACCCGCACCGACGGCCGTTGGTCGGTGCCGCCCGCCTCCAGCACCAATACCTTGCAGCGGCTATCGGCCGACAGCCGGTTGGCCAGCACACATCCTGCGGACCCGGCGCCGATGATGATGAAGTCCCAATGCTGCATGCCGGGACTCTCGGACATCAGCGCAGTGCCACACCGTACTCCAGCGCCGCGTCAATCACCGTTGCCAGTTGGTCAAACGCATAGGTGGTGAACACGTAAACATCAAAACTGCTGGCCTCCAGCCGATGCAGCAGGCACGGCACGTGGTGATGGCCCGTCATCCGGCATTGACCGAGCGGAAAAGTCGGCGCGCGCAAATCGAGTGCAAACAACTTGCCCAGCGTATCCGCGCAGCGCTCACCCTCGACGCGGATGCGGCAGCGGGCGTGGCTGAGGTCAGTCACCGAGCCGATATCGGGCAGCACATGGCGGCGCAGTGCCGCCACCTGCTGCTGCGCTTGCTCTGACACCAGCAGAAACTCCTGCGGACCGGTGCGCATGAGCAGGCCGGCCGGGGTTTGCACGGTGTGGCCCGGGGCGGCCGGGGGCGTGCCCGATACCGCAGAGCCCAAGGCCAGGACCAAAGCGTCGATGCCTGCATGCCAGGTGCTGGCCTGCACCACGCTGGCCAGAGTCCCAACCCGCAACACAACACCCAGGGCCCCGTCACGCGACGGCTTTTCAAACGGCGCATGGCCTTCGAACGGACTGCGCACCAGACGCCCGGGTGCGACATGGGCGGATGGTGTTTCAGCCACGGTAACGCACTCCTTCAGCATCCAGGAAACACGGGTCCACCACACGTAGACGGTATTGCTTGCCCTGCGCTGGCGAGGCGGCTATCACCTCTTGGCCTATGTGTTTGGTGCCGCCCTGCAGCAGGCCCAGCCCGATGTTCTTGCCCACCGCCTTGCTGTAGGCGGTGGAGGTGATATGGCCACGGCCATGGCCCTGAATCCTGTCGTCGGCAAAAAACAGGATGGCACCATTCGACGGCACCGCCCCCGCTTCGGCCGGCTCAAGCCCCACCAGCGTTGGGCGGTCATCACGGGACAGGTGTTCACTGCGGCGCAATGCATCGCCCCAGAACGGCTTTATCTTGCTGGCTAGTCGGCCCATGCCCAGATCGTCCAGTGTGGTGCGGCCGTCCATCTCGGAGCCGACCACGTGGCCTTTTTCTATGCGCAGCGACCCCAGCGCCTCCAAGCCGTAGGGGCGCAGGTTCCAGGGTTTGCCACTTTCCAGCAAATGCTCCCAGATCAGCCGCCCATGGTGGGTCGGGGCATACACCTCGTACGCCAGCTCGCCCGAGAAGGTGAGGCGAATGATGCGCACCCGTACCCCCTGCAATGCGCCCGAGAGTTCGGTGTCCAGAACCCCCATGTGGGGAATCGCCTCGTTGCTGAAGTCGATCTGCGGGAAGGCGGCTTGCAGCACATCGCGCGTCTTCGGGCCGGCCATGCTCATGGTCGCCCACTGGTCGGAAATGGAAGCCACCGTGACACGCAACTCGGGCCACACCACCTGCAGCAAAAACTCCAGATGGCTCATCACCTTGGCCGCCTGGGCCGTGGTGGTAGTCATGAAGAATTCGGTCTCGCTCAGCCGGCTGGTGGTGCCGTCGTCCATCACGATGCCGTCTTCGCGCAACATGAAGCCGTAACGTGCCTTGCCAACGGGCAGCTTGGCAAACCCGTTCACATAGACACGGTTCAAAAACTCCGCCGCGTCCGGCCCCTGCACGTCGATCTTGCCCAAGGTGGACACATCGGCCATCCCCACCTGATCGCGCACAAACGCCATCTCGGCCTGATACGCTTCGGACAAATTGGCGCCAAAGCTGCGATACCACAGTGGCCGCTTCCAGGCACCGGCTTCCATCATGAAGCCGCCGTTGGCCACATGCCAGTCGTGCATGGCGGTGCGGCGCACGGCAGCCAGGTGGGCGCCAACGCTGCGCCCTGCCAGCGCACCGAGGGTCGTGGGCGAATAGGGTGGCCGAAACGTGGTGGTGCCCACGCCCTGGATATCCATGCCGCGTTTTCCAGCCATGATGGCCAGGGCGTTGAGGTTCGAGGTCTTGCCCTGGTCCGTGCCCATGCCCAGCGTGGTGTAGCGCTTGAGATGCTCCACCGACACATAACCTTCGAGGTGCGCCAACTCGATATCGTCCACCGACACGTCGCTCTGGAAATCGACAAAGGCCTTGTCCACCGGCTTGCCCGACGCTACCACCGGCGGTACGGGCACAAACGCCATCGAACCCGGATCAGTCGCCGCAGCCGCAGGGCAAGCACCCACAATCGACTTGCCACTGGCTGATGCCACAGCCGTCGCTGCTTGCCAGCCACTTTGCACGGCCGCTTGCAGGGTGTGGGTACCGAGCATGCTGCCGGCGCCGAAATGGCGGCGATCAAATCCACCGGGCACAAAGCTCGCCCGTTGTGCGTCATAGACCGGCTTGATGCCGCGGTGCGAAGTCAGGTGCACAGTAGGTGTCCAACCGCCGGACATGGCGACCAGGTCCACCTCGATGCGCTCGCCCGTACCACTCGCGCGGCCACTCGCCTCATCGAAACGTGCCACGGTGCACTGCCGCACGCGGTGAGCGCCCAGCGTCTGCGTGACCGTGCTGCCCGGGCGTACCTCGACACCGGCCAGACCGGCGCGGGCAAGCAAGACAGAGCCGACCTCGGCGCGAGCATCTGCCAGCACCACCTTGGCGCCGCCCATGGCCAGGGCGATGGCATCAGCGTAACTTGCATCGTTATTCGTCGCAAACACTGCACGCCGTCCGGCCAGGACGGCAAACCGGTTGACATAGGTGCCCACCGAACCGGCCAGCATGACACCAGGGCGGTCGTTGCCGGCAAATACCAGCGGCCGCTCAATGGCGCCGCAGGCCATGACAATGTTTGCCGCCCGTACCACGTGCAGCCGCTGGCGCGGCACACCGCGCGCCGCGTCGGCAACACCCGGCGCCGAGCGCTCAACGACCCCGACCGTGTTGCCGTCATACAGTGAAAAAGCCGTGGCACGCAGCAGTATGCGAACGCGCCCGGTATCAGTGAGATCGCGCAACATGGCGGCAAGCCACGACGCCGCCTCACTGCCCAGCGGGTACGACAACAGACAGCCTCCGGCCTCGAAATCCTGCTCCACCAGGGTCACCTCCAGGCCAGCACGCGCTGCGCCCAGCGCGGCAGTCAATCCGGCCGGGCCCGAACCCACCACCAGCACATCGGTGAACACATGGTGCCAGTCGTACCGATCCGGGTCCGGCGTTTGCGTTGCCAAGCCGAGGCCCGCTGCCTTGCGGATGAAGTGTTCGTAGAACATCCAGGCCCCGCGCGTCGGGCCCATGAAAGTCTTGTAATAGAAACCTGCGACAAAGATCGGCGACAACAGGGAGTTGATCGCCATCAGGTCGAAGCGCACCGAGGGCCAGGCGTTCTGCGTGAAGGTCTGCAGGCCGTCGTGGGCCTCGAGCACCGTGGCCGCGATATTGGGCTCCTGCCGGTTGCCGGAACCCACCGTCAGCAGCGCATTGGGCTCCTCGATGCCAGCCGCCATGATGCCGCGCGGGCGGTGGTATTTGAATGAACGCGCCACCAGATGGGTGCCATGGGCAAGCAAGGTAGACGCCACGGTATCGCCGCAGAACCCGACGATAGGCTTGCCATCGAGGCTTACCGTCAGCGGTTCGCCGCGCGCAATCCTGCCGCCAGTGGGCAGGCGAAAGGCGCCTTGCGCCGTGGATGGGCCGCTCATGCCACAGGCCTTTCATGTGCCGGCATGACGGCCACGATGTCATGCGTGACGGTGTGCCGCTGCACCACCAGCCAGCGCCGACAGGCCAGCGTGTGTTGCCAGAATTCGGTGTGGATGCCCTTGGGGTTATCGCGCATGAATACGGCCTCGACCCATTCGTCATGGAATTGCGCGTCCAGCGGCGGATACATTTTGGTGGCGTCCCCAAAGTAGCTGAACTCTTCGTGGTCACGCTCTCCGCACCAGGGGCATTGGATTCTCAGCATGGTTCTGGGCCCCTACTGCAGGTGGTTGTAAGGGCCGGTACCGGCCTCATCAATGTAACGGCCCCGTGCGAAGCGGTCCATCGTGAAGCCGGCGTTGTATACATGCGGCTTGTCGTT
Source organism: Betaproteobacteria bacterium (assembly GCA_031363785.1). Classification (GTDB taxonomy): domain Bacteria; phylum Pseudomonadota; class Gammaproteobacteria; order Burkholderiales; family Burkholderiaceae_C; genus CAISIP01. The sequence continues at coordinate 6,465 of JANLVB010000546.1, forward strand.
GGCGATGGTGTGGGCAAAACACCAGCCTGAGGCCGGTGTGGCCTTGAAACCGCCGTAACACCAGCCGCCGTTGAGGTACAGGCCCGGCACCGGCGTGGTGGTGATGATGGGGCTGCCGTCGGGCGTCATGTCCATGATGCCACCCCAGTTGCGCAACACGCGCAGGCGCGACGAGAACGGAATCAGGCTCACCAGACCCTGCGTCGTCTCGGCCACATTGGCCAGGTTGCCGCGCTGCGCATAACTGTTGTAGCGGTCGATGTGGCCGCCAAACACCAGGCCACCTTTGTCAGACTGCGATACATAAAAATAGGTGGCCGACCAGACCACCACATGGTGCACCACCGGCTTGATCGACTCCGTGACGAAGGCCTGCAGTATGTGGCTCTCGATCGGCAAGCGCAGCCCGGCCTTTTTCGCCATCACCGAGGTATGCCCGGCTACCGCCACCGCGACCTTGCCCGCGCCAATGTCCCCGCGTGAGGTCTTGACGCCCACGATGCGTTCGCCCGCCCACTGGTAGTCCAGCACCTCGCAGTTCTGGATGATGTCCACACCCAGTTGATCAGCCGCGCGCGCATAACCCCAGGCAACCGCGTCGTGACGCGCCGTGCCGGCGTCCGGCAACAAGGCACCACCGTAGATCAGAAAGCGCGCCTGGTCGGAGTAGTCGAGATACGGGGCTTCCTTCATCATCTCGTCACGACTGAGGATCTCGGCCCGGATACCGTTCAGGCGCATGATGTTGTCGCGGCGCACCCAGCCATCCAGCGATGCCTGGGAACACGCCGCGTACAGGTAACCGCGCGGCGAGAACATCACGTTGTAGTTCAGATCTTCGGACAATCCGCGCCATAACTCCAGCGAGTGTTCGTAAAACGCGGTGTTGTCCTCCATCATGTAGTTGGAGCGCACGATAGTGGTGTTGCGCCCCACATTGCCCGAGCCGATATAACCCTTCTCAAGGACGGCGATATTGCGCACGCCGTGGTTTTTCGCCAGGTAATACGCCGTCGCCAGGCCGTGCCCACCGCCGCCGATGATGATGACGTCGTAGTTCTTCCTGGGCTCGGGGTCGCGCCAGGCGCGCTCCCATCCCTTGTGGCCACCCATGGCGTGTTTGAGCAGCGACCAGACGGAGTAGCGCTCGGCCACGAGTTAGCTCCCGCCTATCTTGGCGTCGGGTTCGAAAGGCAACCCCACCAGAAGGCCGATCAAATCCTGAGCGCCCGCCGATACGCCCCCGGTAACAGCCCGGCCTTGACCGCTTCTGCTGGCGAGCGAACCCGACTCTTTGGCGATGCGCTCATGTTCCATACAGCTCGATGTCATGCATCGGGTAGTGTTTGCGGTTATGTGTCCATAGCGGGCAGCGGTGGGCACGTGCGGTCGCGGCCAGCACATAGTCTTCCAGTGCAATACCTTGAAACGCTTTTGCATATTGATTGGCGTACAGACCCGCCAGGCGCCCCGTATGGATGTCCATATCAACGCGTTGGCACAGGTCGAACAGCGCTTCCACGTCTTTGTGTTCGCGCTTGAAGGCACCGGCGTACACCTCGGCGACCACGAGAGGGCAGATCAGGAACCGGGTTTGGGCTTCCAGCAACACGAGAAAACGCTCGACAACCGACGGCACTTTCTTGAGCAGGTCAATGACGATGTTGGTGTCCAGTACCAGGCGCTCGGGCGTCATGTGTTTTTGCGCAAAATGCGGCTCTTGCTGCGCATATCGCGCACATAGGCGTCAGAATCGACGCTCGAAAAGCTGTCCAGCGGTTTGAGTCGCTCGAAGTAGGCACGAGCATCGCCCACCGGGTCTTTCTGAATGTCTTTCTCCAGTGTGCGGCGAATCAACTCTGAAATACTGACGCCAATGCTGCGCGAACGGATTCTCAGACCGTCGTAAAGGGCATCGTGCAGATAGATTTGGGTCCGGTGCATAGTTGGCTTCGTACTTGGTAATGTATAAAACTATACATCAACCTGCGGAGTTGCAGCAAGGTTTGGTTGCTTGCCACCCGCGCTCGCGTGGCTGGGACGGCGATATGCGACCGATCAGCAGACGTGTCAGTTGCCACGATTCCACCACTCCATGGCTACATCCTCATCCGCAGTGCCTGCGGGTCGAACGGCGGCTCCATCTGCAACCGCGCCGGGCGGCGCTCGCCCAGAATCTCGATCTCCAGATGCATGCCCGGCTTGACCAGCCCGGTTGGCACATACCCCTGTGCCAGCGACTGATCGACAAAGTGGCCATAACCGCCGGACGTAACCCAGCCGACCACCTTGCCATCCACCCAGATCGGCTCGTCGCCCATCACGTCGGAGTCGATGGCATCGACCACCATGCAAATGCGCGTGCGTTTCGGGCCTTCCAGCTTTTCCTTGGTCGCTGCGGCCTTGCCGATGAAATCGGGTTTGTCGAGTTTGATGAAACGATCCAGCCCGGCCTCAAACGGCCCGTAGATGGGCCGGAACTCGCGGTACCAGGTGCCGAAGTTCTTCTCCAGACGCAGGCACAACAGGGCGCGCATGCCGAAGTTGCGGATGCCGAGGTCGGCACCGGCGGCCATGATGCCCTGGTACAGGCGCAGCTGGTATTCGGGAGCGACCCAGATTTCGTATCCCAGGTCGCCGGTATAGGTGACCCGGTTCACCTTGGCACGCACGGTGGCGACGTCCATCTCGCGGTAGTCCATGAATTTGAACGCCTCGTTCGAGACATCGTCATCGGTCAGCCGTTGCAACACCTCACGCGCCTTCGGCCCGGCGATGGACAGGCCGATCAGCTTCATGCCCAGCGGCTCGACCTTGACCGAGCCGTCCTTCGGCAGCGTCTGCTCAAACCAGCGCATGTGGTAGATCTGGGCCTGGCTGGAGCCCCACATCATGTACCGGTGCTCCGCTGCCTTGGCCACGGTGAAGTCGCCAATGATCTTGCCCTGGTGGTTGAGCATGGGCGTCAGCATCAGGCGGCCCTGTTTGGGCATGGTGTTGGTCATCACCCGCAACAGCCACTGCTCGGCGCCAGGACCGGTGATCTCGTATTTGGCGAAGTTGGCGATCTCGGTCACCCCGACCCCGTTGCGCACCGCCAGGCATTCGGCCTTGATCGGCGCAAAGTCATTCGAGCGGTGGAACGACACGATGTCGTGCGCCTTTTCCCCCTTTGGCGCGAACCACAGCGGAGTTTCCATGCCCCAGGAGTCACCCATGACAGCGCCTTGCGCCACAAAGCTGTCGTACAGGGGCGTGGTCTGCAATGGACGCGCTGCCGGCAGCTCCTCGTTCGGGAAACGGATGCTGAAGCGGCGCGAATAATTCTCGCGCACCTTGGCGTTGGTGTAGCTGCGGGTGGCCCAGTCGCCATAACGCGCCACATCCATGCCCCAGATGTCGAAACCCGGGTCACCATCAACCATCCAGTTGGACAGCGCCAGGCCGACTCCACCGCCCTGGCTGAAGCCGGCCATCACGCCGCAGGCAGACCAGAAATTGGTGCGGCCCTGCACCGGCCCGACCAGCGGGTTGCCGTCAGGGGCAAAGGTGAATGGCCCGTTGATGACACGTTTGATGCCGACATGCTCCAGCTTCGGAAAGTGCCGGAAGGCGACCTCCAGCGACGGCGCGATGCGATCAATGTCGGGCGCCAGCAACTCCTGGCCAAAGCTCCAGGGTGTCTCTTTGGGGGACCAGGGTACACAAGCTTTTTCGTAGGCGCCCAACACGATGCCCCGGCCTTCCTGGCGCAGGTAACACTCGGCACCGAAGTCGATCACATGGCCAACCTCTTTGCCGAACTCCTTGTTGTAGGCAACGATCTCCGGTATCTCGTCGGTCACCAGGTACATGTGCTCCATCGCCAGCACCGGCAGCTCCAGCCCCACCATGCGGCCGACCTCACGCGCCCACAGGCCACCGGCGTTGACCACATGTTCACACTCGACCACGCCCTTGTTGGTGATGACGCGCCAGCTGCCGTCGGGCTTTTGCTCCAGGGCTTCGACCTTGGTCTGGACTTCGATCGTCGCGCCGCCGATGCGTGCCGCCTTGGCATAGGCATAGGTGGTGCCCGACGGGTCGAGGTGGCCTTCATTCGGGTCCAGCAGGGCGCCGATAAAATGCCGGTCCTCGATCAGGGGAAAATACTTCTTGGCGTCCGACACCGAGATGATCTCGGTAAACATCCCGAGATAACGGCCCTTGGCCACCGTGGTCTTGAGGAACTCCATGCGCTCAGGGGTGTCGGCGAGCATGATGCCAGCCGACAGGTGCAGCCCGCAGGACTGACCGGAGATTTCCTCCAGCTCCTTGTACAGCCCCACCGTATAACTCTGCAGCATTGCGACGTTGGGGTCGCCGTTGAGCGTGTGGAAGCCGCCGGCCGCGTGCCAGGTGGAGCCCGACGTGAGCTGGTCACGCTCAAGCAGCATGACGTCCTTCCAGCCCTTTTTGGTCAGGTGGTAGAGCACCGAACATCCGACCACCCCACCACCGATCACCACTACTTGCGCTGTCGTCTTCACGCTGTGTTTCCTTCGTCTAGTCGCGATTCAAGTTGATTGTCCGGCAATATCAGAAGTCCGTTGGAGCCCCGCCTTCGGCCTTGCGCCTTGCCACAAACGCATCGAGTTCTTCCTCAATCGCCGCGTCCATCGGTGGCCGCTCGTAGGCCGCCAGTTCCTTCTGCCATACCGCGTTCGCCTTCTGGATCGCTGTCGGGCTACCCGCCTCTTCCCAGGTCTCAAAATTGCGCCAGTCCGAGACGATAGGGGAATAAAACGCGGTCTCGAATCGCTCCAGCGTGTGGGCCGTGCCGAAGTAGTGACCACCCGGGCCGACGTCGCGCACGGCATCCAGCCCCAGACCGGCCGGGCTGACGTCGAGCGGCGTCAGGAACTCGGCCACCATCTGCAGCAGGTCGACATCGACGATGAACTTCTCGAACGACGCCGTCAAGCCACCCTCCATCCAGCCCGCTGAATGCATGATGAAATTGCCACCACCCTGGATCACCGCCCAGAGCGAGAAAACCGACTCGTAGGCAGCTTGCGCATCGACGGTATTGGCGGCGCAGACATTCGACGTGCGGTACGGAATGCCGTATTTGCGGCACAGTTGGCCACCGGCCAGCACCGCTTTCATGTACTCCGGCGTGCCAAAAGCCGGCGCGCCGGTCTTCATGTCTACATTGGAGGTAAAGCCACCATAAACCACTGGCGCACCGGGGCGCACCAACTGCGTGAATGCGATGCCGGCCAGTGCCTCGGCATTTTGCTGCGCCAGGGCACCCGCAATCGTCACCGGCGCCATGGCACCCGCCAGTGTGAACGGCGTCAGCATGATGATCTGGTTGCGCGAGGACATCTCGATGATGCCTTGCAGCATCGGCGTGTCCAGGCGCAACGGCGATGAGCTGTTGATGATGGAAAACAACGAAGGCTCGCGCTCCATCTGCTCAAGCGAAATGCCGCGCGCGATGCGGGCGATCTCCAGCCCATCGCGGTTGCGCTCCTTGCCCAAGGAGTAGGCGTGGAACGGCTTGTCGGTGAGTTTGGCAATGTCGGACAGGCAGTCCAGGTGCCGGATCGAGGCATGCAGATCGACCGGTTCGACCGGGTAGCCGCCACTGGCATGCACCACGTCGTAACGCTGCGCCAGACGCACCAGGTTGCGAAAGTCCTTCTGGTTGCCAGCGCGCCGCCCGCCCTGCAGGTCGGAGCAGTTGGGCGGGCTGGCGACCTGCGCGAACACCAGGTTCTTGCCACCGATCTGTACATTGCGCTGCGGATTGCGCGCGTGCAGCGTGAACTCGGAGGGGCAGGTCTTGATTGCATCGAGAACGAGGTTGCGATCAAACCGCACGCGCTCGGAACCCGGGCGCACGTCGGCGCCCGCCTTTTTGAGGATCGCACGGGCCTCGTCGTGCATGAAGTCCATGCCCATCTCTTCCAGGATGGTCAGCGAGGCGTCGTGGATGGCCTCCAGCTCATCCTCCGAGACCACCGGTGTAGTGGGGAAACGGTGCTGCAGTTTGCGGTACTTGGTGGTGGGTGGCGCCACCCGAATGGTGCCGCTGGAACGACCCGCGCGCCTGCGGCCAGCTGTGCTGGGTACGGTTTCCTCCGTCATGGCATCTCCGGCGGGGATGCCTGAACCGGGAACGACTGGCCCTCGTGGGCCGATGAACAAAGCTGAACGTGGGTCATGACTGTCCTGCGAAGATAGCCCAAGAGTCTGAGAATCCATCTGCAGCGCAGGCTAATCTGGCGCCTGCGGTTCGCGTCGTACGCTTGTACGGCTTCGCTCGTCGCCGCCACCTTGGCCCGCCCGCAAAAAAATCTTCTCAGCGCTGCGGCGCAGAGCAGAGTATCCAGGAAAACACCTCGGCACCAGACACCATGTTTATGCTGGGGCGCCATGAGATTGACTCATGGTCCGACGGTGATCGTCCGCGCCGTGTGAATTGCGGGCGACAAAACAAAACGGCCACTGATGTGGCCGTTTTGACATCAACCCGCAGGTTGAAATTTTGGTTGCGCGAGCAAGATTTGAACTTGCGACCTTTGGGTTATGAGCCCAACGAGCTACCAGGCTGCTCCATCGCGCGGTAAGTCTGGATTGTACCCTATTCGGCCTTTACGGCGTCGGCTGCAGGTGCTTCTGTGACCTCCGGGCGGTCTACCAGTTCAACCAGCGCCATCGGAGCATTGTCACCGACACGAAAGCCCATTTTCAGGATACGGGTGTAGCCACCCGGGCGCGCGTTGTAGCGCGGGCCGAGCTGGTCGAAGAGCTTGCTGACGCTGTCGCGGTCGCGCAGGCGGTCAAACGCCAGGCGGCGGTTGGCAACCGTGGCCACCTTGGCCAGGGTGATCATCGGCTCCACCACGCGGCGCAGTTCCTTCGCCTTGGGCAGCGTGGTCTTGATCGCCTCGTGGGCGATCAGGGAGTTCATCATGTTGCGCAGCATGGCGAGGCGGTGCTCGCTGGTGCGATTGAGTTTCCGTAGTCCGTGTCCGTGACGCATGGTGCTTTCCTTCAGATTACATTTTTAATGGGGTAGCCGTATCAGGTACTACCTTTGCACACAAGCCCCGAGGGGCGAAGATTTTTCAGCGTTTTTCGAGGGCGGCGGGCGGCCAGCTTTCCAGCTTCATGCCCAAGGTCAAGCCGCGCGAAGCCAGCACTTCCTTGATTTCGTTCAGCGACTTGCGACCCAGGTTGGGGGTCTTGAGCAACTCGTTTTCGGTGCGCTGGATCAGGTCACCGATGTAATAGATGTTCTCGGCCTTGAGGCAGTTGGCGGAACGCACCGTCAGCTCCAGCTCATCCACCGGACGCAGCAGGATCGGGTCGAACTGGGCGTTGCCGCGCGGTGCCGGCGCATCGAAGGCTGCCAGTTCGCCGCCTTCGAGCTGCGCGAACACCGCCAATTGCTCCACCAGCACCTTGGCCGACGCGCGCACTGCGTCTTCGGCAGAAATGGCGCCGTTGGTTTCGATCTCCACCACCAGCTTGTCCAGGTCGGTGCGCTGCTCGACACGGGCACTCTCCACTGTGTAGCTGACGCGCCTGACGGGCGAGAACGACGCGTCCAGAACAATGCGGCCGATCGATTTGGTCGGCTCATCGCCATGGCGGCGCATCGTGCCCGGCACGTAACCACGGCCTTTCTCCACCTTGATCTGCATGTCGAGCTTGCCGCCGTGCGACAGGTTCGCAATGACGTGCCCGGGATTGATCACCTCGACATCGTGCGGCGTCTGGATGTCGGCAGCCGTCACCACACCATCACCATCCTTGCGCAGGCTCAGGGTCACTTCTTCGCGGTTGTGCAACTTGAACACCACACCCTTGAGGTTCAACAGGATGTTGACGACATCTTCCTGCACACCGTCGATCGACGAATACTCGTGCAACACGCCGGCAATGGTGACCTCAGTTGCCGCATACCCCGGCATCGACGACAGCAGGACGCGGCGCAGGGCATTGCCCAGCGTGTGGCCATAACCACGCTCGAACGGCTCCAGCGCCACCTTGGCGCGGTTCAAACCGAGTTGCTCAACATTGATGGCTTTGGGTTTCAGCAGATTTGTTTGCATGCAGACTTCCTCTCAATACCCCCGATTCGTTACATCGGTAAGGCTGGTGAAGCACCTGAACCACAGTGCCCCGCGGTTCAGGAACGAATTCAAAAAGACAGGCGGTTAACGCGAATACAACTCGACAATCAGGGACTCGTTGATGTCGGCAGCGAACTGGTCACGGTCGGGGGCTTTCTTGAAAGTACCTTCGGCCTTGTCAATACTTACTTCAACCCAGGCCGGCATTCCCACCTGCTGCGCCAGCTGCAGGGCCTCGACCACGCGGTTTTGCTTCTTCGACTTGTCCCGCACCGAGATCACGTCGCCGGACTTGACCATGTAAGACGGAATGTTCACCGACTGGCCGTTCACCGCCAGCGCCTTGTGTGACACCAGCTGGCGCGCTTCCGCCCGTGTGGAGCCGAAACCCATGCGGTAGACCACGTTGTCCAGCCGCGACTCCAGCAGCAACAACAGGTTTGCACCGGTATTGCCCTTGCGCCGGTCAGCCTCCTCAAAATAGCGGCGGAACTGGCGCTCCAGCACGCCATACATGCGCTTGACCTTCTGCTTCTCGCGCAACTGCAGGCCGTAGTCGGACGTACGAGCGCCCGAAGTACGTCCGTGCTGACCCGGCTTGGAATCAAACTTCGCCTTGTCCCCGATGGCGCGCCGCGCACTCTTGAGAAACAGGTCGGTGCCTTCACGGCGTGATAACTTGGCCTTGGGGCCTAGATAACGTGCCACTTGAACTTCCTTTGTGTCATCTGCCGCAGAGAACTGCGGGAGCCATCAGCTGTCGCTGCTGGCGGTGGTCTTGTTGAAAACGCGGTGTTGGTGCAGGCCGACTTGTCTCCAAGTCACGTCAGCACCAAAACCAGCCTGTCTGCCAACCAGGTTGGCGATCAGATCCTGCGACGCTTCTGCGGCCGGCAGCCGTTGTGCGGCACCGGCGTCACGTCAGCAATCATGTTGATGCGAATACCCAGCGCGGCCAAAGCACGCACAGAGGACTCGCGACCAGGGCCGGGGCCCTTGATCTCAACATCGAGGTTCTTGATTCCCTGTTCGACCGCGGCCCGGCCGGCAACCTCGGACGCCACCTGGGCGGCAAAGGGCGTCGATTTGCGCGAACCCTTGAAACCCTGGCCACCGGAGGATGCCCAGGACAACGCGTTGCCCTGGCGATCTGTGATCGTGATGATCGTGTTGTTGAAGGACGCGTGCACGTGCGCGACACCGTCGGCAACGTTCTTGCGGACCTTTTTGCGCACACGCTGCGCGGCTGTATTGACGGGAGGTTTTGCCATGGTGGTTTCTCAGGTCCCTGTTATTTCTTCAACGATGCGGCGGCCTTGCGCGGGCCCTTGCGGGTACGCGCGTTGGTACGCGTGCGCTGACCGCGCATCGGCAAGCCGCGGCGGTGGCGGAACCCGCGGTAACAGCCAATGTCCATCAATCGCTTGATGTTCATGGTTGTCTCGCGGCGCAGGTCGCCCTCGATGGTGAACTGCCCCACCTGGTCGCGGATTTTCTCGAGCTCGGCGTCGGTCAGGTCCTTGACTTTCTTCGAGTAAGCAATGCCACAGGCCTCGCAAATCTTGCGAGCGCGGGTGCGGCCGATGCCGAAGATGGCGGTCAGGCCAATTTCGGAATGCTGCTGCGGCGGAATATTGATACTAGCGATACGTGCCATGTTCGTCCTCTAAAACGCGAGCGGTTCAACCCTGGCGCTGCTTGTGCCGCGGATCCGTACAGATCACACGCACAACGCCCTTGCGCCGGATAATTTTGCAGTTACGGCAAATTTTCTTGACCGAAGCCGAAACTTTCATATGGTTCTCCTAAACAATTCTTGCTTTGCCCTGAATACAATCCGCGCTCGACTCAGGTCGTAGGGCGTCAGTTCCACCGTTACCTTGTCACCCGGAAGGATGCGGATGTATGCATCCGCATCCTTCCCGAAATGTGCCCCAGCACCAAATGCCCGTTATCCAGTTTCACCCGGAACATCGCATTGGGCAGGTTCTCCACAAACTCACCTTGCATTTGAATTGCATCGTCTTTCGACATATGGTTCCATGCCTCAGGTGGATTTAAAACTTGCCTTTTTCAAAAGTGACTCATATTGCTGGGACATCAGGTAGTTCTGCACCTGTGACATGAAATCCATGGTGACCACGACGATGATCAAAAGGGAGGTGCCGCCAAAATAGAACGGCACGTTGTACTTGAGGATCAGGAACTCGGGCAGCAGACAAAC
>JANLVB010000556.1:0-2909 GCA_031363785.1 Betaproteobacteria bacterium
TATCGGCTCGCCCGGCGGCGGCGGCTTGACTCGCGTTGGCGACGACAACTGGATCATGGCGTATGTGCATCTGGCGCATGACTGCGTGGTTGGCAACCACACGATTTTTGCCAACAATACACAGCTTGCCGGACATGTGCATGTCGGTGACTGGGTCATCCTGGGCGGTTTTACCATCGTTCACCAGTTCGTTCGGCTAGGCGCACATAGCATGACGGCCATGTGTTCGCTGTTGTTTGCCGATCTGCCGCCGTTTGCCATGTGCCAGGGTCAGCCAGCCGCGGCGCGGTCGATGAATTACGAAGGCTTGCGGCGTCGCGGTTTCTCGACCGAGCGCGTGGCGGCGGTGAAGGCGATGTACAAGGCCTTGTACCGAGACAACCTGGCGCTCGCGCAGTCGTGTGGCCGGATTGCACAGCTTGCTGAAAGCCATCCTCAGGCAATCGACGATGTGCAACTGATGCTGGCGTTCCTGGCGCGGGTTGATGCGCAACGCGGGATCGTTCGCTAGCGGAAAATGGCAAGCGCTGCCGACACCGGGCCTGCGCCGCCAGCCACACCGGCAGTCGCCATGGTGGCAGGTGAAGCCTCAGGCGACCTGTTGGCGGGGTTGCTGCTGCAGGGGTTGCAAGCGCGCTGGCCGGGCCTGGTTGCGAGCGGCATTGGCGGGTCGGCGATGGTGCAGCGTGGCTTTCATGCATGGTGGCCGAGCGACAAGTTGGCGGTGCGCGGATATGTCGAAGTATTGCGCCATTACCGCGAAATCGTGGTTATCCGCAATCGCCTGCGTGAGCGCCTGCTGGCACAGCCACCCGACCTGTTTATCGGTGTGGACGCACCCGATTTCAACCTCGATCTGGAGCGTGACCTCAAGCGTCATGGTGTCAAGACCGTGCATTTCGTCAGTCCGTCCGTCTGGGCCTGGCGCGCTGATCGGCTGGAAAAGATGCGCCAGTGTGTTGACCATGTTCTGTGCCTGTTCCCGTTTGAACCCGCGCTGCTGCAGGCACACGGTGTGGCGGCAACTTTTGTTGGTCACCCGCTGGCGGCACTTATTCCGATGTGTGCTGACCGTGCGGCAGCACGTGTGGCACTGGGTATCGACGATGGCGATCAGGTGCTGGCCATATTGCCCGGCAGTCGGCGATCCGAAATTGCCTATCTGGCGCGGCGATTTTTCGATGCTGCTGCCATCCTGCTGCGGGATCGTCCGCAATTGCGCTGTGTGGTGCCGGCCCTGCCGACCCTGCGCCAGGCCATTGTGGACATGGCGCGGCAGGCCGGTGTGGCAGAACGGATGTTGGTCCTCGAAGGTCAGTCGCATCTGGCATTGGCAGCCTGCGACGTGACCCTGATTGCCAGCGGTACAGCGACGCTGGAGGCGGCCTTGTTCAAGCGCCCGATGGTGATTGCCTACAACATGCACTGGTTGTCCTGGCGCATCATGCGCAACAAGCGCCTGCAACCCTGGGTCGGGTTGCCCAATATCCTGTGCCGCGAGTTTGTCGTGCCAGAGCTGCTGCAGGATGCGGCCACGGCGCCCGCGCTGGCCGCAGCCGTGGCCCGTTGGCTGGATCAGCCGCAGGCGGTCGCCGAGCTGCATCAGCGCTTTGTGCAATTGCACCAGGCTTTGCTGCGCGACACGCCGCATTTGTGCGCAGGCGTGATACAGCAGCTGCTGCATGGTTGAGCAGACACCTTTTTCCTGGGGCCGCGCCGGGCTGATCGCTGGTGTCGACGAGGCCGGGCGCGGCCCGCTGGCCGGACCGGTGGTTGCCGCGGCGGTGATCCTGGACCAACGCCTGCCAATTGCCGGCCTGGCTGACTCGAAAACGATTTCTGCGCTTGGGCGTGCTCGTTTGTACGACGAGATCCGTGCCAAAGCCCTGTGTTGCGCAATTGCCCAGGCCAGCGTGGACGAGATAGACCGGCTGAACATCCTCGGTGCCACCATGCTGGCCATGCAACGCGCGGTACGGGGATTGCGATTGCGTCCGGCGAAGGTGCTGGTGGACGGTAACCGCATCCCGCTGCTCGACGTGCCGGCCGAGGCCATCGTGCGTGGTGATGCGCTGGTCCCCAGTATTTCAGCCGCGTCGATTCTGGCCAAGGTCTACCGGGACCGGCTGTGTACCGACCTGCACCGGCGTTACCCGGACTATGGCTTTGACGCCCACAAGGGTTATGGCACACAAGCCCATATGGCGGCCCTGCAACGCCATGGAGCCTGCCCGGAGCACCGTCGCAGTTTTGCCCCGGTGGCCCGGGTGCTGTGATGGCCCCTACGCCTGGCGCCCCGGGCACGATCTCCTCGGCCGACAACACGTTGGTAAAGAACTTGCGCCGACTGTCGGGGCAGGCGACGGCCTACCGCAAACTCGGACAGTTCTGGATTGCTGGTGACCACCTGTGCCGTGCGGCACTGGCGCGCGGCTGCGTGCCCGCCGTGGTCTGTTATGCAGAGACTTTTTTTGCTTCCGCTACGCCAGACATCTCCCATGTCGCCGCCACCCGCGTGGTCTTGGCCGATCGTCTTTTTGCCCTGGTCAATGGCATGGAGTCGTCGGCTGGTATGGGTTTCCTGATGGATCTGCCGGCCACCATGACCGTGCGGCCCGGGTGCGCCACGGTAGTGCTGGACCGCATCCAGGACGCCGGGAATGTCGGCTCTATCCTGCGCAGCGCGGCAGCGTTCGGGTTTCGCCAGGTAGTCGCCATCAAGGGTACTGCGGCGCTGTGGTCGCCCAAGGTACTGCGTGCCGGCATGGGGGCCCATTTTGGTCTGGAACTGGTCGAGTCGGTGGACTACCCCGAGGCGCTGGCACTGCAGTTGCCCCTGGTCGTTACCAGTTCGCATGGCGGGGAAGCGCTACAGCAGACGCAACTGCCGTGGCCCTGCGCCTGGGTGT
>JANLVB010000581.1:0-2825 GCA_031363785.1 Betaproteobacteria bacterium
GTGGCGACCAACCCGGTCATCAGTGCCTATGCGGCCACCAACTTGCCGCCTGGCCTGACCATCAATACGACCAGCGGTGTGATTAGTGGCACACCGACCATCCCCGGTTTGTTTTCCGCCACCTTGTCGGCGACCAATGTATTCAGCACTGGCAGCCGCGTGGTGCCTTTTACCGTCACCGTGCCGACGCCGGCCCCTTGCGCGTTGTCAGTACCTGTCAACACTCCGGGCACACTGAATGTGGCGACTTGCCTGATCAACGGGTTTGCGCCAACCGGTGCCACGATCGTATCGTCGCCCGGGCATGGTGTTGCCACGACCAGCGGGCCAATCATCACCTACACCCCCGCCTTGAACTATTTTGGTGGTGATTCATTTACCTACGTGGCAAGTGGTGCCGGTGGTACGTCGCCGCAAGGCATCGTGAACATCACGGTGACGGGACGCCCGGACCCCACCAAAGATGTGGCGGTGGTTGCGGTAGCCGCTGCCCAAGTCGAAACTGCCCAACGCTTCTCGCGTGCCCAGTTGTCCAACTTCCAGCGCCGTATGGAAGCCTTGCATCGGCCGCCGGGCGCAGAAGGGGCTGGGGCGAGTGCATTGCGGGGTGCTGCGCCAGCCGTGCCTGGCGCGGCCTTCTCGGCGGTGGCGCCTGGCGCATCGTTTGCCGGTGGCGCAGGCCTGAGCGGACAGATCGGTATTTCGACCTTGCTCCAGGGCGGGCCGGCTGGCGGCGTAACGGCGAATACTGCGCCCATGGCTGCGAATCCGATACACAACGCCAATGCCATTGGTGCGGCGCTCGCCTTGCCCCGCACCATCGGCTCCGAGATCATTGGCCAGAACAACAACAGCCTGGCCACCCGACTGGAAAACGCCGCCCAACCAATACGCGAGGCGGAAGCACTCAACGCGTTGGTCAGCGGCACCGGACTCAAGGCCTTGCCGTTTTCCGACAGTGTGATTTCCCTGATCAAGTCGCGTTCGGTCGATCTTGCCAGCCTTGGCACAGCGGCGGGCCTCAACACCACGCCCGACAAGACTGGCAAGACCAACTACTGGATAGAAGGCGTCGCAAGTTTTGGCACGCGCGACGCCAGCGGCGGTTTCGCCAGCAGCGAGTTCAGCTCCAACGGTATCAGCATCGGTGTCGACCAACGCATCAACGACCAGTTGGCCTGGGGCATGGGCCTGGGTTATGGGCGTGACAAGACCACCATCGGCACAGACGGTTCGCTGAATCGTGCCCGGGGTTATTCACTGGCCGTTTACGGCAGTTACCAGGTCAGTCCGAACACCTATCTGGATGGTTTGCTGGGCGTCGGTGTGCTGGACTTCGACAGTACCCGTTTTGTGGCTCCGGCCGGAGCGTTTGCTGTGGCAGAACGCAATGGTACGCAGGTGTTCGGGTCACTCACCGGCGGTTACGAGTTCCGTGACCGCAACATGCTGATCTCGCCCTATGGCCGCTTCGACTTTGCCTCCAGTCGCCTGGGCTCTGGCTCGGAGACTGGCGCCGGGGCCTTTGCGCTGACCTATTTTGGCCAGACCACCACCTCGGTACAAGGCGCGCTGGGTGTGCGTGCCGAGTCGGCCCATGCCACCAGTTTCGGTTATGCCATACCGCGGGTGCGCGCCGAGCTGCGCCACGAGTTCAAGGGTAATTCGCAGGCCTTTGTCGGTTACGCCGATGGAGTTGGCGGGCGCTTTGCAATTGCGTCCGCGGGCGGCTCACGAGACTCGATTACCCTGGGGCTGGGAAGTGAGTTCCTGATGCGCGACGGCCTGTCGCTGTCGTTGGATTACCAGCTCAACCACTCGTTCGGCCGCGACTCCAGCTACGCCGTGCGGCTGCGCCTGAGCAAGGACTTTGATGCCCGCGGTCTGCCCAAGCTGCGCCTGGCCGAGCCGGAGCGGGAGGAGGAGCCGCTCAATATCCAGTTTGACGCCGGCTACACCACGGATGACAACGTTACCCGTGCCAAGACCGGGCCGGACCGCCTGCATGACGACTTTTATTCGTTCAACCTTGGCCGCACGTTTTTCCACAACCTTTCCGATACTTCACGCCTGTTGTACGGGGGTACCCTGGGTGGCCAGAAATTCCACCGCTTCAATGGCCTTAGCAATTTGCAGGCCGGGCTGGAGCTGGAATACCAGTACCGTGCATCGTCCGAATTTGACGAGCCAACCTATGGCGTGTTTGGAAAACTCACTGGCGAGGCTTTCGAGTCGGCATTGCGCGACGGTTACCGCCTGAGCACCGGCGTTTCGGTGCGCCTGCCGCTGTCGGATCGCATCGGCCTGTTTGCGGCGGCCAGTTACAACCGGCGCAATGCCCGCAGCGCCGTCTTCAGCACGCGCGACAAGTCCTTGCGCGCTAACCTCGACTACGCCTTGAGCGACCGCGAGACTGTATACCTCGGCGCCGACTTCCGTTACGGCGACATTCTGTCCACCGGACGCGCCTCGTTGGAGAATGTGACCATCGCCAAGCTGTTTGTCCAGGATGACGTATACGCCGGTGGCCAGTTGTTCAGCTACAAGGTGGATGGCCGCACTGTGCTGTTGACAGCAGGGTATAACCTGAGCTTTGGTGCCAAGGACTCGGTCGACTTTTCCTGGCGCCATGTGCGGGCCACGCCCGGTTTGCGGCCGTCGTTTGTCACCGGCCCCAGGAGTTACAAGGCCAACCAGTTGTCGGCGATTTACCTGCTGCGCTTTTAGCTGAGGATGTGACGATGTGTTACAGGCGTGTTTTGACTCTTTGGGCCAGCGTGCTGCTGTCGATGGCCCTGGTTGCCTGCGGCGGGGGCGGCGGCGGC
>JANLVB010000003.1:0-1760 GCA_031363785.1 Betaproteobacteria bacterium
GCCTGCCGGAAACGCGGTGGCCTGGACCAATAGCGGCGTGTTGACCAATACCGGCACGCTGAATCTGGCCGACTCCACCATCACCAATGCCATCGACAACCAGGGCATCATTTTCCTTGAAGGCGGCCTGACATTCACACAGGCCATGACCAATACCGGCACGCTGAATGCACGACCGGGCAATGCCGTGTTCACAGGTGGGCTGGTGCAGCAACCCGGCGGCAGCATCGTACTGAATGATGGCAGTCTGCAAGGCAATGTCGACCTGAACGCCGGCAGCCTGAGTGGGCGCGGCACGGTGAACGGCAACGTGGTGATCGGCAACGCCAGCCTGGCGCCCGGCTTCTCGCCTGGTGCGATCACTATCAACGGCAACCTGAGCCTTGCGGGTGGCAGTGTCCTCAACGTCGAGCTCGGTGGCGTCGCGCAAGGAACAGGTTACGACTGGATCAACGTGCTGGGCACCGCCAACCTCGCCGGCACGCTCAATGTGAGCAATGTCGGCGGGTTTGTGCCCGCTGCCGGCGCCAGCTTCACCATCATGAACTTCGCCTCCTCCAACGGCGCATTTGCTGTGGTGAATCTGCCGTTCAACGTCAACCCAGCCCCCGCACCCACCAGTTTTACCTTGGTTGTACCGGTGGCGTCCGATAGGGTGCCGCCACTGCCTCCACTCCCACCTGTGCCGGCGGCAGTTGTGGCGCTGCGTCAGGCAGACCCGAGCGAACCCCTGAGCGACGACGTGAAGATTCTGGCACCCATCACCCAACCTGAAGACAAACGCGAAATCGAAGTGGAAGGCTGCCGATGACATATCCAACCTACACCGCCCGCGCGGCGATGGCCGTGCTGCTTGGCACCACTCTGGGGCATGCCGCGTACGCCCAATCCGGCGCGGCAGCAACCGTCGCCAACGCCACGTCGGTGGAGGGCACCGCCTATGTGACCCGCGCGGATGGCCGCCAGACCATCCTGGCGCGCGGCACCGCGTTGGGTGTGGGCGACGCCCTGTCCACCAGCCGCAACAGCACGGTGCGTCTGCGGTTCACCGACGGCGGCGAGACGGCGCTGCGGCCAGACTCGCGCATCACGGTGCAGGAATACAGCTATGCGCGCGACAACCCGCAGGGCGACAGCCTGGTGCTCGGCTTGATAAAGGGCGGCTTGCGGGCCCTGACTGGCTCGATCGGCAAACGTGGCAACGTGGATGCCTACAAGCTCAACATCAATACCGCCACCATCGGCATCCGGGGCACCGACTACACGGCGCGGCTGTGTAACGGCGACTGCAAGGCGGATGCCGACCCGGTGGCGCGCACGACGCGGGCCAATAGCACGGCACCGGTGATTGCGCGTCTCATGCAGTCGCAAGGCGCTGTGACGGTGGAGCGCGATGCGCGCCAGGTCGAGGTGGCCCAGGGCGCGCCCCTGTATGCCAGCGACAAGGTGTCCACCACTTCCGGTGGCTTCGCGGTGCTGGCGTTTCGGGACGATACGCGCCTCACGCTCAACAGTGGCACGCAGCTGGCATTGAAGCAGTTTGCCTTCGAGCCAGCGCAACCAGCGCGCGGCAGCATGTTGTTCGAGTTGATCAGCGGCGGCCTGCGGGTCGCCACCGGCCTGATCGCCAAGTCGGCACCCAGGCAGGTGAAGTTCCAGACCAGCACCGCCACCATCGGTATTCGCGGTACCGTGTTCGACCTGAGCTGCGGCAAGGCCGGCACCCCGGATGACCCGCAACCCGGCGACGTGACCGATGT
>JANLVB010000006.1:0-6104 GCA_031363785.1 Betaproteobacteria bacterium
CAAAGGAGTTGGCGTGGCGCAAGCGAGCAGCAAGGGGCCGCGTGCACTGAGTCAGGGCGTGGCAATCGAGCCCGGCGACACCGTGACGATAGGCTCCAACAGCTTTGCGGTGGTCAAGATGACCGACGGCACCCGCATGACCTTGCGCCCCAACACTGCCGTGCGCTTCGAAGACTATGTGTACCGGCAACCAGACAAGCCCGACAGCATGGTCACCAGCCTGCTCAAGGGAGGGGTGCGCATGGTGACTGGTCTCATCGCCAAGGGTTCGCCGCAGGCCGCCAAATTGACCACCTCGACCGCCACCATCGGCATTCGTGGTACCGATTTCGACGCCCGCATCTGCCGCACAGACTGCGCTACAGACTCCAACCGGATCGCGCAGCGGTCCGAGGTGGCAAACGTCGCTGCCAGTGCGCGTGTTGCCAGCCTGCAGGGGCCGGTCGCCGCCGTCGGCAGTACCGGTGAGCGTCGTGTTGTGGCAGAAGGTGGCCCGGTGTATCCGGGTGACGTGGTCGAGACGGCGAGTGGCGGCCATGCCGTGCTGGTGTTTCGCGACAACACCAAGGTGACGGTGCAGGCGCGCACCCAGTTCAAGGTGGAGAATTACGTTTACGCCAGTGACAACCCGGGTGAAGGCTCCGTGGTCTTCAACCTGCTCAGCGGTGGCATGCGCGTGTTGACCGGTTTGGTCGGCAGGGCCAAACCGCAGTCCGTGCGCATGAACACGCCGACCGCCACGATAGGCATCCGTGGCACCGGCATGGATATTTTTACCGAGCCGGGCAGTTGTGCCGACGCTGGCGGGGCGGCTGGTTGCACGCTGGTCACGACCTGGGAGGGGGAGGGGGTGCTCAACCCGGGCGGGCCGAATGAACTGGTGATACCGACCGGTCGATTTGCCGTGCAGGACACCATCGCCAGCCTGCCGCGCCAGTTGCCGGTGCCGCCGCCCTTCATGCTCAATATCCCCACGCCACGCCCGGACGCTGTGCCTACCAATGCGGACCAGATTTTCAACGCCCAGGAAATCAGCGAAAGTGACCCCGGCCTGTTTGTGTTCTCGCGCGACGGCCATTTGTCGCTTACTACGGCAGACAAGACCATCGACATCGCGCGCGGTGAAACCGGCTTTCTGAACGCCGACGCCACGCGCCTGGTGCGCGCTGTGGTGACGCCGAACTTCCTCGAATTTGACTTCATCCCGCGGCCAGACCGCTTCAACCCCAGCACGGCGCGGCTGCTGGACCTGGCAGGCGCCTTCAAGGTCAAGGCCCAGGTGTGCCGCTAACCGGATGACATGACCATGCCCATATCCAACAAGAAGTACTCCCTGCTGGCCCTGGCCGTCACCTGCATGATCGGGGCCACCCAGGCGCAGACGGCGGCTCCAGCAGCGGCAGAAGAAGCCAGTTTCAGTGTCACTGGTTTTGTGGTGGAGGGTGAAAACCCGCTGCCCAAGGACCTGACCGACGCCACCTTGGCGCCTTTTGCCGGGCAACACAGCGGTATCGAGCGGCTGCAGCAGGCGTCGCTGGCGCTGGAAGAGGTGTTACGCCAACGCGGCTTCGGTTTTCACCGTGTCGTGTTGCCGCCGCAGGACATTGGTGGTGTGATCAAGCTGCAGATGTTCAAGTTCACGCTGGGCAGCGTGGCGGTCAAGGGCAATCAGGTTTTTTCCAACGACAACATCCTGCGCAGCCTGCCGCAGTTACAAGCTGGCGTGTCGCCCAATACCCATAATCTGGCGCGGGACCTGGCGGTGGCCAACGAGAACCCGAGTAAACGCGCCAACGTCACCTTCAAGCAAGGCAGTGTGGCCGACACCATAGACGCAACGGTCGATGTGGTGGACTCCAAGACCCTGACCGGTTTTGTCAGCCTGAGCAATATCGGCAACCTGGCCACCGGCTACAACCGCGTCACCGCCGGCGTAACGCACAGCAACCTGTTTGACCTGGACCACCAGGCAACAGTTACCTACACCACATCACCCAGCGCGCCCGGCCTGGTGCACCAGTATGGCGGTTATTACCGGGCGCCGATGTACCAGTGGGGCGGCATCATTTCCGCCTATTACACCAATTCGAGCGTCAACTCGGGCACCATTGCCAACCTGATCAATGTCACCGGGCGCGGCCAGTTCATGGGTGTGCAATACACCCACTACTTTTCGCCGGTGAAGGACTACCGGGCCTTCATGACTGTGGGCCTGGATGACAAGAGTTTCCTCAATGACAAGATCATCACCACTGGCGGCATACCGCTGTTTCCGAATTACCGCACGCGTCCGCTGACCGTGGGTTACACCGGCCGCATCGAGCAGGGCTGGGGCCTGTGGGGCTACAACGTCGACTATGTGCGCAACCTGCCGCTGGGAGGCGGTAACGACGCCACCAGTTACCAGGCCAACCGGGCCGGCTCATCGACCGACTGGAGCGTGTTGCGTTTCGGTGCCGACCTGAGCATGCCCTTGCCGGAGAAATGGCAACTCAACACACGCTTCAAATCCCAGTTCAGCGGCCAACCCTTGGTGCCGGGTGAGCAATTCGGCATTGGTGGCGCGCAGTCGGTGCGCGGCCTGAGCGAGCGAGTGCTGGCCGGCGACACCGGCTTTCAGGCGAGTATCGAGGCCATGAGCCCGGTGATCGCCGAGAACATCCGCGCCATTTTGTTCTACGATTTTGGCCAGGTGCGCAAACACGACGATCTGGTGCTGCCGCTGGCCAATGCGCGCAGCTTTGGTGTTGGCCTGCGCTGGAGCATGGGCAATACCTGGTCGGCCAGCCTGGACTACGCCCATGTGCTCACCGCTACCGGTTTGCTGGCCGCTGGTGCAGCGAAGGACCGGCTGCACTTCAGTTTGAACTGGCGGTATTGAGGCCCGGGGCGTCAGCGCATGCTGTTCCGGTCTGTCGCGCTACCGTTGTTGATCTTGGTGCTGCTGGGTTCGGCGCAAGCCCAGACCACACCACCTGGCGTCGCGCCGCCGGCATCGGCATCCGACTCCGACCCACCGACCGTCGACCCAGCCCATGCGCTGCGCGGCCTGGCGCTGGTCAAGGCCTTGCAGGCGGGCGGCACCATCCTGTTCATGCGCCATGCGGCGTCGGCCGGTGCGCTGCCCGTGTGCCCGGGCCAGAGCGGGCTTACCGACGTGGGCATCGCGCAGGCAAAGTTGGTTGGTGCGGCCCTGCGTGCGCTGAAAATCCCGATCGGCCCGCTGCAGGCCTCGGAGACCTGCCGTGCATTCGATACCGCGGCATTGCTCGGGTTGGGTGCGGTGCAAGTGAATCCGCAGCTCAATCAGGCCCGGCGCGACACGCCATTGGAGTATGACATCCGGTTTGCGTATCTGCGGCAGATCGTGCCTCCTGGTACCAACCTGATGTTGGTGTCGCACGTACAGGGTGGTCGGGTCCGGGAAGAAAGCCTGATGCCGGAGTTCGCAGAGGTGGTGGTGTACCGCTGGTCTGGCGCGGGACAAGCGACGCCCATTGCGCGCATTCTGCCTACGCAGTGGCAAGAGCTACTCGACGCCAGCGCCACTGCGCGTTAGGCGAATTGTCACCCCATGCTCGCCAGTGTTGAAGTAAAACGACACATCGGACAACCCTTGGCCTGCCATCAGTCAGTTTTTTCAAGCAGACTGCAATATCTGGTTACACTGATTTTGGCTTTTTCGGCAGGTCCTTCCTGTGTTCTGAACTCGGTTTGACTGCCTTTGTGCAGCCCGTGCCAATCTTTAGTGAGCGATTGATGTCAACTGCCGCGGGAATTGCTTCTTCGCTGTCGTATTTCACCCGCGTACTCGTCGTGTTGGTGACCATTGTGGCAAGCCACGCCAGTTTTGCCGTGGCTCCGTCCGTGACGCTGGGTCAGACAACCTATGCGGCGCAGTGTGCAAGTTGCCACACCTCTCCCAATACGCCAGCGGCCAGCAACGGCAACAACCAGCCAGGTGGTCACGAGGCCGCCGCCAACAACCCGTCCCACATTGTCAACGCGATCAACGTCAATGTGCTGTCCATGAACACTGCTGCCTTGCGCCTGCTCAGGGATACTCCGGGCATGCTGGAGAGTGTGGCTCTGTATATGGGGCAGTTCAAGACTCCCACGTACACAGGCGCGGCGCCGAGTCCTTTGGTCATGCGGGTGCGCTCTGCGGCGACTGGTCAACTCGACATCTATCCGTTTATTGCTCCCGGCGTTGTGGGCCAGACCGGTTCCGGCGCGGCGGGCGGTACGGCGCAGGATTCGCCAACAGAGGGGTTGACACGGTCCGCAACTTTCAGAGGCGCTACCACGGCTGTGGCGCAGGTCGGCAATGTCAACGGGACGATGCGCTACAACATCGACTACACCCCGCCGGCCAATTTCCCGACCAGCGTTGCCGACACCGACAGTTTCACGGTGTCCGTGACGAACCCGATTACGACAACCAATCGCACGGTCAGTGTCACCGTGATCGGCATCACCAGCGCTGCAACGGCAAGCACCGGTTTCAAGGGTAACCTGGCCTCGGTCTTGTACACGGCCACCTGCAACGGCTGTCAGGCGAACACGTTTTCGTTGACCAATCTCTCAGTCGGGCTGACGGCGTCGATCAATTCCAGCACCGGGGCGGTGACGGTCACGCCGAACCAGACGGGTGTGTTCAACATGACGGTGAACGCCACCACCACCGGAGCCACCTTGCCGAGCAACGACACCGTCAGCAAGGTGGTGCAGGTGACCATTCAAGGCGTCAATGCGTTGACTCCCTTGTCGTTTACTCAAAATGCGGCTATCACACCGGCGAACGACTTTTCGGCGAGCTCCACTCTCACTGGCAACTGGACTCTCGATTCACCCATTCCCGGCTTGTCATTCGATACCGTAGGCCAGTTTGGGAGCTTCAGCGGCATACCGACCACTTTTGGCAGCTTTGTCCGAACGGTGTCGGTGCAGACCACAGCCGGGCTGCTGTCGCAATCGTTCACCATCGACGTAGTCTCGGCCGGCGCACCGGTGGTCACCACCAACATGCGGGCATCGCCATCGATTGCCGGCACGGTCAACGCGTCGATCAATGGTTCAAACTTCACCATTTCCGGAACCAATCCGCCCGTCAGTTCTTACTCTGCAGTCGCCGACAACGGCCTTGGCAAGTTCCCGGGTTATCTTCCGCCTGGCCTGAGTTTCAACGCCAACGGCACCATCACCGGCATACCGACCGAGAGTGGTGATTTTGATGTGATACTGCGGGCCGACAACGGCGCGGTAGGCAGTTTGCCGTTCAAAATGCGCATCCGGCCGATCACGGCGCCGGTCCTCAGTGGCGCCAACCCGGCAGCGGTAAATGTCAATGCCACTTTGACGCCGCCATACCAGATCGTCGCCAGCAACAAACCCATCACCTCTTACCAGGTGGTAGGGCCCAGCGTGTTGCCTGACGGCCTGTCGCTCGACGCCCAGACTGGTGTCATCAGTGGCGCACCCAGCGCCAGCGGCATTTTCACCACCTCGGTCAGTGCTAGCAATCTGACTGCCACTGGTGCCGCCACCAGTGCGCCCCAGGTGCTGACCTTTACCGTCAATCCGACGGTCACACCGGGCATCACCAGTCCGACCTTTGCCAACCTGGTTGCGGGGCTGCAGATCAACCCGATCCAGATCGTGGCAAGCAACCCGGCGATCCAGACCTATACCGTGAGCGGGTTGCCGCCCGGACTGACTATGCCCAACAACACAACGGGCGTGATCATCGGTACACCGTCGACACCGGGTTCCTATCCGGTATCGATCAGCGCCAGCAACAATGCGGGTGCCGGCGGGGTGCGGATCGTGAATTTCACGGTCGGTGTACCGGCGCCCACCGCCTGTGTGTTGTCGGTGCCGGTCAATACCTCGGCCACGCTGGATCTGGCGAGTTGCCTGTTTGGCGGCTTTGCCCCGACTGGTGCGACCATAGTGTCAGCACCGGCGCATGGTGCGGCAGCGCTCAGCGGCACCCGGGTGACGTATACGCCGGTACGCAACTATTTCGGTGGTGACTCCTTTACCTATGTCGGCTCGGGGGCTGGCGGCAACTCTCCCTTGGGTACCGTCACCGTGACCGTCAC
>JANLVB010000017.1:0-2873 GCA_031363785.1 Betaproteobacteria bacterium
ATCAGGCCGGCAGGATCTGGAGGTCGATATCGTGTCGCTCGACCCGCGCACGCAGAAGCCGCGCTTCGCAGTTGAAATCAAATGGTCCGACCGGGCGCCAACCGCCCTTAATGAACTGCGCGGCCTGCGCGAACTGGCTGCAAAGCACCGCTTGGTCCGCAAGCCATTGGTGACCACGCGCACCTACACCGGCGAAGTCCAAGTCGACGGCATCGACATCGAGTTCATGCCCGTGGCATTGCACTGCTACACGATCGGCCGCAACTTGCTGCGGGGCAACTGAATCCCATGACTTGCCGCAGATCGTCCCCACTAGCCTGCCAAGCCATCCGCATCGAGGGTGGCCTCATCGCCACCAACGGTGGCAGCCCCACATGACAGCACCGGCTAACATCCGCCCACCCGCAAGCCCACTACCTGGAGAACACTCGATGTTGAAACACCTGTTCAGTACTCTGCTCATCGCGATGGCACAGCTGGCCACTGCCCAAACCCCGGTCCGTATCCTGGTCGGCTTTCCGCCGGGTGGCTCGGCCGACACCACGGCGCGTTCCATTGCCGACAAGATGAAGGACAGCCTGGGTGTCCCGGTGCTGGTGGAGAACCGCGCTGGCGCTGGCGGGCGTATCGCAGCACAGGCGGTGAAGGACGCCGCACCCGACGGCAACACCCTGATGCTGGTGCCCTTTGCCGTGATGGTGGTACAGCCCATGGTGTTTCGCAGCGTCAAGTACGACACCACGGCCGACTTCACACCGATCGGCAACACCGTCATCTTTCCGCTGGCGCTGGCGGCCGGCCCCATGACACCAGCCACCAACGTGCGGGAACTGCTCGACTGGCTGCGCGCCAACCCGGCGAACGCCAATTTCGGTTCACCAGCCGCAGGCTCGATGCCACATTTTCTGGGCGAGTTGCTGGCCAGCGCCGGCAAGGTCAAGCTGACCCACGTGCCTTTTCAGGGCGGCGCGCCGATGGTCAGCAACCTGCTGGGCGGGCAGATTCCGATTGGTTTTGATACGCCGGCCGAGTTTGCCGAGCACCATCGCGCGGGCAAGCTGCGCATACTGGCACTTAGCGGATCACAGCGCAGCCCGCAGTTTCCGGGCGTGGGCACGTTCAAGGAGCAGGGCATCGACATCGACGCCAATGCCTGGTTCGGCCTGTTCGGGCCAGCGGCAATCCCGCGCGCAACAGTCGACCGGCTGAATGCCGCTTTGCAGGCTGCGCTCAAGTCACCGGATGTGGCCGACCGGCTGGACAAGCTCGGGCTGACCGTCGCCCCTGGCTCGGCGGATGAGATGCTGCGCCGGCTGGCGACCGACAAGGCAGTGTGGAACCCGGTGATCAGGAACTCCGGCTTCCAGGCGGAATGAGAGGCTGAGGCAGGACGGACGCAGCGCCTCAAAACTTCTCAAACGGTTGCAAAAATCGCCATTGCCCCGGCGGCAAGGCGGCCAGAGCGATGCGCCCTACCCGAATACGCCGCATTGAGAGCATGACCAATCCTGCCGTATTGCACAAGTGCGCAATCCGGCCCGGGTAGTGGCCTTTCACCGCCAAACGCAAACCGGTGACTTCTGCCCCCTGGCTGGTGATGCTGACCTTGGCCGGCAGCATGGCCCGGCCATC
This sequence comes from Betaproteobacteria bacterium, assembly GCA_031363785.1. Taxonomy (GTDB): domain Bacteria; phylum Pseudomonadota; class Gammaproteobacteria; order Burkholderiales; family Burkholderiaceae_C; genus CAISIP01. Next base: position 1,633 of record JANLVB010000017.1, read on the forward strand.
TACCACCGGCGCACGCAGCAACTGCGCCAACTGCTGGGGCGATACCGCCCCACGCACTTCGACAATCAACTCATGCTCGACCAGGGCGCCGTCCTGCAGCAGCCGGCGCTGCACCGGCCAGTCCTGGCTGAACACCAGCAGGCCGCTGGCGGCAGACTCCAGAGCCGTCACACAGACCTGTTGCAGCAGGTGCTTTTGCAGCAGGCGCTGGCGCGCCCGGTCGCTGCGCCAGTGGTTGACCTGCGACAACAACGCCCGAGCGCTGGTGGCGGCGCCATCGTCGGCAACACCTGCGGGTTTGTGCAAGAGAAGGGTAACCGGCGGCAAAGGTTCGGCGCGTGCCTTCGGATCAACCTCGATGACCTGGTCCAGCACCTTGTACTGCGGCGCCTCCACCACCACGCCGTCCACCCGCACCCATCCGCCCTCGACGATCAGCTCGGCCTCGCGCCGCGAGCAGTTGCGCAACATGGCCACCCGTTTCGCAAGTCGCAGCGCTTCGCTCATCAGAGTACCTTCGTGCTGCGCACTGCGGAATTCGCCCTTGGGAACGGCCCGGCGGCGCTCATACCTGCGCTGCCGGCAACAACAGGCGAACGCAGGTTCCTGCACCCGGCGTACTGGTCACCAGTACCTCGGCACTGTGCAGCTCGGCGATGCGTTTGACAATCGCCAGTCCGAGGCCCCGGCCACCCTCACCGGTAGCCGGTGCCACCGAAGCACGGCTCTGGTAGAAACGGTCAAACAAATGCGGTAGATCGGCCGGCGCGATGCCCGGCCCGTCGTCCTGCACCCGCACCTCGACCCGACCCGCCAACGAACGCGCAGCCAAGACGATGGTGGCGCCTGGCGGGCAGAACTTCAATGCGTTGTCCAGCAGGTTGGCGATGGCACGCTCGAACAGTTCGATGTCGAGCGCGGCGAAAGGCGCGGGCTCGGCCGTCGGCTGCTCCAATCGCAGCGTGACGCCCTGGCAGGCGGCGCGCGGGCCGAAACGCAGCACGATGTCATCCAGCAATTCGCCTACATCCAGCACCTCGGTGTGCAGCTTGAACTCCGGTTCGTCGAGTTGTGCCAGGTCACCCAGGGATTGCACCAGGCGCGCCGCATTGCGCGTGTTGCGCAGCGCCATCGCCACCAGCTCGCGGTCGGCGTCGCGCCGGGTGTCGTCCACCCAGCGGGTCTCCAGGGTCTCCAGACAGGCCACGGTGGCGGTCAGCGGCGAGCGCAGGTCGTGCGAC
>JANLVB010000029.1:0-3779 GCA_031363785.1 Betaproteobacteria bacterium
GGGAGAGGGGGCGTTTGACCTATTGTGCAACGCAGACGGCGTCCGCTCGCAGTCTTGATGTTGCATCCCCGCCCGATCAATTGTTTCCAGGCTGTGTTTTGCTACCATGTGCCTGAGAGCCGATGTGGTCGCAAGGAGTAAGTGCATGAGCCGCAGACCGTCCGAGGTGTTTCGGGAAAATCGTGACCTGATCCGGCGCGTGGCCATGTTGCATCGCACACGCAACTTGCGGGTTTTCGGGTCTGTGTTGCGAGGCGAGGATACAGAGTCGAGTGATCTGGACTTGCTGGTGGATCCGCTCCCCGGAGCAACTCTTCTTGACTTGGGTGCCATTCAGATCGAACTGGAGCAGTCTCTGGGAATATCTGTCGATGTTTTGACGCCGGACGATCTTCCAAAAAAGTTCAGGGATCAGGTTCTCACGGAGGCAGAGCCGGTATGAACTCCCGGCGTGGTCAGCTGAGGGTTGCCGACTATGTCGAACACATTCTTGGGGCCTGCGGGCGAATTCAGGAATACATGCAAGGCCTGTCAAAGGCTGCGTTTCTTCAGGATCAGCGGACACAAGACGCGGTTATCCGAAACATTCTGGTGGTCGGCGAAGCTGCCGCGCAGATTCTTGACAACCACCCAGCGTTTGTTCTGGCGCAGTCCGCGATCCCGTGGAACCACATGAAGGGCATGCGCAACCGCATGGTTCATGGTTACTTCGAGACAAATCTGGAGCTTGTATGGGAGACTGTCCAAGGCTTTATCCCTGATCTATCACGACAATTGAAGTCGGCGGATTGCTCTGGCGAGTAGATTGCGGTCCTCCACCCCCTCACACATACTCCGCCACCGGCACACAACTGCAAAACAGGTTCCGGTCCCCATACACGTTGTCGATGCGCCCGATCGGTGTCCAGTATTTCACCTGCTTGAGTGTCGCCAGCGGGAACACTGCGGTTTCGCGCGAGTAGGGCCGCGACCACTCGTTGCCCATCACCGATGCCGCCGTATGTGGCGCATGTTTCAGCGGGTTGTTGTCTTGTGGCCATTCGCCCGATTCGACCTTGTGGATTTCGTCGCGGATGGCGATCATGGCGGCGATAAAGCGGTCGAGCTCACCCAGGGTTTCGCTCTCAGTCGGCTCCACCATGAGTGTGCCGGGCACGGGGAAGCTCAAGGTTGGCGCATGAAAACCGTAGTCCATCAGGCGCTTGGCCACGTCTTCGGCGCTGATGCCTTGGGCACCGCCGCTGGTCTCCTTCAGGGGCCGCAGGTCCAGGATGCATTCGTGCGCCACATGGCCGTTGGCGCTGGTGTAGAGAGTGGGGTAATGGTCTTTGAGGCGCGCGCTGATGTAGTTGGCGCTCAGGATGGCGGCTTCGGTGGCCTGTTGCAGACCGTCGGGGCCCATCATGCGGCAATACATCCAGCTGATCGGCAGCACTGCCGCGTTGCCCAGCGGAGCCGCTGATATGGCCCCCACACCATTGACGGGCAGTCCGCCGGTGGCATGCCCCGGCAAATACGGCACCAGGTCGGCCACCACACACACCGGGCCGACACCGGGGCCGCCGCCGCCGTGCGGGATACAAAAGGTCTTGTGCAGGTTCAGGTGGCTGACGTCGCCGCCGAATTCGCCCGGTGCTGCCACACCGACCAATGCGTTCATGTTGGCCCCGTCCACATACACGCGAGCGCCATGCTGGTGCACCAGGGCGCACAACTCCTTCACCTGGGTTTCGAACACGCCGTGCGTGCTGGGGTAGGTGATCATCACCGCCGCCAGATTGGCGCTGTGTTGTTCGCACTTGGCCTGCAGGTCTGCCATGTCGACGTTGCCGCTTGCGTCGCAGGCGGTCACCACCACACTCAGGCCCGCCATCTGCGCGCTGGCCGGGTTGGTGCCGTGCGCGCTGGACGGGATCAGGCAGATGGTGCGGTTCGCCTGGCCATGCGCCGCGTGGTAGGCGCGAATGGCCAGCAGCCCGGCGTATTCGCCCTGGCTGCCGGCGTTGGGCTGCAGGCTGATGCCGGCATAACCGGTGGCCTGGCACAACCAGTGGCGCAGCTGCTGGTCCAGCTCGGTGTATCCCTGGCGCTGCTCGGCCGGGGCGAAGGGGTGGATATTGGCAAACTCCGGCCAGGTGATGGGGATCATCTCGCTGGTGGCGTTGAGCTTCATGGTGCAGCTACCCAGCGGGATCATGCTGCGGTCCAGCGCCAGGTCTTTGTCGCTCAGCATGCGGATATAGCGCAGCATGCCGGTCTCGGAATGGTGGCTGTTGAACACCGGGTGGGTGAGAAAGGCGCTGTTGCGGAGCAGCCCCGGCGGCAGGCTGGCGGATGTGCTGGCGGCGAGTGCGTTCATGTCGGGCAGGGTCTGGCCGGGTGCAGCGAAGATACGCCACAGCAGCGCAACGTCGTCGCGGGTGGTGGTCTCGTCGAGCGAGATCACGAGGTAGCTGCCCCAATAGATACGCAGGTTGACGCCAAAATCGCGCGCACGTGCGGCCAAGGCCTGGGTGGCGTCGTCGGTCTTCAGGCTCAGGGTGTCGAATACATGTTGTTCGCGCGGCGTGTAGCCCAATGCGTTGAGCCCGCGCGCCAGCATGGCGGTGAGTGTGGCCACGCGTTGCGCAATGCGCGTCAGGCCCTGCGGCCCGTGGTAGACGGCATACATGCTGGCCACCACGGCAGGCAGCACCTGCGCGGTACAGATGTTGGAGGTGGCTTTTTCGCGGCGGATATGCTGCTCGCGCGTCTGCAGCGCCAGGCGATACGCGGTGTTGCCGTGCACGTCCACACTCGCGCCCACCAGCCGCCCGGGCATGGAGCGTTTGTAGTCGTCGCGGCAGGCCAGGAAGGCGGCGTGTGGCCCGCCGTTGCACAGCGGCATGCCAAAGCGCTGGGTGGTGCCCACCACGATGTCGGCGCCCCATTCGCCGGGGGGCGTCAGCAGAGTCAGTGCCAGCAGGTCGGCGGCGACGATGAAGGCAGCCTGTTTTGCATGCGCCTTGTCCGCATCGGCGCGCAGGTCGTCGATGCGCCCGCTGGTGGCGGGGTACTGGGCCAGCACGGCAAAGTAGTCACCGGCCAGGGCTTGGTCCCACTCGTCGGCAGAGTTGGCCAGCAGTACGGTCAAGCCCAGGGGCGCGGCGCGGGTCTGGATCACCTCGATGGTTTGCGGGTGGCAGTCACCTGCCACCACGAACACGTTGCTCTTGTTTTTGACGCTGCGTTTGGCCAGGGTCATGGCCTCGGCAGCAGCGGTGGCCTCGTCCAGCATCGAGGCGTTGGCAATCGGCATGGCAGTGAGCTCACACACCATGGTCTGGAAGTTGATCAGGGCCTCCAGCCGGCCCTGCGAGATCTCGGCCTGGTAGGGCGTGTAGGCGGTGTACCAGGCCGGGTTTTCCAGAATGTTGCGCAGGATGACGCCGGGCGTATGGGTGCCGTGGTAGCCCTGGCCGATGAAGCTCCTGAACACCTGGTTCTTCGCCGCAATGCCCTTCATCTCGGCCAGCGCCGCCGCCTCGCTGATGGCCGCTGGAATCTCCATCGGGCTGCTGCGGGCGATGGAGCGCGGCACGATGCCGGCGATCAATTCGCTGCGCGATTTGGCGCCCACGACCTTGAGCATGAGCTGTTCGTCGGCGGCATCAATGCCGATATGGCGGGCGACGAACTCGCAGGGGTTTTCCAGTTCGTGCAGGGAAGGTGATAGGGAGGTCGACATGGCTATATTCCTGTTGCTCCGGCTGGGTCGCGGTGAAGTGGGGTCAGAGCCC
>JANLVB010000040.1:0-1850 GCA_031363785.1 Betaproteobacteria bacterium
GTGGCGAAGCGCAACCCTCAGACTATGCCCGTGCGATTGCCGATGGCGGACTGCTGGCTCTGATTGCGTGCCTCGGTTTGGCCCAACTGGCACACGAAATCACCACCAGTGTGGCGCAGCTGGCCTGTGGTGCACTCAGCTTTTATGCTGCAGCCGCGATGCAATACCGCCGCATCGGGGCGGCGATCGCCATGGCGTTGGGCCTGACGGGCATGGCGTTCAGCGGTGCGCCGACACTGGCCGTCTATTTCGGTGCGGGCAGCGCGTTCTTGCACATGATCGTTGCAGCACCGCGGCCGGACGCCCGTTCTCACGCCTGGCGCGCTTGCGCGACGATTGCGCTGGCGACGGCGCTGGCAGCCGCGCTCGCCACTGCCATGGACCTGTGGAAATGGCGCTTGCTGCTGCCACAGGATGCGGCGAGCAAGGACTGGCGCACGCTGGGCCGTTTGTTGTTGTGGTTTACCTGGCCCGCCTGGCCGCTCGCCCTGTGGACCCTGTGGCGCTGGCGGCTGCAGTGGTTTGGCCGCACCATCAGCCTGCATCTGGCCTTGCCGCTCTGGTTTGTCGCTGGCGCATTGTTTGCCACCCTCACCACACGACCAGCCGATCGCGCGCTGCTGCTGGCATTGCCAGCCCTGGCCACACTGGCGGCCTTCGCCCTGCCAACCCTGCAGCGCAGTGTGGCCGCCTTCATCGACTGGTTCACCCTGCTGTTTTTTACCGGCTGCGCCGCCACCATCTGGATCATCTGGATCGGGATGCAGACCGGCCTGCCGCGGCAAGCGGCGGCCAACGCCATGAAACAGGCGCCCGGGTTCGAAGCGTCATTTTCATTGCCGGTGTTTCTGGTTGCCGTGCTGGCCACGGTGGGGTGGGGCTGGCTGGTCAAATGGCGCGTTGGTCGCCATCGCGCCGCGATCTGGAAAAGCCTGGTGTTGCCGGCCGGCGGCGCGGCATTGTGCTGGCTGCTGCTGATGACCCTCTGGATGCCGCTGCTCGACTTTGTGCGTAGCTACAGCGTGGTGGCGCGCAACGTGACGGTGGCGATTGGCGCAGCCGACTGCGTACATGCATTGGCGTTAAGCCGGGAGCAGATTGCGGGGTTCCAGTTTCATGCCGGTTACCGCTTGCAGCCTTTGTCCGATCCTGCGCGGTGTGACTGGCTGTTGGTGAACCCGGGTGCGCGGCCAGACCTGCAAAGCAGCGTGCCACCGGGTCAATGGCGCCTGCAGGCTACGGTACGGCGACCTTCCGACAAGGCCGATGACGTATTGCTGTTCAAGCGCGCAAAGCCACCGGCTCCGGGCTGATCGACGGCGCCAGGCGACGAACCCGCAGGGCCGGGAACACGATGCGAAACGTCGACCCCTCGCCCGGTGCGCTCTCAATATACAAGCGCCCACCGTGGCGCTGCACCACATGTTTGACAATGGCCAATCCCAGGCCGGTTCCACCGGTTTCGCGCGAACGGCTGCGGTCCACCCGGTAAAAGCGCTCAGTCAAACGCCCGATGTGCTCCGACGCGATACCAGGGCCGCTGTCGGTGACCCGAAACTCGCCCTCGCCTTCGTCGTTGATTGACCAGGATATGGCCACTCGTCCCCCGGTCGGTGTGTACCGGATGGCGTTATTGACGAGGTTGCCCATGGCACTGAGCAACTCGCCATGCGAACCAGCGATTTCGCAGCACGGATACGCAGTGGTGAACAAAAGCTCATGTCCCATCTGGGACATCAGCATTGACAGGCCACGGCCTTCCTGCTCACACTGGTCGAGCAATTGGTCGACATCGCACCAATGGTCCATGGTGGGTGGCGGGCTACCCTCCAACCGTGACAGGGTCAGCA
>JANLVB010000060.1:0-10655 GCA_031363785.1 Betaproteobacteria bacterium
GGCTACGATCCCGTTCTGGGCGCGTTACCTGGACCGGGTGCATGTGGCCAAATTCCGGGCGCAACAAAACATGCTGTGGGTGGTGGGAATTCTGGTGATGTTTGTCGGCGCCTGGCAGCTTTCGCTGCCTTGGTTGGTGGCAGGACGCATCATCACCGGCATTACCAATGGCGGCGGCTCACTGGCCTGGCAACTCGGCCACAACGACTTCGCGCCGCGCGAGCAACTGTCGGCCTATATGGGCATCCATGTCACGCTGACCGGGGTGCGTGGCGCGTTTGCGCCGTTTCTCGGCATGGCCCTGTACCTGGGTTGGGAAGCGCGCGGCTGGCTACCGGCCAATCCTGGCCTGGGCCCTTGGCTGTTTGTACTCTCGGCGCTGCTCGGCCTGATCGCCTGGCGTGGTTTCGAGCGCCTGCAACGCGAGATCGGTCCACACACCCGCCCGGGCTGAGGCAAGCTTCCACGCTTCCTCTACGCCCCCTGGTTGCGCATCCAGTCGGCGGTCTGGAAAAAGCTCTCACCGAGACGGCGGCGCAGCGCGTCATCGACCCCGGTGTCAACCATGGCCTGGTCCATACACGCCAGCCATTGGTCGCGTTCGGTGATGCCGATGGCAAATGCCATGTGTCGTGCACGCAAGCGCGGATGCCCGAAGCGTTCCGTGTAGTGTTGCGGGCCTCCCATCCAGCCGCACAGGAACCAGAACAGGCGTTGTCGTGCGTTGCCAAGATCGGGCCCGTGCACCGCACGCAGCACCTGGTAACCGGGCTCGAGTTCCATCAGGTCATAAAAGCGCTCAGTCAGGGCCTGGACCCGGGATTCTCCGCCGATCCAGTCAAACACACTGGCGTGTTGCATCGGCTCCTGTATTTTCATTGCGGCGCGCGGCGCAGTGTTTCGATGACCGGGCGGCGCAGCACATCGCGCAAGCCCCACCAACCGGCGGCCAACGCCAGCAGAGCGCCGGTCACGGCCCCCAGCAGGGGCACCACGGGCGAGGCGGTCCACTCGAAGCCGAAAACGTATTTGGCAAGCCCCCAACCCACCACCATGGCGACCAGACTGGCCAGCAAACCAGCCAGCAGACCGACTCCGGCCAGCTCCGCACGTTGCACCTGGCGCAGCAGCCGGCCCTGCGCCCCCACTGCGCGCATGATGGCAAACTCGCGCGCACGCTCTTCCCGGGTGGCGGTGATGGCGGCAAACAACACCACCAGACCAGCAGCCAGGGTGAAGCCAAACAGGAACTCCACGGCCCGGATCACCTGGTCCAGCACCCGCTGCACCTGCGACAAGGTGGCACTCACGTCCACATTGGTGATATTGGGGTACTCGCGCACCAGCGCGTTGTCAAAGCCGCGGGTGGTGGGCGCCTTGAACGCCGACATGAACGTGCTGGGCACGTCGGTCATGCGGCTGACCGGATAGATGACGTAGAAGTTGGCCCGCATCGAACCCCAGTCCACCTTGCGCAGCGAGGTAATCTTTGCGTCGACCTGGGTGCCGGCGATGTCGAAGCGCAGGCTGTCGCCCAGCACCAGGCCCAGGGTGGTGGCGATGCTTTCTTCAACACTGATGGCACCCGTCTCTTCCTCGCGCCACTGCCCGGCAATCACCTCGTTGTGGGGCGGTTGCCTGGCACTGTGCGACAGGTTGAACTCGCGGTCCACCATGCGCCGCGCACGGTCGTCAGGCAGGTCTTCCGGCACAAAGGTCTTGCCATTGATGGCCACCAGACGGCCCCGGATCATCGGGAACCAGTCAAACGACTGCACCCCGGCATCACGCAACGTTTTCTGAAACGCGTCGCCCTGCTCCGGCATCACATTGATGACGAAGCGGTTCGGGGCGTCTGGAGGTGTGGCCTTGCGCCAACTGCTGATGAGATCGGTGCGCAGCAGCACCAGCAGAATCAGTGCCAACAGGCCGACCGCCAATGCACTCACCTGCACCACGGCATAGGCCGGGCGCGCAGAGATCTGCCGCGTCGCCAGCACCAGCCAGCGTGGTGCCGTGCTCTCATTCACACTGCGCCGCAGCAGTTGCACGGCAAGCCAGCTCAAGGCGGCAAACACCAGGACGGCAGCTGCGAAACCGCCGACCGCGATCAATCCCAGGGTCAGGTCACTGCTGGCGGCCAGCAACAATGCGGCAAAACCGGTCACCCCGATGCCCAGCACCGCCAGTGAAGCCGGTTTGAGGTTGCCGACATCGCGCCGTATCACCCGCAGCGGCGGCACCTGGGCCAGTTGCAGCACCGGTGGCAGACCGAAGGCAGACAGCAGGGTCAGGCCCATGCCGATGCCAAAGGCTACCGGCCACAGGCTGGCCGCCGGCAGAGTCGCATCCACCAGCCCGGCGAGCAGCACGACAAAGCCGTAATGCACGGCAAAACCGATCGCCACGCCCAACACACTGGCCGCCACACCGATCAAGGCAAACTCAAGCGTGTAGCCAAGTGCAATGGTGCGCTGGCTTTGCCCCAGCACACGCAGCATGGCGCAGTCGTCCAGATGGTTGGCAGCAAAGCCCCGCGCAGCCAACGCCACGGCCACAGCGCTGAGCATGGCAGCCAGCAAAGCCACCAGGTTGAGAAACTTCTCGGCCCGGTCCATGGTCTGGCGCATTTCCGGGCGGCCACTCTCCAGCGACTCCACCCGTACGCCCCGTACCTCGGCCTTCTCCACCTGCTGCGCCGCCCACAACGCAAATTGTTTGACGGCCGGCTCTTCGCCGGCCACGGCAAGGCGGTAATTCAGGCGGCTGGCCGGTTGCACCAGCCGCGTGGCGGCAAGATCGGCCTGGTTCAGCATCACCCGCGGGGCGAAATTCATGAAGCCGCCACCGCGATCAGGCTCGATCAGGATGACGCGTGTGATGCGCAGCCGTGCCTCCCCCAGCAGCAACTGGTCACCCACCGACAACGCCATCGCCTCCAGCAGTGCCGGATCCACCCACACCTCGCCGGGCGCCGGAATGTCGCGTGTGGTGCGACCCGGCGCCTCAGGCGTGTCCGCCACTGTCAGGCGCCCGCGCAGCGGGTAACCCGCTTGCACCACCTTGAGTGCAACCAGTTTGCTGGCGCCGCCACGGTCTTCCGGAGCACGGCCCATGGTCGGAAATCCGGTCGAGATGGCCTGTTGCAGGCCCAGCGAGCGCGCCTTGTCGATAAACATCTGCGGCGTGGCGCGGTCACTCGCCACCACCGTATCACCACCAAGCAACTGGCGGGCGTCCCGCTGCAGACCACCTTTGAGGCGGTCGGCGAAGAACCCGACAGCGGTGAGTGCCGCTACCGCCAGGGTGACGGCTACGATCAACAGGCGCAGCTCGCCTGAGCGCAGGTCGCGCCACAGACTGCGCAGGCCGAGACGAAAAAAGGATGTTTGCATGCTCTTACCTTAGCGCATCCGTGACGCATGCCTGATCCGGTGCCCAAAAGCACTCAGACGCGGTGCGGAAATCGCGCAACTGCCCCGGCGGCGACGGGTTGCGTCGCTCAGGCCACGGCACGCAGCCTGGCGCCGGCGAGTTCGGGCTGCAGCACCAGGCGTTCGGCCCCCGAATAACACAGGAAATGCCGGTTGGTCGCGCGGCCGATCGCGCACAGTCCGATGCGCTGCGCCACCGCGTGGCACATCTGCGTGATGCCGCTACGTGACACTACGACCGGTACACCCATTTGCGCCGACTTGATGATCATTTCGCTCGTCAGCCGCCCGGTGGTGTAGAACACCTTGTCGCCGCCAGACATGTGCTGCCCGGAGCGCATGCCCATCCAGCCGGCAATCGTGTCGATGGCGTTGTGGCGACCGACGTCCTCGACAAAGACGAGCATCTGCTCGCCACGGAACAACGCGCAGGCGTGCACCGAACCGGCGGACTTGTAGGTGCTGTCCTGCAGACGGATGCTGTTGACGATGCTGTAGAGCTGGGCCTGCGTCACGCAGCCCGGCGGCAGGATTACGTTGTCGATATCGCCCATCAGGTCGCCGAACACGCTGCCCTGGCCACAACCGGTGGTGACGACCTGGGTGGCAGTGCGGGCGTCTATGTTCGCAATGCCGTGGCGGGTCTTGACGGCGGCGGCGCCAACGTCCCAGTCGACGGTGACCGATTCCACATCGGCCACCGAGCCGATCAGCCGCTGGTTGTGCAGATAGCCCAGCACCAGCAGCTCCGGATGCGCGCCCAGTGTCATCAGCGTCACGAGTTCGCGCCGGTCGATGTACACCGTCAGCGCGCGTTCCGCCGGGATCGCCACCTGCTGGGGCTCGCCATGCTGGTTGACTGCGGCAATTGCGCAGGTCAAAGGCACCATGGCTTGGGTCAGGGTGGGCAGGAGGGAGCCGGACATTTTCATAGGCTACCGCAAAACGGGCCGGCGTCCAGCGGGCCGGGCCGATTGCAAGGATCGCGACTCAGGATTTCTTGGCAGGGTTGGACGCCGCATCGCGCTGGGTGGTGCTGGGCGGGCTGGCGGCGGTGCCAGGCGGCGAATGCGCGCCAGCCGCCTCTATCGGCTTGACCGCTTCGGGCGGTGAGTAGCTGAAGACACCCGGCTCCGCGCAGGCCGGTGTCGCGGTGGCCGGCTTGGTCTCCTTGCCCGCAGCCTTGGCGGCGACGTAGTAACTTCCGGCCACCTTGTCCTGCGACTTGCACAACAGGTAGTTGTCGACCTTTGCGCTCCAAGCCGACTTGGCGGCGGCTTCTGCAGCCTTGGCCTTGGCCTCGTCGCCCATAGCGGGCAGTTTGGCCAGCGCGCATGCGGATGCAGTCAGCAGCGCCGCGCAAGCAATAATTATTTTCATGTCAAAGTCCTTCCAGGGCCTGCTTGGGCACCGCCTCGGTACTGCGCTGCGCCGGTATCTTTCCGGCCTTGACGTCGTCGAACCAGTGTTCATGGTGCTGTTTGGCCCACGCCTCATCGACATAACCGGTCTTCATGGCCTTGTAGGCACCTGCCATGCCGATCGTTCCAAGGTAGATGTGCCCCAGGAACATCGCCATCATCAGGACCGCCGCCACGGCATGGATCATGTGGGCGATCTGCATCGTCGCGCGCTCATAGACAAGGCCGGGAACCAGCTGGTCCATCACGAGGCCGGAGCCGACCACCACGAGCCCCAGCGCAAAGACACCAGCCCAGAAAATCACCTTCTCTCCGGCATTGAAGCGATGCGACGGCACCTCCTTGCCGGACAACATCCCGCCGCCCCGCGCCAGCCACTCCAGATCCCCCGGCCGCGGCAGGTTGTCGCGCACGAAGGTCACGAACACCACCACCAGGGAAACCGCGAACAGCGGGCCAGCAAAATTGTGCAGGGTTTTCAGCACGTAAGCCAGCCAGCCGAACAGGGTCAGGCCGATCACCGGCTCGATGAAGAACTTGCCGAACGCCATCACCAGCCCGGAGATCGCCAGCACAACGAAGGTGATCGCATTGGCCCAGTGCGCCACGCGCTCGAAGGCCGTGAATCGCTCGATGACACGGCCGGTGTCCTTGCCATGCTGGGCGAACGTGCCCTGGCGCCAGTAGAACAGCGCAATCGCGGCAACAACGATCAGAAACAGAGAACCACCGTAGGGAATGATCCAGTTGTTACGCACCTCCCGCCATGCCTGCCCAGCATTGGTGAGCCGGGATCCGGGGTACTGCACAAAGGGCTGGATCAGGACGCCAGCCTCGGGCGCCTCGCTCTTGGGCAAGCTGCTGGTTCCCGCAACACCGGCACCGACCTGGCGCCACATCGGAGCGTTGTTTCCAGGCTGCACTTTGCCGCGCTCGGAGTTGGTCTGCCCGGCATAACCGGGATCCGCACTCGCGTCCGGCCGGACGTCGAAGATGTTCTGGCTCTGCACGCCAGCCGACGCGGAACCCGCGGGTGGCGCCACGGCCTGGGCCAGCGCCCGGTCGACACCAACAAGACCCAGTACGAGGGCAAGCACTACTGCAAGGGACCGAGTCATAGGCACTCCAGATCAGTTCGCTTTGGCGTAGTCGTTCTGCCCGCTTTGCATGCGGACCCGCAACTGCTGCTCCCAGCTGGTCTTGTCGCCCGGCTTCCAGCCCGGAGCGACGAACGCGCTGCCTGTCCCGTTGAACGCCGGCACATCCCTGGCGCCAATGTCCCCGAGCGTCTGCGGCTTGTCGCCGCAGGCAGCCAGCACAACCAGCAGCGCGCCCGCAATGCCCCCGCCACGCAGCCGGCTCATGACTTCACCGCCGCTGCAGCCGGTGCAGCAGGCGCAGTGCCGGGCTTGGAACCATAGGCCGTGCCCCAGCCCCAGACCTCGGCACCCTTACCGCGTTGGAGCACGCGGTTGCGCAGGACATCGGCCACCACATCCCCGTCGCCCGCCAGCAGCGCCTTGGTGGAACACTGCTCGGCGCAGGCCGGCAACTTGCCCTCGGCCAGCCGGTTGCGCCCGTATTTCTCGAATTCCGCCTGGCTGCCGTTGACCTCCGGGCCACCGGCACAGAAGGTGCACTTGTCCATCTTGCCGCGCATGCCGAACGTGCCTTGCGACGGAAATTGCGGCGCGCCGAACGGGCAGGCATAGGAGCAGTAACCGCAACCGATGCAGACGTCCTTGTCGTGCAGCACGACACCTTCGTCGGTGCGGTAGAAGCAGTTCACCGGGCACACCGCCATGCAGGGCGCATCGCTGCAGTGCATACATGCGACCGAAATCGATTTCTCGCCCGGCACGCCGTCGTTCAGCGTGACCACGCGGCGACGGTTCACGCCCCAGGGCACTTCGTTTTCGTTCTTGCAGGCCGTCACGCAACCGTTGCACTCGATGCAACGCTCGGCGTCACAGATGAAATTCATTCGTGCCATAGGGGTATCCTCATGCCTACTCGACGTTGCAGACGGTTGTCTTGGACTCTTGCATCATGGTCACGCTGTCGTAACCGTAGGTGGTGGCGGTGTTGACCGCCTCGCCGCGCACCACGGGCGCGGCGCCTGACGGGTAATGGGCCAGCATGTCGGCGCCCTGCCAGCGCCCGGAGAAGTGGAACGGCATGAAGACCGTATCGGGGCCGACGCGCTCGGTCACCTGCGCCTGCACATTGAGCCGGGCGCCGGTGGGCGTCGACACCCAGGCGCGCTCACCATTGCGGATGCCCTTGGCCGACGCCACCGCAGGGTTGATCTCGACGAACATCTCCTGCTGCAGCTCGGCCAGCCAGGGGTTGGAGCGGGTCTCCTCGCCGCCGCCTTCGTATTCCACCAGCCGGCCCGAGGTCAGGACCAGCGGGAATTTCTCGTGCACCTTGTCGGCGATGTTCTTGTCCTGGATCGTCTTGTACAGCGTCGGAAGGCGCCAAAACGCCTTCTTGTCGTCATGGGTGGGGTACTTCACCTGCAGGTCGGCACGGTTGCCGTACAACGGCTCGCGGTGCTGCGGGATGGCGTCGGGGAAGTTCCATACCACCGCGCGCGCCTTGGCGTTACCGAACGGGTGGCAGCCGTGGACCTTCATCACCACGCGCTGGATACCGCCGGACATGTCGGTCTTCCAGTTCTTGCCTTCGGCGGCCGTCTTCTCGACATCCGTGAGGTCGTCCCACCAGCCCAGCTTCTTGAGCAGCACATGGTCGAACTCCGGGTAACCGGTAGTGAGGTCCGCCCCTTTGGAGTGGGAGCCATCCTCGGCCAGCAGGGTCTTGCCCTCACGCTCCACGCCGAAGTTGGCCCGGAAGTTGCCGCCACCCTCCATCACGTGTTTGGAGGTGTCGTAGAGGTTGGGAGAACCCGGGTGCTTGAGAGCCGGCGCGCCGTAACACGGCCAGGGCAGGCCAAAGTAGTCGCCGCCGAGGTCGTAGCCGCTTTCCTTGTCGATCCCGCCTTTGGACTTGAGCGTCTTGACATCGAACACATGCATGTTGCGCATGTGCGCCTTCAACCGCTCTGGGCTCTGGCCGGTGTAACCGATGGTCCACAACGCCGAGTTGATCTCCCGCAGGATGTCTTCGGGCACGGGCTCGTCCATGCCCTTGACCTTCTGCAGCTTGTAGTTCTTGACCAGTTCCTTGCCAAAGCCGAACTTCTCGGCCAACTGGTACATGATCATGTGGTCGCTGCGGCTCTCCCACAGCGGCTCGATCACTTTCTCGCGCCACTGGATCGAGCGATTGGAGGCTGTCACGGAACCGCTGGTCTCGAACTGGGTGGCGGCAGGCAGCAAATAGACCGCGCGGTTCGGATTGAGGTCCTCGGCCTTGCCGGGCATGGCCGCCATCGCCGCGGTGGCCGACGGGTAGTGGTCGATCACGACCAGCAAGTCGAGCTTGTCCATCGCGCGTTTCATCTCGAGCCCGCGCGTCTGCGAGTTGGGCGCATGGCCCCAGAACACGACCCCGCGCAGGTTTGAATCCTGGTCGATCAGTTCGTTTTTCTCCAGCACGCCGTCGATCCAGCGCGACACGGTGATGCCAGGCTTGCCCATCATGGCCGGCGACGCATAACGGCCCTTGATCCAGTCGAACTCCACCCCCCAGGCCTTGGCGAAGTGTTTCCATGAGCCCTCGGCCAGGCCGTAATAACCCGGCAGCGAGTCGGGATTGGGGCCGACGTCGGTGGCACCCTGCACGTTGTCATGGCCGCGGAAAATGTTGGCACCACCACCCGACTTGCCGATGTTGCCCAGCGCCAGCTGCAGGATGCACGACGCCCGCACGACGGCGTTACCGGTGGTGTGCTGGGTCTGCCCCATGCACCACACGATGGTGCCCGGCCGGCTTTCGTTGAGCATGCTGGCTACCTTGAACACCTGCGCCTCCTTGACGCCGCAGGCCTCCTCGACCTTGTCCGGGGTCCATTTGGCCAGCACGTCCTCGCGCACCTTGTCCATGCCGTAGACACGGTCGCTGATGTACTGCTTGTCTTCCCAGCCGTTCTTGAAGATGTGGAACAGCAGACCAAAAAGGAACGGGATGTCGGAACCCGAGCGGATGCGCACAAACTCGTCGGCCTTGGCAGCGGTACGGGTGAAACGCGGGTCGACGACGATCATCTTGCAGCCGGTCTCCTTGGCGTGCAGCATGTGCAACATGCTCACCGGGTGCGCTTCGGCCGCGTTGGAGCCGATGTACATCGCGACCTTGCTGTTCTGCATGTCGTTGTACGAATTGGTCATGGCGCCATAACCCCAGGTGTTGGCGACGCCCGCAACCGTGGTCGAGTGGCATATCCTCGCCTGGTGATCGCAGTTGTTGCTGCCCCAGAAACTGACGAACTTGCGCATCAGGTACGCCTGCTCGTTGTTGTGCTTCGACGAGCCGACCCAGTACACCGAATCGGGCCCGCTGGCCTTGCGCAGATCGAGCATCCGGGTACCGATCTCGTTCAGGGCGACGTCCCAGCTGATGCGCTCGTACTTGCCTTTGACCAGCTTCATCGGGTAGCGCAGCCGGTGTTCGCCATGGCCGTGCTCACGCAGGGCAGCACCCTTGGCGCAATAACCGCCCAGATTGATGGGCGAATCAAACACCGGCTCCTGGCGCACCCAGACGCCGTTCTCCACCACCGCGTCCACCGCGCAACCCACCGAACAGTGCGTACACACCGTTCGCTTGATCTCGATCTTGCCCTGACCCAGCGCCGCGCCGCCCGCAGCGCCGTGGGCCTTCGTCACCAGAGTCAACTGACTGGCGGCAATTCCCACGCCCACACCGAGGCCGGACCGCCGCAGGAAGGACCGCCGGTCCATGGTGGGCAATGCCTGCGACAGGCCTCGGCGCAGGCTGCGCACCAAAGGGTAATGGTCGATTGCGCCGGTGCTGCCGGCTTTCTTGGTCAACAACATAAAACTCTCCAGGTGCAGCGTGTGGCGGTGGATCAGACCCGCGTTGTCTCGTAGTACCGCTTGACGTGCTCGCTGAGCCGGTAGCCCCCGCCCTTTTCGGGCACGGCCTCCGTCTGGCGGGCGACCGGCGCCACCGCGGCGGGAACGGCAGGCACCAGGCTGGCGACTGCGGCAACCGCGCCGACGGCGCCGGCACCCGCAAAGACACGACGCCGCGACACCCAGGTCGGGGATAGGCCCATGGCAAGTCTCCTCATTGGTTTCACATCCGGCCGGGGGAAAGCCCCGGACTCCTGCGCACCACTCTTTAAACACTGTACCGGAAGCGGTCCGCCTGAACAATTGGAATAACCCTCATGCACGTTGTGCCAATGCCACACGACGACCCAAATTCTGCCAACCCATGCCGGCCGCCGCACCCCGATACAAGGCGCACAACAACGGTGTCGGGTCTCCTGGCGATAATCGCATCGAGGCTGTCGCTCTCTCGACTGCCACGCCGGCATCCCGGCCATGGACCTTGCATGCACGATTACTGGCCCGCCAGCGGATACCGCCTCTTGACACAGACCGCGCGCGGCTGGCTGCAGCCTTCCGATGCCTGGCTGCGCCTGCTGCTTGCGTGGCCCGAAATGGCGCTGGTCGCCGAATCCTGCCCGGCAGAAGCGGCTCTGCACAACGCACTGATGGACCAGCCTTCGCGCCCCGTGGCCCGCGCCGAACTCGCGGCGTTCGCCGACGACGACGCCCGTGCCAACTACGCCATGTTCCTGGCGTTCCGGGACGCGCTGCTGGAAGCCGGCAGCCTGGAGGCCTACTACCTGCAACTGATGCGC
>JANLVB010000071.1:0-4478 GCA_031363785.1 Betaproteobacteria bacterium
GTTCCATGCCTCAGGTGGATTTAAAACTAGCCTTTTTCAAAAGTGACTCATATTGCTGGGACATCAGGTAGTTCTGCACCTGTGACATGAAATCCATGGTGACCACGACGATGATCAAAAGGGAAGTGCCGCCGAAGTAAAACGGCACGTTGTATTTGAGAATCAGGAACTCAGGCAGCAGACAAACAAAGGTAATGTAGATGGCACCGGCCAGCGTCAGCCGCAGCAGAATGCGGTCGATGTACTTGGCGGTCTGGTCGCCAGGACGGATTCCAGGAATGAAGGCGCCACTCTTTTTCAGGTTGTCGGCTGTCTCGCGGCTGTTGAATACCAGCGCAGTATAGAAAAAGCAGAAAAACACGATCGCCGCCGCATAAAACATCACATAGATCGGCTGCCCGGGCGTCAGTGAGTTGGCAATATCCTTCAGCCAGCGCATCGATTCGCCGGAACTGAACCAGCCCACCACGGTGGCCGGCAACAAGATGATGGACGAGGCAAAAATCGGCGGGATCACCCCGGCCATGTTCAGCTTCAGCGGCAGGTGGGACGACTGGCCACCGTAGACCTTGTTGCCAACCTGTCGGCGCGCGTAATTCACCAGAATCTTGCGCTGGCCGCGCTCGACAAACACCACCAGGTAGGTCACCACCACCACCAGCAACACAATAACCAATGCCACCAGGATACTCATCGCACCTGTGCGCACCAGTTCCAGAAGACCACCCATGGCGCTGGGCAAACCGGCGGCGATGCCGGCAAAGATCAGGATCGAGATACCGTTGCCCAAGCCCCGCTCTGTGATCTGCTCACCCAGCCACATCAGGAACATCGTGCCTGCAGTCAACGTGAACACCGCCGTCATCCGAAAACCGATGCCGGGTGAAATGACCAATCCGGCGGAGCTTTCAAGCGCCACCGCAATACCCAGCGACTGAAATAGTGCCAGGCCAAGCGTGCCGTACCGCGTGTACTGCGTGATCTTGCGCCGACCTGCTTCGCCCTCTTTCTTGATCTGCTCGAACGTGGGCACCACATAGGTGAGCAACTGCATGATGATCGATGCCGATATATACGGCATGATGCCCAGCGCGAACACCGTGAAACGCGACAACGCGCCCCCGGACATCAGGTTGGCCATGCCAAGAATGCCGCCCTCCTGGCCCTTGAAAAACTGCTGCAGTTGCGCCGGATCGATACCCGGCACAGGGATATGTGCCCCTATCCTGTAGACGACCAAAGCCAGCAGCAAAAACACGAGTCGGCGACGCAGGTCGCCGAACTTGCCGGTTTTCGCCAATTGCGCTGCGTTGGTTGCCACAGTTCAGACCCGTCTGCGCTAAATCAGGCGACGCTGCCGCCAGCGGCTTCAATAGCCGCTTTGGCACCTGCCGTTGCGCCGACCCCGTTGAGCTTGACGGCCTTGGTCAACGCGCCGGTCTTTACCACCTTGACGTTCTTGGCCATTTCAGGCACCAGTCCGGCTTGCTTGAGCGACAACAAATCCACCTCTGCCGCGCCCAGGACTTCGAGCGAGGTCAGCGTGATCTCGGCGTTGTACTTGAGCAGTTGCGATTTGAAGCCGCGCTTGGGCAGACGCCTTTGCAAGGGCATCTGTCCACCTTCAAAACCCACCTTGTGGTAACCGCCGGCACGTGACTTCTGGCCCTTGTGGCCGCGGCCTGCGGTTTTCCCCAGACCCGAGCCAATGCCGCGCCCCACACGCCGTTTTGCATGCTTGGCGCCGCCAGCCGGTTTGATGCCATTGAGTTCCATCATGTTCTTTCGTCAGTTCAGATCAACGCAGCAACCACCGCACCGACCCGGCTCCTATCACAATACTTTGACCAGATAGCTGATCTTGTCGATCATTCCACGCACTTCCGGCGTGTCCTTGAGCTCGCTGGTGCTGCGAATCTTGCGCAGACCGAGGCCACGTACGGTGGCACGGTGCGATTCCTTGCAACCGATCGGGCTGCGCACCAGTTGCACTTTGACTGTTGGGGCGGTTGTCATGTTCGGACTTTCGGCTTAGACAAACAACTCTTCGACCGTCTTGCCGCGTTTGGCGGCGACTTCCGAAGGGGTGGTCGACACGGACAGGGCGTCCAGCGTCGCCCGCACCATGTTGTAGGGGTTGGTGGAGCCATGGCTCTTGGCAACGATATCGGTGATACCAACGACCTCGAATACCGCGCGCATTGGGCCGCCGGCAATGATGCCGGTGCCCTTCGGCGCCGGCGCCATCATGACATTGGCCGCGCCATGGTGGCCCATCACCTTGTGGTGGATGGAGCCATTCTTGAGCGACACCTTGATCATGTTGCGGCGCGCTTCTTCCATCGCCTTTTGCACGGCCGCCGGGACTTCCTTCGACTTGCCCTTGCCCATGCCGATGCGGCCATCGCCGTCACCGACCACGGTGAGTGCGGCAAAACCCAGGATGCGGCCACCCTTGACGACCTTGGTGACGCGATTGATCGCGATCATCTTCTCCCGCAGGCCGTCTTCCGGACCCTCGGCCTTACCCTGCATCTTCGCTTGAACTTTTGCCATCTTTTTTCCGATCTGCCTAGAACTTCAAGCCTGCTTCACGCGCGGCATCAGCCAACGCCTTGACGCGACCATGGTATGCAAAACCCGAGCGGTCAAAAGCGACCTTCTCGACCCCGGCCGCCTTGGCCTTTTCAGCCAGGCGCTTGCCAATGACCTGTGCGGCAGCGGAGTTGCCACCCTTGCCCGAGCCACCCAGCACCATACGCACATCGGCTTCGGCGGTGGACGCGCTGGCCAGCACTTTGCTGCCATCGCCCGAAATCACGCTGGCGTAGATGTGTAGATTGGTACGGTTGACAGTCAACCGCGCCACACCCTGCGTCGCAATACGGATGCGCGTTTGACGCGACCGGCGAAGACGTTGCTCTTTTTTGGTCAACATGCTGCTGCCCCTTACTTCTTCTTGGTTTCTTTGATCGTGATCTTCTCGTCCGAATAACGGATGCCTTTGCCCTTGTAGGGCTCCGGCGGACGGATCGCACGAATCTCAGCCGCCACCTGGCCTACGCGCTGGCGGTCTGCACCCTTGACCACAATCTCGGTCGGCGTCGGGGTCTGAACGGTGATGCCGGACGGCATCTCCTTGTTGACCGGATGCGAATAACCAACCGTCAGGTTCAGCTTGGCGCCCTGAGCCTGTGCCTTGTAGCCCACGCCCACCAGGCTCAGCTTCTTCTCGAAGCCGGCGGTCACGCCGGTCACCATGTTGTTTACCAGTTGGCGCATGGTGCCGGTCATCGCGTCGGCAGCACGGGAATCGTTGGCCGGCACAAAACTGAGCTTGGCGCCGTCCTGGCTGACTTTCACCAGCGCGTTTTGCGCCAACAGCAACAAGCCGCCCGAACCCTTGACGCTGATCTGGTCCTGCTTGACCGACACATCGACACCGGCTGGCACAGTGATTGGCATTTTTCCTATACGGGACATCTGTTTTTCTCCTCTATGTCACGCCGCGTCAGGCAACGTAGCAAAGGACTTCACCACCAACGCCGCTGGCACGCGCCTTGCGGTCGGTCATGACGCCGTTGGGGGTGGTGACAATCGCCACACCGAGGCCGTTTTGCACTTGGGGAATGGCGCCGCTACCGCGGTAGACACGCAGGCCGGGGCGGCTGACGCGCTCGATACGCTCAATCACCGGGCGACCGGCGTAGTATTTCAGGGCGATTTCGAGTTCGGCCTTGCCGGCTTCGGTTTTCACCGAAAAGCCGTCAATGTAGCCCTCGTCTTTCAGCACCTGTGCTATGGCAACCTTGACCTTCGAGGAGGGCACACTGACAGTTGTTTTTGCAACCATCTGCGCGTTGCGGATACGGGTCAGCAGGTCGGCGATCGGATCACTCATGCTCATGTTGTTGTCTCCTTCGCTTACCAGCTGGCCTTGGTGATGCCCGGGATTTCACCGGCCATGGCCATTTCGCGGATCTTTGCGCGGGCCAGACCGAAGTGCTGGAAGGTGCCGCGCGGACGCCCGGTAATGGAGCAGCGGTTGCGCTGGCGCGTCGGGTTTGCGTTGCGCGGAAGCTTCTGCAAGCCCAAACGCGCCACGGCACGTTCGTCTTCGCTGCGCTTCATGTCGCCCGCAATAGCCTTTAGCTCCGCGTGTTTCTTCGCGTATTTGGCAACCAGTTTGTCGCGTTTGAGCTCGCGCTCAATCAAAGCCATCTTAGCCAAGGGTCACCTCAGTTCTTGAACGGAAAACGGAAACCAGCGAGCAGTGCCTTGCACTCTTCGTCATTCTTGGCTGTCGTTGTGATGCTGATATTGAGTCCGCGCAAGGCATCCACCTTGTCGTACTCGATCTCGGGAAATATGATCTGTTCCTTGACGCCGATGTTGTAATTGCCCCGGCCATCAAAGGCGCGGCCGGAAATGCCCCGGAAGTCACGCACCCGCGGCAATGCCACGGTGACAAAGCGGTC
>JANLVB010000257.1:0-6886 GCA_031363785.1 Betaproteobacteria bacterium
TGTCGGCGGCCCCGGTGATCTTGATGACGGCGTCGTCTTCGACGCTGCCGTACTGCGCGACGAACGCGTTCTTGAGCAAATCCACCACCATGTCGGCATGGGCGTCAGTAGCGCAAAAGATCAGGGTTTTTCGGCGCGAAGCCGGGTCCAGCTCCGTGGCAAGGTATTCGCAGACGACGCGGTTGAAGGGTTCGGTAATGACCTTGCGGTCGAAGTCTTCAATATCCAGCTTGATATCGTCCGGGGCCTTGAAAAGCTCGACCTGCCCCTTGCTGAAATCGAACAGCTTGATATCTTCGCCAGCCTTCCAGGTAATGCCCGTCGTGGACAACTCGGTCTTGATCTGAATGGGCGGCTCGTAGTCCACCAAGAAGCCATCGATGACAGCCTCACGGTAGCTGTAGGTGTAGATCGGCACGCCGAATATTTGCGTTGTGTGCAGGGCTGGCGTGGCGGTGAGGCCAATCTTGACGGCGTCGAAGTAGTGCAGCACGCGACGGTACTTGGAGATGTAATCGTCGAAGCCACGGAAGGTCATCTCGGTGTCGGACAGCTCCCGGTCCAGCAGGTAACCCCGGTGGCACTCATCCACCACGATGCAGTCGTACTGGTCCACAGCGGGCAGCGCAGCACCCTCGGCGGCGAACAACAGGCGCTGCACCATGCCCTGGATGGTGGCGATGTGCACGGCAGTGTCGGTATCCGGTGCCTGCTCCTCCAGCTCTTTGATGCCGAAGGTGTCGGCAAAGGTCTGGAGGTTTTCCATACGTGTGTCTTTGAAGGCGTTGGCGGCTTGTTCACCCAGGGCTGAGCGATCCACGAGGAAGAGAATGCGCCGGAAACGTTTGGTCTTGAGCAGACGGTAGATCAGGGCAATGCAGGTTTTGGTTTTACCCGTGCCGGTGGCCATGGCCAACAGCATTTCGCGCCGGCCGGTTTCGATGGCCTGCTCCGCAGCGCGGATGGCGTCCTGCTGGTAGGTGCGCACGGTAAAGCCGTAATTGAACGGCGTGTTTGCCAGTTGTTCGTGGGCCAGCGCCTCGTCGCGCTGAATAAGCGCTGTCAAACCCTCTGGCGTGTACCAGCCATCAAGGACATGGCCAATGTTGTCGGTGCGGCGCAGATCGCAAAACCAAATACCACTCTTGGTGGCGAGTTGGCGCAGGAACGGCCGTCCGTTTGCCGAGAAAGCAAATGGGACTCGGTAGACGGCGGCATCGCCCCAGTTTTCCGCCGGCAGCACTGTCTCTGCGCTTGGCGTGAAGTTGCGGCTATAGCGTTTGGCCTGCTGCAAGGCGCCCGAAACATCAATGTTCTTGCGTTTGGCCTCGACCACGGCGACAGGCGTCAGCCCCACGAAAAGCACATAGTCCGCCGGGCCGCTTTCACTGGGCCATTCGGCGATGGCGCGATTGCGATTCTTCTCGGGCCGGGCGCCCTTGTTGAACCTGAGAGTTTCCGAATCGGCCTCCCAACCGGCCAGGCGCAATTGCTGGTCGATCAGCTTGCGGGTGTCGGCTTCGTCCAGTTGGACAGCGCTGGCGGCGGCCTTGGCGGCGGTGGCGAGACTTGCAAAGCTTCCCTTGGGTTGCGCAGCGGCCGCTGCTTGTTCTGCCGCCAGACTTTTCTCCAAAGTGGCTTTGGCTTGTTCCGCCTCCAACGCCATGTTTTCCCAAAAGGTTCGCTCGTCTGTGGCCGCGCGCAGGCTGGCTTCGGTGGCGGTCAGCTTTTGCGCCACCTCGGAATGGGTTGCCTTGTATTCGGCAACGGCGCTTCGTAACTGCTCCAGTTCCGCTCGCAGCTCGGTGCTTTCGTCTGCTGGTGGGGCGTGGTGGGGTGAACGGGCCTGACTTGTAGTCCGCGTCCTTGAAAGTTCGGTGAAACCACAGGCCCAGTTGCCAAGTCAGCTTGAGTGCGATCAGCGCCGTTCGATGGTCGCCGGACAGCGCATGGTTGGCAGCATTGCCGGTGCGCCGGACCTCGCCGAACATCTGAAAAATCTCTCGCGGAAGGACGCCGCTGTCCAGCAATCGGCGCAGAAGTTCGTGTTGCGTTTCTGCCGGTGATTCATAGAGGCCGGTTCGCGCGGCCAGCATTTGGGCCAGAGACTCGGTCAACTGGCGAAGCTTGAGCAGGCAGGTATTGGGGTCGGCCGCGAAATATTTCTCGGCAAGCATGCCCAGACGGAGCAGTTGCTCATCATGCTGGCTCAATACCGAAAAGTTTGACATGCAGCTTGGCTTTGCGCCCTGGTTGCCCTGTGTTTCCCCTGAACGTACACCGCCAAGCGATGGACCGAAAGCATAGTCTCGGCCTTCGGGCAGTCTAGCCGACCTTCCATTTGAACTTCATTTCCACCAGCAACGGCAACCCCAGCTCCGTGCCAGCCACTACTGCACCAGCCACCCGCTCAAGCGCTTCACCCCCGCTGCTACCGGAACATGCGCTCAAACCGCTCGTCCTCTTGTGCCAACCGGTGCTGCTCGCGCAACCAGCGCTTGAACTCGGCGTCATCATGCACGCGCACAAAGTCACGCTGCATCATGGCAATGTCGCCCAGCAAAATTTGCTTTTGCTCCTGCAGGTGGCGGCGCAGCCCGGCTGCGGCCAGTGGCAGATGTGCCGGCAAGTCAAACTCGGCGCGGCTGTGTTCCTCGAACTCGCGCAACTCACGGGTCAACACGTCGATGCGCTCCTTCAACAGCAAACTCAGGGCCGTCATCTTTTCCTTGGCAATGGAGGCAAGCTGGCTTGCGTCGGCCAGGTCCGCACGCAGCTGTAGCTGCAGCAGGGCCAGCAGATCGCGCCGAACATAGGCGGCGTTGGCTTCGCTCATCAGGCTGGTCTTGCGCGCATGTTCTGCCGGGTCGCTCTCGCGGTCTGGATGCAGGGCGCTGGCCAGTTGTCGATATATTGTGCGCAGTGCACCCTGGGCGTCCTGCGCCTGCTGCCCGGCCTGCTTCTGCCGCGCGGTCTTGGCCCGTTTCGCCTGGCGCGCGGCACGCGCTGCCTGATGCGCCTCGGCCTGCTGGCGAATTTGCTCCATGCTGGCTTGCAGCACCTCGTCGGGGCTGGAAAATTCCTGCTCGCGGCCCACGGCCTCGCCCAGCATCTCTTCCAGAAATGCCTGGGTTTCAGCGGCGCTGGCCTTCTCTTGCTCAGCCAGCGACTGGTGGCTGTGCGCGTCGTGTAGTTCGCGCATGCCAGCCACGCCCAGCGTGGCCAGGCCAGACGCCAGGTTGCAGATAATTCCGCTCGCCATCTGTTGCTGTTTGCGCGTCAGCCCGGGCCGCTGGAGGCGATCATCCAGCCACAGTGCCATATCACGCATCAAGCTATTGCGCTGCTCTTCCAAAGGGCGCAAGGTGGTGCCACACACTATGCGGTGCGCATCAGCCAACCCACGCGCGGCCTCGATTTTGCTGGCCAGTGCCTCGGTGCGCTCCAGCAGCTGGTGAAAGCGCCTTTGCTCCGTTGACGCACTGCCGCTGGCGAATTGTCGGATGGTTAGCGCGGCCTGGGTCGCACCAGACGACTTGGCCAATGCTGCCTCTCCCATGGGGTGGTCTTCAAACAGTCCGGGTTGCGAGTTCATGGTCAATACCCCAGAGACAGGTCCACCTGGTGCAGGAGTGCCTCGCCGCGCCGATAGCGCTGCAGATTCTCGAGAAAGCGCTGCGCTGAGCGCTTGAACATCAGCGACTGCGCGCGCCCCGACAAGTGCATGGTGATATGCGCGTTGTCCAGGCTCCACAGGGGGTGGTCGGGCGGCAGAGGCTCCGGGTCGGTCACATCGAGGAAAGCGGCGCCGAGGCGGCGTTCGCGCAGCGCATCCACCAGCGCCGCCTGGTCCACCACCGTCCCGCGCGCCACATTCACCAGCACGGCGCCGGGCTTCATGGCCGCCAGCTCCGCCGCGCCAATCATGTGCGCAGTATCGGCCGTGGCCGGCACCGCAAGGATGACCCAGTCGAATTCGCCCAGGGCCACTCGCGGCGCTGCTGTGCATGTACCACCTCACGGTAACCCTTGGCGATAGTGAGCATGCCCATCAACACATACTCGGCAATCGTGATGGCGTTGATACCTGCACCATTGGTAAGGCATATCTGCCGTTGCCGAAGCTCCGCCAGCGGCATGGCATCAACGCCGGCAAAGATCGAGTTCAGCCAGCGCATGCTGCTGGCCGACCAAATGGCGGTGGCCATGTCCGCCTTGTCATACATATCGAACCACCCGATCTCGGCCAGCGATGCCAAGCCCATCGCTTCCTGTTTGCTGGCAAACCAGCGGGCATCTACCCAGTCCGGCAACTGCGCCTGCAGCATGGGACGCACCAGGGCAGGTAAAACAGCGACGACGGGGTTGGCCATAGGGCGGGTCCTTGACTGAAGATGCACACGCGGCAGCCAAGCAGTGTAGGGAAATTCAACCACCCTCCGTCTTTATCGGCGCCGCCGCATGGCGCAACGCGTCACGGACCACCAGGGCCAACCCGGCCATGACCAGTCCCAGGCCGACAAAACCGGCAATACCCGGGCGTTCACCCACCACCACAATCGCCAGACAAAACGCGGTCAAAGGCTCCACCAGCACAATCGACACCGCAGTGGAACTGGCGATGTGCCGCAAGGCATGGGTAAACAGCAGATACGCCAGGCCGGTCGCGATGGCGCCCAGGTACAACACCACCAGCCAGCCGCCGGGGGTGGTGTGTGGCAGGCCCGAAACACCAAATGCCAGCGTGGCGGCCAGCAGAGCCGCCAGACTGAAAGTGCATTGCGCCACCATGGATGCGTTCGCGTCCGACACCATTTTCTTGCTCAGCAAGGTGTAGGCGGCATAAGCCAGGCCAGCTACCAGACACAGGACGACACCCTGCACAGACGTCTGCGCACTCAGCACTCCGCCAGCCACCATCAGGCTGCCACCGGCAACGGCCAGCAGGGTGCCCAGCCACCAGACCCGACCCGGCGGTTGACGCAGGAACACGGCCTGCATCAGCCCGGCGAAGATCGGCCCACTGCCTATCGCGATGGCCGTCCCGACTGCCACGCTGCCGGCTTTGACCCCGGCAAAAAAACTCAGGTTGTAGGTGGCCACGCAGCCAGCCGCCAACACCAGATAGCGCCAGGGTAGCTGACGGTACTGTTGCAGCAAGCCGCCAGCGCCACGCTCGAACGGAATGTAGATGGCAAAAAACACGCCCGCCACCAACAGGCGCAGGGCGCCGACCCAGTGCGCCGGCAAACCGGGCGGCAGCAAGCTTTGCGCCGTACCGGTGGTGCCCCACAACATGGCGGCCAGCAGCACCATCACCATGCCGCGCACGGCCTGATGTTTCACGCGCCAACGCACCCAGCGTGCGATGGCGCGGAGGCTGCGCCAGAGCCAGCCGTATCCGGTCCGGGTGGACGGCCGCGTATCGGGCGCGTCGGCTGTGACAAACAATTCGACAGGACAGACATGCCCGCACTGTAATGCAGCGCCACGCACGCGACAGCCTCGCGTTGTCCGACCCGGCGCTTGCAACCATAATGAAACCTCTATCCCGAGCCACAGGACCCGTCGATGACCCCGCAGACCAGCAGCGCAACCCAGTCACCCGATGACGAAGCCCGCGCACTCGCGTTTGCCATGCCGCTGGAGCAGATCGACGTCACCAAGCCGCGCCTGTTCCAGGACGACAGCATCGGGCATTACTTCGAGCGCCTGCGCCGCGATGACCCGGTGCATTACCACAGCAACAATTTCTATGGTGGTTATTGGTCGGTCACGAAGTACCGGCACATCATGCAGGTGGATACCAGCCATGCAGTCTATTCGTCTGACTGGTCCCACGGCGGCATCGGCATTTTCGACGCGCCGCTGGAAAACCGCTTCCAGATGTTCATCGCCATGGACCCGCCCAAACACGATGAGCAGCGCAAGACCGTCAGCCCCATCGTGGCTCCAGGCAATCTGGCATCCATGGAGTCCACCATCCGCGAGCGCACAGCGCGCGTGCTGGACGGCCTGCCGCGCAACGAAACCTTCAATTGGGTCGAGCGGGTATCGATCGAACTCACCACGCAGATGCTGGCGACACTGTTTGATTTTCCGTTCGAAGACCGCAAGTTGCTCACCTGGTGGTCGGACATCGCGACTTCACCGTCCGGCCCCGGCTTCTTGATCGCGTCGGAAGAACAGCGCTGGGCCGAGCTCGGCAAGTGCCTGGCCTACTTCACCAGGTTGTGGAACGAACGTATCAATGCGCCACCGCGCACCGACCTGATCTCCATGCTGGCGCATGGAGCGGCTACACGCAACATGTCGCCGCGCGAGTTTCTGGGCAACCTGATGCTGCTGATCGTGGGCGGCAACGACACCACGCGCAACTCCATGACCGGCGGCCTGTACGCGCTGCACCAATACCCTGGGGAGGTCGCCAAGCTGCGCGCCAACCCGGCGCTGGTGGACAGCATGGTGCCGGAGATCATCCGCTGGCAGACACCGCTGGCGCACATGCGCCGCACCGCACTGGCCGACACCGAACTCGGTGGCAAACAGATCAAGAAAGGCGACAAGGTGGTGATGTGGTACCTGTCGGGCAACCGCGACGAGGAGGCGATTGAAAAGGCAAACCAGTTCATCATCGACCGCGCGCGGCCACGCCAGCACCTGTCGTTCGGTTTTGGCATTCACCGCTGCGTCGGCAACCGCCTGGCCGAGATGCAGATCAAGATTCTGTGGGAGGAAATCCTGCAGCGCTTCCCGGTGATCGAGGTGGTCGGGCCGCCGAAGCGCGTGTTGTCCAACTTCGTGCGCGGGTTCACCGAGTTGCCGGTGCGGATACCGGGCTGATCCAGTTGACCACCACTGGTGGCACCTGTGAACCGTCCATTAC
>JANLVB010000090.1:0-2641 GCA_031363785.1 Betaproteobacteria bacterium
CTTGGTGGCAACCTTGGCGGGACGTGTCTTAACGGCGGCTGCGCGCTTGGATGCGGCCTTGGCTTCAGTGGAGAAGAAATTGATCATGGGGTGGTGCTCCCTCGAAAAGTTAATTTCCGTGATGGCATCAATTTTACGTGACGGTCCGAAGACCTGCAAATTGTTAAAGAGACTTGCAGCGGACCCGGCGCGATGGCCGAAATTATCCTGATTGACCAGCTGGTCGAACGCTCCAGGAACGATGAGGCCAAGGCGGCATTCGCAAAGGTCCTCAAGCGCCTTGGGGGAGTCGCGGCGGCCGTAGTGGTCACCCTGACGATGGGGGCCATGGCGCCACGCGATGCGATGGCGGGCGGTTTTGGCGGAAACAGACGCTAACGTCCCCATTGTTGGGTACGCAAACATTCAAGTTGTCCGATCTACATCCGATCACTGGTGCACAACAACACCAACCATCGGGGGCCCATGCGGTTTGGCTATGCTCGCGTTTCCACGGAAGACCAGAAGACCCCTGCACAGACCGACGCCCTCAAGGCCGCGGGCTGTGATGTGGTCTTGGAAGAAAAGAAGTCTGGCGGCTCGATGCGCCGACCCGTGCTACTGGAGTTGCTCAAGGGCCTGCGGCCAGGGGATCAGGTGCTGGTCTACAAGCTGGACCGTATTGCCAGGTCGCTGAAAGACCTGCTGTCGATCCAGGAGCGGATCATTGACGCCGGTGCCGACTTCAAGAGCTTGACCGAAACGCTGGACACCAGCACGCCAGCGGGGCGCATGATCTTCCAGCTGCTGGGGGCGTTCGCCGAGTTTGAGCGTGAATTGATCCGCGAACGCACCAAGATCGGCCTGCGCGCCGCGATGGACCGGGGTTCCAAGCCAGGGCACCCGCGCAGCCTGAATGCAGCCCATGAAGCCGATATGCTGCAGCAGTGGGTTACCGGCCTGGTGACGAAATCGGAGCTGGGGCGAAAATACGGGGTGCACATATCGAGCGTCAAGCGCGCGATCCGCAGGGCCGGTTTGGGGCAGCACCGGCCAGCGCATGCCGGGCAGATGGCGCTGGCTTAGGCGGCGCCGGCCCGGCGCCAGTTCTCAACATCGAGCGTAGGCACCCGGTCGAACTCGCTCCGGTTGTCGGTGACAACGATCAGGTTGTGAACAAGGGCGATGCCCGAGATCATGGCGTCTTTCCAGCCTATGCCCTGCCCTGTAGCCTGCAATTCGCCGGCCACCAGCGCGGCCATGCTGGCTTCGCGCACGGTGAACGGCAGTACTTTGAACATGCCAAGGTAGGCGGATGCTTTTTGAATCGCTTCCTTGCGGATGCGCCCAGGGCCGGTGTTGATTTTCAGGCCCAGTTCGAAGGCTGCAATGCTGGACATGAGCATCGAGCGCGCAGGCACTTCGAGCATGCGCCGCTCAATGTTTTGCCAGCCATCGGCTTTGTTGGCCAGGTGAAACACTACATTGGCGTCCAGCAAGTAGGCCTGTTTGATCACCGTTGCAATCGCGCCTCAAGGGTTTTGAGGGTCTTTTTGTCGTTCGGGTACAGGATGGCCCAGCCTTCCTGCAAATTGCGGATGAACTGGACGGTAGCCGGGTCGGGCTTGGCGGCGGCTCGTTTGGCGGGCGCTTGCTTGCGCGGTGCAGGGCTCGCAGGGGCGGAAAAAATCTTAAGCATGGGGTGGTGCTCCCGGTGGAAGTGAATTTCCGTGACGGCACTGATTTTACGTGACGGTCCGAAGACCTGCAAATTGTTAAAGAGACTGGCAGCGGACCCGGCGCGATGGCCGGACTGCCTTATTTGAGGACTTCGAGTTTCTTGACAGCGGCGAACACGTCACCCACAGCCACGGCACCGTAGATGGCACCCAGCAGCGCCCAGAATCGCCCGGTGCGCATGTCGCGCTCTGCTTCTTTGACCATTTTCAAAACCTCGATAAAATCTCGGGACGACATTGACGTATCCTTTCTACGTTGGTGGATAGAGACCCCGCAGGCTGGCCGGCCTTCGGGGTTTCGCTTTTTTGGGCTGTGCGCCCTACTTCTTGCGCCGCCGGAACGTGCCGTCTTTGCGCCGGGGTGGCAGGCGTTTTTTCTTGGCCATGGTCATCTCTCCTGGAGGTGTGGGGTCATTCCCACTGCTTTTTGATCCACGCCTTCACGGGCGGGAACTGCGACATGATGAAAGCGGCCAGCAGCGCACCGGCGATGACCGTCATGGCCTCGCGGGTGATGGCGGCAGGGGTGGGGATGATCTTCATGCCTCGATCCCGTCCAGGCGCGCCAGGCGGGCCGCATGATGGCGCTGCGTAGCCTTGAGGTCGGCTATGTCGGCCTTGATGGCGATCAACAGGCCCACCACGGGCACCAGCAGCAGATTCAGCCACTGCAGGAGGTCAGCCATTGCCCTGCCCTTTCATCGCCGCAAGCACCGCGGGTGCAACCTTCTCGACAGACCGCCCGATGACGTAGCCTCCTATGCCCAGCTGGACGATGTTCCACAGGTGTTCGTACTCCGATGGCGCGAGATTGGGTGCCGTCCAGCCCAACCAGCGGGCGACTATCAGCGCGGTGAAGGTCAGCATCATGAGCGGGCGCCAGGAGCGCTGCAGCCAGTTGCCCGATGCCTCCGCCACGATGA
>JANLVB010000176.1:0-4366 GCA_031363785.1 Betaproteobacteria bacterium
GGGCGTGGACTGGGTGATCGCAGAATATGACAAGCTGCTCAAGCTGGTCGAGGCGACCACCGCCACCGCCTCCGAAACGATGGAAGAAATCATCGGTGGCGAGTTCGAATTTGACGAGGCGGCGGCAGACGGCCTCGGCGAAACCGAGCAAACCACGATCTCGGAGGTAGACGACGCTCCGGTTGTCAAGTTCCTGCACAAGATGCTGCTCGATGCCTTCAGCATGCGCGCCTCCGATCTGCATTTTGAGCCCTATGAGCACAATTACCGGGTCCGCTTTCGCATCGACGGTGAATTGCGCGAAATCGCATCACCACCGATAGCCATCAAGGACAAGCTCGCCTCGCGCATCAAGGTCATATCCAAGATGGATATTTCCGAGAAACGGGTCCCGCAAGACGGGAAGATGAAGCTCAAGGTCGGCCCCAACAAGGTGATCGATTTTCGTGTGAGCACGCTGCCAACCCTGTTCGGCGAGAAGATCGTTATCCGGATCCTTGACCCCAGCAGCGCCAAACTCGGGGTAGACGCGCTTGGTTACGAGCAAGTGGAGAAAGAGCGCCTGCTGGAGGCAATAGGCAGACCCTACGGAATGATCCTGGTGACCGGTCCGACCGGTTCGGGGAAAACGGTGTCGCTTTACACCTGTTTGAACCTGCTCAACAAACCCGGCGTGAACATTGCCACGGCTGAAGACCCAAGCGAAATCAATTTGCCGGGTGTCAACCAGGTCAATGTGAATGACAAGGCCGGGCTGACTTTCGCCGTCGCATTGAAGTCCTTCCTGCGTCAGGACCCTGACATCATCATGGTTGGCGAGATTCGGGACCTCGAAACCGCCGACATCGCGATCAAGGCCGCCCAGACCGGCCACCTGGTGCTGTCGACGCTGCATACAAATGATGCGCCGACCACGTTGACCCGCATGCGCAACATGGGCATCGCGCCGTTCAATATCGCCTCCAGCGTCATTCTGATCACGGCGCAGCGCCTGGCGCGCCGCCTGTGTACCAACTGCAAGGAAGTGATCGACATTCCAAAAAAGGCGCTGGTCGATGCAGGATTCAAGGCGGCCGAAGTCGACGGATCATGGTCTGCCTACCGACCCGTTGGCTGCCCATCGTGTAATGGCGGCTACAAGGGGCGTGTGGGTATCTACCAGGTCATGCCGATCACTGAGGAAATCCAGCGCATCATCCTGCGCGACGGAAACGCCCTGGACATCGCCAAACAGGCGGCGCTTGATGGCGTCGAGTCCCTTCGACGGGCTGGATTGAACAAGGTCAGGCAGGGGCTGACGTCGCTGGAAGAGGTTCTGGCCGTGACCAACGAATAGAAAAAGGGCTCATAAGGACCATATGGCTACTGCGAAGGCGAAAGTGACCAAGGAAGCGGTCTACGAATGGGAGGGCAAAGACCGCAATGGCAAACAGGTGCGTGGTGAAACCCGGGCAGCCGGCGAGAACCAGGTGCTGGCTTCCTTGCGTCGCCAGGGGGTCATTCCGGTCAAGATCAAGAAGCGCCGCACCGGCGGCGGGTCCTCGATCAAGCCGAAGGACCTTGCCATCTTCACGCGCCAGCTGGCGACCATGATGAAAGCCGGTGTGCCATTGCTGCAGGCCTTCGACATCGTTGGGCGCGGCAACCCCAATCCGCGCGTCACGAAACTGCTCAACGACATCCGTACCGATGTCGAAACCGGAACCTCCCTGAGCGTCGCGTTCCGCAAATTCCCGCTGTACTTCGACAACCTGTATTGCAACCTGGTCGAGGCCGGGGAGTCCGCAGGTATCCTGGACCAGCTGCTGGACCGCCTCGCGGTCTATATGGAAAAGACCGAGGCCATCAAGTCGAAGATCAAGTCGGCGCTGATGTACCCGATCACCGTGCTGGTGGTCGCTTTTGTGGTCGTCGCGGTGATCATGATCTTCGTCATTCCGGCCTTCAAGGAGGTGTTCGCCAACTTCGGCGGCGAGTTGCCTGCACCCACCCTGATCGTGATTGCCATGAGCGAGATATTCGTCGCGTACTGGTGGCTGATATTCGGTGGCATCGGTGGCGGTGTGTACTTCTTCATGGAGGCCTGGAAGCGCAATGAAAAGATGCAGAACGTGATGGACCGCGTGATGCTGAAGCTGCCGATTTTTGGCGTCCTGGTGGAGAAGTCGTGTATTGCCCGCTGGACCCGCACACTCTCCACCATGTTTGCCGCCGGTGTGCCGCTGGTGGAAGCGCTGGACTCGGTCGGTGGAGCGGCCGGCAATTCGGTGTTTACCCGGGCGACCGTCAAGATTCAGCATGAAGTATCGACCGGTACGGCGCTGACGGTTGCCATGACCAATGTAAACCTGTTCCCCTCCATGGTGCTGCAGATGTGCTCGATCGGCGAGGAATCCGGCTCCATCGACCACATGCTGGGCAAGGCTGCGGATTTCTTCGAAGCCGAGGTCGATGATATGGTGGCCGGTATTTCGAGCCTGATGGAACCCATCATCATCGTCGTGCTCGGCACCGTCATCGGCGGTATCGTGGTCGCGATGTATCTGCCTATCTTCAAGCTCGGAGCTGTCGTTTGACCCTCGTGTCGGCCGGGGTGGATTCCCTGCTGTTCGGCGGGTTCGGGCTGCTGATTGGCAGCTTTCTCAACGTGGTGATACATCGCCTGCCCAGGATGCTGGAAGCCGAATGGGCTGCCACCTGTGCAGAGCTGGCCGGCACGGAACCGGCCATGTCCAAACCGTTCAACCTGCTGCAGCCGCGCTCGCGCTGCCCCAGTTGCCAGCGCCCGATTCGCTGGCATGAAAACATTCCGGTTCTGAGTTACCTGGCACTGCGTGCAAAGTGCGCAGGCTGCGGCGTGTCGATCAGCGCGCGTTACCCGATCATCGAGCTTGCCACCGGCGCACTGTTCGTGGCAGTTGCCACGCACCATGGCGTGACGCTGGCGGCGGTCCTGTGGGCCGTATTCGCCGCCCTGCTGGTGGCGCAGTTCTTTATCGACTTTGACACCCAATTGCTACCCGATGATCTCAACTACCTTATTCTCTGGCTGGGCCTGATTGCCGCCGCCGCCGGCTGGACCAAGGTGCCGCTGCATGCCGCGGTCTGGGGCGCGGTGTTTGGTTACCTGAGCCTCTGGTCGGTGTACCAGGTGCACCACCAGTTGACCGGAAAGCAGGGGATGGGACATGGCGACTTCAAATTGCTGGCAGGCCTGGGTGCCTGGTTCGGGTCCGAATACCTCGTCGCCTTGATCCTGTTGTCGTCGGTGGTTGGGTCCGTCATTGGCTTGATTTTGATCGTCGCCGGGCGGATCAGGCACAAGGACATTCCGATCCCATTTGGCCCCTTCCTGGCCGGTGCGGGCCTGCTCGCCATGGTTTTGGGGCCGGGGCGATTACAGGCCCTGGTCCCGTTTGCGTTTCCGTTTTCACAGCTGACCCGCTGATCCGATGCTTCGAGTCGGACTGACAGGAGGCATTGGCAGCGGCAAAAGCACGGTTGCACAACTGCTGCTTGCCCATGGCGCGATGTTGATTGATGCCGA
This sequence comes from Betaproteobacteria bacterium, assembly GCA_031363785.1. Taxonomy (GTDB): domain Bacteria; phylum Pseudomonadota; class Gammaproteobacteria; order Burkholderiales; family Burkholderiaceae_C; genus CAISIP01. The sequence continues at coordinate 3,548 of JANLVB010000176.1, forward strand.
CGCGATTTCACGCGCAGTCACCGCGCCTGGCGGGGCTGCCTTGGCTCCCATCGCTGCGGCATTCGGATCGGACTTCATCTCTGCGGCAGGCGTGCTGGATCGTGACCACCTGCGTCAGGCCACGTTTTCAGAGCCGCTGCTGCGCCAGCGTCTGGAGGCCATCGTGCACCCGCTGGTTGGCGCGGAGGTGGCGCGCCAGGAGCGCGTTGCCATCGCCGCTGGTTCACTGTGCCTGGTTTTTGACATACCACTGCTGGTGGAATCTGGCCGCTGGCGGCAACGGGTCGATCTGGTACTGGTGATTGATTGCCTGCCCGAAGTGCAGATAAGCCGGGTGATGGCCCGAAGCGGGCTCGAACGCAGCGCCATTGAGCGCATCATCGCTTCCCAGGCGAGTCGTACACAACGCCTGTACTGCGCTGACATCGTGGTATTCAACAGCAGCTCGTCGATGGCGGCATTGCAACAGGATGTGGGGACGACAGCGCGACGCTTCGGGCTATGATCAGACGCCCCGAAAGTACCGCGTGATCCTCTACGAATACCCTTTCAACGAGCGCATTCGAACCTTCTTGCGCCTGGAACACCTGTTCCGCCGCATGGCAGAACTGGTACCGCGTGATCATCCACTGGATCACCATTTTGCGTTGCTGACAATCTTCGAAGTCATGGACGTGGGTGCACGCGCCGACCTGAAGTCAGACCTGCTGAAAGACCTGGAGCGGCAAAAACAGATCCTCCTGGCCTACCGCGGCAATCCGGCAATATCCGAGCAGGCACTCGAAGCTGTGGTGTTCCAGGTTGACCGCTGTTATGCGG
>JANLVB010000208.1:0-4640 GCA_031363785.1 Betaproteobacteria bacterium
ACAACAGAAACACCACATGGATGATGGTCTGCCACATCAACACCTTCTGTTCGTAGTTGGCGGCGTTGATGAAGGTCTTCAGCAGATGAATGGACGAGATGCCGATGATGGCGGTAGCCAGCTTGACCTTGAGCACAGACGCGTTCACGTGGCTCAGCCACTCGGGCTGGTCCGGGTGGTCTTCCAGGTTCATGCGGCTCACAAAGGTCTCGTAGCCGCCCACAATCACCATGATCAGCAGGTTGGAGATCATGACCACGTCGATCAAAGCCAGCACCACCAGCATGATGATGGTTTCGTTCAGGGCCGTGACCTGCACGTCGGCCCTGTAACCGATGCTGGTGACCAAAGCCTGCAGCGCCTTCTGGCTTCCGAACACGGCCTCCAGCAGATGCACCAGCTCGACCCAGAAGTGGAACACGTAGACTGCCTGCGCGGCGATCAGGCCCAGGTAGAGCGGCAACTGCAGCCAGCGGCTGGAGAAAATGAAGCCTGAAAGCGGGCTGAGTCGGGCGGATCGGCTGGTTTTGGGTTCGGACATGGGTTCTCGTGACGCAAGGCTTGGAGAATAATTGTAGGGTGCGCCAGTCAGTGCCTTGTAAGTGGCAGGCGGCAAAGTCCGAATCTGTCAATGTTCAGGCCAACCAACTTGAGGAGACCATAGGATGAGTGCGATTGAGTCAGTGCTGGTAGAAAACCGCGTTTTCGCGCCCAGTGATGCAGCGGTGCAAGCGGCCCGCGTGTCGGGTATGGACTCGTACAACGCCCTGTGTGCCGAAGCGGCGCAGGATTTTGAAGGCTTCTGGGCCAGGCTGGCGCGCAGCAATGTGGTGTGGACCAAACCGTTTACCCGCACCCTCGACGAATCGAACGCGCCGTTCTACCAATGGTTTGACGACGGCGAACTCAACGCCAGCGCCAACTGCCTGGACAAACACATGGGGACTGCGGTCGAGAACAAGACCGCCGTGATCTTCGAGGCCGATGACGGCACGGTGACCAAGACCACGTACCGTGAATTGCTGGGGCGGGTCAGCCAGTTTGCCAACGCACTCAAGGAGGATGGCATCAAGAAAGGCGACCGGGTGTTGATCTACATGCCGATGACGCTGGAAGGCGTGATTGCCATGCAGGCCTGTGCGCGCATCGGCGCCACCCACAGCGTGGTGTTCGGCGGCTTCTCGGCCAAGGCCTTGCAGGAGCGCATCATCGATGCCGGCGCGGTGGCTGTGATCACGGCCAACTACCAGATGCGTGGCGGCAAGGAACTGCCGCTCAAGGCGATCGTGGATGAAGGCCTGGGCATGGGCGGCTGCGAGTCGATCAAGACGGTGTTTGTGTACCAGCGTACCCAGACCGCCTGCAACATGGTCGCGGGCCGGGACACGACCTTTGCCGAGGCGCTTGTCGGCAAGAGCACGGACTGCCCGGCGGTTGCTGTCGGTGCCGAACATCCGTTGTTTGTTTTGTACACCTCCGGCTCCACCGGCAAACCCAAGGGCGTGCAGCATTCCACCGGTGGTTACCTGTTGTGGGCCAAACTGACGATGGATTGGACCTTCGATCTGCAGCCGTCTGACGTGTTCTGGTGTACCGCCGACATCGGCTGGATCACCGGCCACACCTATGTGGCCTACGGTCCCCTGGCAGCCGGGGCGACGCAGATCATTTTTGAAGGCGTACCGACCTTCCCCAATGCCGGGCGCTTCTGGCAGATGATCGAACGCCACCAGTGCAGCATTTTCTACACCGCGCCAACGGCCATCCGCTCGTTGATCAAGGCCGCTGAAAGCGACGCCAAAGTACACCCGGCGCGTTCCAATCTGACCAGCCTGCGCATCCTCGGTTCGGTCGGCGAGCCGATCAATCCGGAAGCCTGGATGTGGTACTACAAGAACGTCGGCGGCGAACGGTGCCCGATTGTGGACACGTTCTGGCAGACCGAGACCGGGGGCCACATGATCACGCCGCTGCCGGGGGCCACACCGCTTGTGCCCGGCAGTTGTACGCTGCCGCTGCCCGGCATCATGGCTGCGATCGTCGACGAGGCGGGGCATGACATACCCAACGGGGTTGGCGGCATCCTGGTGGTGAAACGGCCCTGGCCGTCGATGATCCGCACCATCTGGAACGACCCAGAGCGTTTCAAGAAGGCCTATTTCCCGGAGGAAATGGGCGGCAACTTGTACCTGGCCGGGGATGGCGCGGTGCGTAGCGCCGACCGCGGCTATTTCCGCATCACGGGCCGCATTGACGACGTGCTCAACGTCTCCGGCCATCGCCTGGGCACGATGGAGATCGAGTCGGCCCTGGTATCGCACACGGCCCTGGTCGCCGAGGCAGCGGTAGTTGGGCGCCCCGACGATCTGACTGGTGAGGCGGTATGCGCGTTTGTGGTGCTCAAAGGTGCACGGCCTACTGGCGACGCGGCCAAGGCCATGGCCAAGGAGTTGCGTGACTGGGTGGCGAAGGAGATCGGCCCGATCGCCAAACCAAAGGACATACGTTTTGCCGAAAACCTGCCGAAAACCCGCTCTGGCAAGATCATGCGCCGTCTGTTGCGCTCCATCGCCAAGGGTGAGGCGGTGACGCAGGACACCTCGACACTGGAGAACCCGGCGATCCTGGATCAGTTGGGGCAGGCCTGGTAGGGGCTTGGCGTCGCTCGACCGCGCCCGATTTGTGTGGGCCGAAAAGCAAAAAACCCCGCCGAGGCGGGGTTTTTTCGGCCTCTCGGCCAAAAGGAGGCGGTCGCGGCCTACTTCAGCCCCAATACCCAGGCGGCCAGTTTTTTGGCTTCGGCTTCGTTGACCTGGGTGTTGGCTGGCATCGCGACGGCACCGTATACGCCGGAGCCGCCCTTGATGATCTTCGCCGCCACTTTATCGACCGCGTCTTTCTGACCGGAGTACTTGGCCGCCACTTCCTTGTAGCTCGGGCCTACCAGCTTGCGCTCGGTGGTATGGCAGGACATGCAGTTTTTTGCAGTAGCCAGGGCCTGGTCGGCAAAAGCCGGGGCCGCCATGGCCAGTAACGCCAGGGCGGCCAGTGGTGCAAATCTCGCAGATTTCATGGTTGTCCTTGTGCTTCGGTTACAGTCAATCAACGTGATTGTAGTGACGGCGGTTGACCCGCCTTGTCACAAAATGTGTCTTGTCCGCACGGAGGTTGTATGTATTTGTTGGTCCTTGGAATCATCCTGCTGGCGATGAAATACTTCGAGATCGGGCCGGTGACCCAGTGGAGTTGGTGGCTGGTGCTGACGCCGTTCGCCCTCGCTGTTGCCTGGTGGAGCTGGGCAGACGCCAGCGGCTACACCAAACGCAAGGCCATGGAGCGTGAGAACCAGCGGCGCCAGGACCGCATTGATCGCAGCAAGGATGCGATCGGCACCAACTACAAAAAGAAACGCTAACGGTCGAAGCACCCGACTGCGGCCCTGGTTGTCATGCCGTCGCGGGCCTTTGGGCCTTGATGTTGCTCAAAAATTGTCGAGCACCGCACCCTTGCTGGCCGATGTGGCGTTGAAGGCGAACTTGGCCTGTACCCCGCGACGGTAACGCGGCTCGGGCGCCGTCCACAGGGCCCGGCGGCGCGCAATTTCATCGTCCGCCACGTTGAGCTGCAGCAGCAGCTGGTGTGAGTCGATGGTGATGGAGTCACCCTCCTGAATGAAGGCAATGGTGCCGCCCACCGCCGCTTCGGGCGCCACATGCCCGACCACCATGCCCCAGGTTCCGCCGGAAAACCGGCCATCGGTAATGAGTCCCACGCTCTCGCCCAGGCCGGCCCCGATCAGCGCACCGGTGGGCGCCAGCATCTCCGGCATACCCGGGCCACCCTTGGGCCCGAGGTAACGCAGCACCATCACGTCGCCGGCGACGATCTTGCCGGCCAGAATGGCCGCCAGCGCCGACTGTTCGTCATCGAAGACGCGGGCCGGGCCGGTCATGACCGGCTTTTTGAGGCCGGTGATCTTGGCCACGCAGCCCTCGGGCGACAGGTTGCCCTTGAGGATGGCCAGATGCCCCTGTCTGTACATCGGCTTGTCGATAGAGCGGATCACGTCCTGGTCGGCACGCGGCACATCGGGCACATCCTTGAGCACTTCGGCAATCGTCTGGCCGCTGATGGTGATGCAGTCGCCATGCAGTAAGCCGGCTGCCAGCAGGATCTTCATGACCTGGGGAATGCCGCCCGCCTTGTGCAGGTCAACCGCCAGGTACTTGCCGCTCGGCTTGAGGTCACACAACACCGGGGTGCGCACACGGATGCGCTCGAAGTCGTCAATCGACCATTCCACCTCGGCGGCATGGGCGATGGCCAGGAAGTGCAGCACGGCATTGGTCGAGCCGCCGGTGGCCATGACCACGGCGACTGCGTTCTCCAGCGCCTTGCGGGTCACGATGTCGCGCGGCTTGATGTCGCGCTTCACCGCCTCCACCAGTACCCGCGCCGACTCTTTGGCCGAGTTCAGCTTTTCGTCGTGCGGGTTGGCCATGGTGGACGAGTAGGGGAGCGAAATACCCAGCGCCTCGAAAGCGGATGACATGGTGTTGGCGGTGTACATGCCGCCACAGCTGCCGGTGCCAGGTATGGCGCGGCGCTCGATTTCCAGCAGGTCGGCATCACTCAGGTTG
>JANLVB010000244.1:0-7115 GCA_031363785.1 Betaproteobacteria bacterium
GTCGAAAACATAGCAACTGCGAAAAAAACAGCAACACACCGCAATACCGTGCGTAATCCACGCTTGCGCGTCCATGACCGCTATGTCGGCGGCGGCTCCCATCCAACAAACTCCGGCGCCAGGCGCTGCATGACCGGGCCGTTGAAATCCCACGACATGCACTTGCCAAAATGCGGCGGCGGCTGGCGCGGCTTGTCACTGCGCACCATGGCCACACCCTGGGCGCGCGCTTGCTGCTGGCGGTATACCGGTATGGTCTGAAAAGCGGCGGTAGCCACGTTGAACAGCAGCTCACGCAGGTGGGTACAGCCGGCAACGCCCCCCATCGCTTCGTCGATGGTGGCACGCCAACCCGCGCCAATGCGTTTTCCCACCAGCCCCTGCACCGGGTCAGCGGTGCTGGAGCACTCAGGAAACGGAATTGTTGGAAGGCCGGTCTCTATGGCCTGGATTGTCAGGTGGTCATCCAGCGTCACCCGCAGCAGCATGTGGTGCACCGTGCTCGGCGCCAACTCCTCGCCGCGCTCCCGCGAGTTATAGGCATAGGCCCGGACATCGCGCATCTCGGCGTCGATATCCCACAGGCCGTCGTCACGCAGATAACCATTGAACTCTATGCTGCGCGTGTGGAGGTGTCTGCGCGGCGCACTCGGGCTGAGGTTCATAGGATCTCCTGGCGGGTGCAAGTGTTTACGCCACGATGTATGCAGCCGAACCGGTGGACATCAGGCTGCCATCGGCACCGCAGAACTCCATGCGGGTCGAGGCGACGCGTGAACCCAGGCGCATCACCTGGGCGTGAAAATCGAAATGCTCGCTGATTCCCGGGCGCAGGTAGTCGACCCGCAGGTCGATGGTGCCCAGCTTGCCGAACCTTTGCAGCCGCACCGCCGGCGTGTCGTCCATGTGACGCGCCGCCATCGCCGCCATCACCGCCAGGGCGCCGATGTTGTCCAGTGCAGCGCTGATCACGCCGCCGTGCAGCCGGTTGTAGCTGTAGTGGCCCACCAGCTCGGGGCGCATCAGGATGCGGCCACTCACGGTGTCGGGTTTGACCACTGTGACCTGCAGACCCAGCAGCTTGTTGAAAACCACCAGCTCCTCAAAAATCTTCTTCAAGCCGGCGACGAACTCGGGCTCGAACTCTATCGCGACCAGTGGGTTGGCAGGGCGTGCCCGTGTCATCGTGGTTGCTCACAGAGCGAGCTGGCGCGCTGCGAGCTCCTTCATGATCTCTTCGGAGCCGCCGCCAATCATCATCACCTTGACCTCACGGTAAATGCGTTCGCTGCGCGTTCCGCGCATGAAACCCATGCCGCCCAGGATCTGCACCGCCTGATCGGCACAGAACTGCATGGTCTGCGTGGCATGGTTTTTCAGCAAACACACCTGCGCCACCCAGTTCGACGTGACGTCGCCACCAGCCAGCGCGTCACCAGCGTCGGCGCGGTCACTCAAGGCGTCGACCCAGGCCTGGGTCGAAGATATCCGCATCTGCATGTCCACCAGCTTGTGGCGGATCACCTGGCGCTCGACCAGCGGCTGACCAAATGTCTTGCGCTGCCGTGCCCAATCCAGCGCCTCGTCAAAACAGGCCATGGCGTAGCCGAGGGACGCCACCGACATGCCCAGCCGCTCGGAGTTGAAATTGCCCATGATCATCTTGAAGCCCTGGCCGGCCTCGCCGATCAGGTAACGCTGCGGCACCCGCACGCCCTCGAAGCGCAACTGCGCCGTGTCCGAGCAGTGCCAGCCCATCTTGTCCAGGCGGGTGCGGGTCAGACCCTTGGCGTCACCGGGCACCACCATCAGCGAGATGCCACGCGCCCCGCGCCGCACCAGCGCCGCTTCGGACCCCAGGGCGTCGCCGGCCTGCAACGCCTGACCCGCCTCACCCGTGCGCACTGCCACCGTGAGGAAGTCGGCCCGCATGCCGGAGGTGATGAATATCTTTTCGCCGTCGATGACCCATTCGTCACCATCGAGCCGTGCCGTAGTGCGCAACGATGCCACGTCCGACCCGCCGCCCGGCTCGGTAATGGCCAGCGCCGCAATCTTCTCGCCCCGCAACACCGGCGGAATGATCTCGCGCTGCAACTCGACGGAGCCGTGATGCAGGATCGGCGGCAGGCCGATGCTGTGCGAGAACAGGCTTGCACCCACGCCTCCGCTGGCACCATAACGCGCCATCGGCAGCGTTACGGCATTACGCATGCGGTGTGACGCCGGCGTACCCCCCAGGTCCTCCGGGTAACCCAACCCGAGCAGCCCGAGTTGTGCCGCGCGGGTGTACAGGTCGCGCGGAAATTCGCCCTCGGCGTCCCATTGCGCCACATGGGGCGCCACCTCACGGCTGGCAAAACGCGTCACCAGATAGGTCAGCGCCTCGCACTCCTCGCGATCATCATGGTGCCGGTTGCCCGGCTGGGGCAAACTGTTGTTCGTCACTGCATGCTCCAGGGTGGTTGTTGCGGTCCGGTCATGTTGTCGTTCAGCCTTTGGGTGGTTTTTTGGCAATGCCCATGGTCTTGGCCAGAATGCCCAGCATGACCTCATCCGCACCGCCACCGATGGAGCCCAGACGCCCATCACGGTACTTGCGCGAGACCCGATTTTCCCAGGTAAAGCCCATGCCGCCCCAGAACTGCAGGCAGCCGTCGGGAATGATGCGGTTCAGGCGCCCGGACTTGAGTTTGCACATGGACGCCAACTCGGTCACGTCCTGCCCCTGCACATACAACTCGCAGGCGCGGTAAGTCAGCGCACGCAAGCTCTCGACCTCGGTTTTCATCTCGGCCAGCTTGAACTGCACCCATTGCTGGTCGGCCAGCGTGGCGCCAAACAGCTTGCGCTCCTGCGCCCACCCGATGGTCAGCTCGATGCAGCTGGTCAGGCCCTGGATGGCGCTGGCGGCCGCCCACAGCCGCTCTTCCTGGAACTGCATCATCTGGTACATGAAACCCTGGCCTTCGACGCCAATGCGGTAACGCTGCGGCACCCGCACCTCGTCGAAATAGATCAGCCCGGTATCGCTGGAGTTCATGCCGATCTTGCGGATCTTTTTCGCCTTCTCGATGCCCTTTGTATCCATGGGAACCATCACCAGCGTCTTGTTCTTGTGCGCAGGACCGTCGCCGGTGTTGACCAGCATGCACATCCAGTCGGCCTGCAGGCTGTTGGTGATCCACATCTTCTGCCCGCTGATGATGTAGTCGTCGCCATCCTTGCGCGCGGTACTCTTGATCGACGCCACGTCGCTGCCGGCCGCAGGCTCGCTGACGCCGATGCAACCCACCATGTCGCCGGCAATCGCGGGCGCCAGGAACTGGCGGCGCAACTCATCGCTGCCAAACCGCGCCAGCGCCGGTGTACACATGTCGGTCTGCACACCAATCGCCATCGGGATACCACCACAATGGATGAAACCAAGGGCCTCGGCCATCGCCACCGCATAGGAGTAGTCCAGTGCCGCGCCGCCATACGCTTCGGGCTTGGTCAGGCCCAGCAGGCCCAGATTGCCCAGCTTCTTGAACACCTCATGGGCGGGGAAGATTTCGGCTTCTTCCCACTCGTCGACATGCGGGTTGATTTCGGCTTCGATAAATCGTTTCAGCGTGTTCTGGATTTCCAGGTGTTCGTGGGTGTACTGCATGGTGCCTTGCTTGGAAAACGACTCAGACGCTGAATACTTTGGGCGTCACGGCGCGGTGGAAACCGTCGAACGGCCGCACTGCATCGCGCGCCGCCAGCGCGGCCGGTTTGGCGTGCTGGGTCTCCCAGCCCATGCGCACCTGAGGGCGTGCGCCGTCGATGCGCAGCGTCGTGCCGCTGATGAATGACGCCGCCGGGCTGAGCAGGAAAACAATGCCGGCCGAGGTTTCGGCTTCGTTGCCAAATCGCCCCAGCGGCACGCTGCTGGCCATGGCGCGCAGGCGCGGACCGTGTTCAGGCGGGTAGTGGTCCATGCCACTGGAGGCGATATAACCCGGCGCCACCGCGTTCACGCGCACGCCACTGTGGGCCCATTCCAATGCTGCCGTCTCGGTCAGGCTGACCATGCCGGCACGCGCCGCTCCGCTGTGGCCCATGCCGGGCATGGAGCCATGGAAGTCGGCCACGATATTCACGATCGCGCCGCCGTGCTGTTGCATGCACTGCAGGTAACACTCGCGCGCCATCAGGAAACCACCGGTGAGATTGGTGTCGATCACCGCCTGCCAGCCCTTGGCACTGATGGCCGACAAGGGTGTGATGTACTGGCCGCCGGCGTTGTTCACCAGGCCGTCGAGTCGGCCCCATGCCGACATGACGGCGGCAACGGTCTGCTTGACCGTATCCTCCTGGCGGATGTCGCACACAAACAGGCTGGCACTGCCGCCGTCCTGCGTGATTTCGTCCTGCGCCAGCTGCAGCTTGTCCAGCTTGCGCCCGACCAGCACCACGTGCGCGCCCAGCGCAGCCAGTTCATGCGCCGTGCAGCGGCCGATGCCGGAGCCACCCCCGGTGACAAGGATGACCCGGGAGGCCATCAGCCCGGGCGCAAACGCAGAACGGTACCCCATGCAAGCTCCAGCAAAACACGCGCAACACCGGCCCGCAATACGCAAGCCTCGGAGAGTGATGATACGGGCTCTTGCTGCGCAACCCCTGCCGATCGCGCCCCGGTGTGATTGGCAGATGGCTTGCCGACTTATTCAGCGCTTGCCCTGGCCACCACCGGCTTGCCGGCACTTTGCCAGGCATCGATGCCACCGGGCAGAAACCGTGCGTCCACACCCAGCGCGCGCAATCGCATGGCGGTGGCGCGGCTGACCTCATGGCCGTAGACACAATAGACCAGCACCTGGCGGTCCCGGGGCAGCCCTGCGCCCCAGGACGCCACCTGTGCCGGGTCTTGCCAGCGCGCGGCCGGCAACATGGTTTTCGCCTGCTCGAATACACCAGCGCGGCGCACATCCAGCAGCATCGCATCGGCAATGTGCGACGGCTCCGCCGCCCAGGGCTCGCTGCTGTCGTGCACCACATGCTGGTAGGTTTCGTAGGCTGCTGCCCAATCCGGGCGGGCCAGAAAAGTTTCTATCTGCGCATCATCCGCCGGAGTTGCGAAAACCAGCAGCGTGCCGGGACCGGCGGCGGGTGCCACCAGCCAGCGGTTGGCAAGTGCACCGGTCGGAGCGTCAAACTGCAACACCACCTGTCCAGCATCCTTGTGCGTGGCCTGGCGCGCAAAGTCTTCGCGCCACTGCGCGACCGAGCCGAAACTGGCGCAAAGCGCCAGCGCCATCGCGGGCACCATATCTGTTCCAGCAGCGGTCATTTCAGTCTCCTTGCAGTTGTCATCGAACATAGGTGGTGATCAGGCCAATCAACGCGCAGGCGCCCAGCAGGCCCATAACCCCGACCTTGAAGCGGAACAGCGCGATGGCGGCCGCCACGGTGATCAAGGCCGACAAGCCATCGAAGCGGCCGGCAAAACCCTGCGGCCACCACACGTGATAGGCAAAAAAAAGTGCCAGATTGACGATCACGCCAACCACGGCGGCTGTAATGGCAGTCAACGGCGCGGTGAACTGCAACTTGCCGTGTGTTGTTTCCACCAGCGGCCCGCCAGCCAGTATGAATACAAAGGATGGCAAAAAGGTAAAGAAGGTAACGACGGTGGCCGCCACTGCCCCCGCCACAAAAAGCATGTCGGGACCGAACATCTGTTTCGCCCAGCCACCGACAAAACCGACAAACGCGACCACCATGATCAACGGCCCGGGCGTGGTCTCACCCAGCGCCAAGCCGTCGATCATCTGCGCACCGGTGAGCCATTGGAAGTGCTCCACCGCACCCTGGTAGACATAGGGCAAGACCGCATAGGCGCCACCGAACGTCAACAACGCTGCATTGGTGAAAAACCAGGCCATCTGGGTCAAAACACTGTCCCACCCCACCAGCGCCATCAGCAGGCCGATGCCGCACAACCACAGCAGCAAGCCCACCAGCAGCACACGCAACAAGCCCCGGCGCGAGAAGCGGGCATGTGCTGGCGTAGGCGTGTCGTCGTCGATCAGCGCCACGCCGTAACTCTTTTGCGTCGTACCATGGCCGCCACCGACGACAAACACCTGCGGCACCACACGGCCGCCAATGTGGCCCACGATGGCGGCCAGCAGCACGATCAGCGGGAACGGCGCGTCCAGCACAAAGATGGCGACAAAAGACGCAGCGGCGATGCCCCACAACCACCGATTCCTCAGGGCCCGCGTGCCAATGCGGTGTGCTGCATGTAACACCAGGGCCGTGACGGCCGGCTTGATGCCATAGAAAATCCCGGCCACCACTGGCAACGACCCGAACGCCATGTAGATCCAGGACAACGCAATGAGGATGAAAAGCGAGGGCAAGACGAACAGCCCGCCCGCCACCAGGCCACCCCAGCTGCGGTGCATCAGCCAGCCGATGTAGGTCGCCAACTGTTGGGCCTCCGGCCCCGGCAGCAGCATGCAGTAGTTCAGCGCGTGCAAGAAGCGCTTCTCGCTGATCCAGCGTCGGCGCTCCACCAGTTCGGTATGCATGATGGCGATCTGACCGGCCGGACCGCCAAAACTCACGAAGCCGAGTTTGAGCCAGAACAACAGGGCCTGCGCGAACGGCACCGGAGCGGGTCGCTCGTTGGGCGGGGCTTGGTTCATGGCGCGGCCTCGGATTCAAATGCGGTGTACAGACCGGTGGCTCTGCCCCAGGATGCTCAAGCCCGGGAAAAATCCGGTTTGCGCTTCTCCATGAAGGCGGCGAAGGCCTCGCGGGCCGCCGGCTGCACCAGCATGCGGGCAAAACTCGCACCCTCGTCGGCCATTTGTTGCGCGACCAGGGCGGCCTGGCCCTTTTTCATCAGGCGTTTCGTCTCGACCAGGGAACCCATGGGTTTGGCTGCCAGTTTGCGCGCCTGGGCCTGCGCTATTGTGTTGGCTTCCATCGGCGGCACGATGCGGTTCACCAGCCCGACCTCGAGCGCCGCTTCGGCCATGAACGGCTCGCCCAGCAGCAACGCTTCAGCGGCGCGGTGGTACCCCATCATCTGCGGCACCAGCAGGCTCGACGCTGCCTCCGGGCACAAGCCGAGGTTG
>JANLVB010000104.1:0-21868 GCA_031363785.1 Betaproteobacteria bacterium
GCAACCATTCGCTGGACACCAGCTTCATCACAATGCGGTTGCTGTACATGACGATGAAAGGTGTCGCCAGCATCGACAGCACCATGCTGGCCAGTATGGGATTGAGCAATGCGGGTGGAACCAGGCCGTTTTTCTGCGCCAGCGTGAGCAGGACAAAACCAAACTCTCCGGCCTGCGCCAGGTACAGGCCGGTGCGCATCGAGATGCCCCACGACGCACCCAGGCCACGCGCCAGCAACGCAACCAGTGCTGCCTTGAAGAGGATCGGTACAGTGACCAGCAGCAACACCAAGGGCCAGCGCTCGAGCACTAAACGCCAGTCCAGCAGCATGCCGATGCTGATGAAGAACAACCCCAGCAACACATCATGGAAGGGGCGTATATCGGTTTCGACCTGGTGTTTGTATTCGGTCTCGGAAATCAGCATCCCGGCAATGAATGCGCCCAACGCCAGGCTCAAGCCGGCAAGCTCGGTCAGCCATGCCAGCCCCAGCGTGATGAACAGCAGGTTGAGGACAAACAACTCCTCGCTCTTGCGCCGCGCAACCAGTGTCAGCCACCAGCGCATGACGTGTTGGCCTCCCACCAGCAACCCGGTGATCAAGATGGTGGCCTTCAGCGCGGCCAACGCCAAAGCGCCCATCAGTTGTTCGCCAGAGGCGCCCAGCGCCGGGATCAACACCAACAGCGGTACCACAGCGAGATCCTGGAAAAGCAACACGCCCATGACACGTTTGCCATGTTCCGACTCCATCTCCAGCCGCTCAATCATGAGCTTGACAACAATCGCGGTGCTACTCATTGCCAGCGCGCCAGACAGCGCCAACGCGGTTTGCCATGAAACTCCCCAGCGCGCGGGTACCAGTGACACCAGCGCCAGTGTGGCGCCTGTCGCCAGCAGCATGGTGAATGCGACCTGCATCAGGCCGAGTCCGAACACGTGCTTGCGCATGGCGCGCAGCTTGCCGAGGTTGAATTCCAGGCCAATGACAAACATCAGGAAAACCACTCCAAACTCACCCAGATAATGGATACCGTCGGAGTTTTGCGCCAACGCCAGCGCATTCGGCCCGATCACCACGCCAACGACGAGATAACCCAGCATCGGCGGCAGCTTGAGCGAGCGACACGCGACCACGCCCAACACAGCGGCCAGCAGGTAGGCGAGGGTCAATTCGAGGGCACTCATGGCTGCATACTAGCAAGATGCCGTTGCGTTACTAAAATGGGGCATGCTTGACAGATCGATGCCCAACGAGGCCCACGTGGCACAACGGGCAATCCGTCTCGCCCGTGATACCTTCGCAATTGAGGCTGAGGCGATCCTTGGTCTGGGCGAACGGCTGGATTCCGGTTTTGCCGAGTGCGTGCGGCTGATTCTTGCGCTCCAGGGCCGGGTTGTGGTGATGGGCATGGGCAAGAGCGGTCACATCGGTCGCAAGATGGCCGCAACCTTTGCCTCGACCGGGACGGCAGCCCTGTTTGTGCACACGGGCGAGGCGATCCATGGTGATCTGGGCATGATCCGGGCGGATGACCTGGTAGTGGCCATCTCCAACAGTGGCGAGTCGGCCGAGCTTGATGTACTGCTGCCGGTGGTCAAGCGCCTCGGCGCACGGGTAGTGGCGCTGACTGGCAATCCGGAATCAACATTGGCGCGGCATGCCGATGTGTTCCTGGACTGCAGTGTTGCCAAGGAAGCCTGTCCCCTGAACCTGGCACCTACGGCCAGCTCCATCGCGCAACTCGCGATGGGTGATGCGCTGGCCGTGGCACTCTTGGATGCGCGTGGCTTCAAGGCGGAAGACTTCGCTCGGTCGCACCCTGGTGGTGCGCTGGGCCGCAAGATGCTGACCCATGTGCGCGATGTCATGCGTACTGGTGAGCAGGTGCCATCCGTCAACCCGGACGCGACCATGGGCGAGGTGATGCGGGAAATGAGCCGCAAGGGCCTGGGGGCTGTTGCAGTGGTTGGCCCGTTGGGCGAGGCGCTGGGGATATTCACCGATGGCGATTTGCGCCGGCTGGTCGAAAAGGGGTCAGACCTGCGTTTGCTGACGGCGGCCGACGTGATGCACCCGCACCCACGGGTCGTGGCTGCCGATGCCTTGGCTGCGGATGCGGCGCAGATCATGGAGCAGCACCGCATCACCAGTGTGCTGGTGGTTGATTCCGGCGGTGTACTGTGTGGTGCCGTCAACAGCAACGACCTGATGCGGGCCAAGGTGATCTGATGCGGCCCGCACTGACTTTCGCTCCGGAATTGCTACTGAAGGCGCAGGGCGTGTCGGTGGTTTTTATTGATGTGGACGGCGTGTTGACCGATGGTGGCCTGTATTTTTCCGGTCGCGGTGAAACCATCAAGCGTTTTGATACGCAAGACGGGCTTGGGTTGAAGCTGTTGCAGTCGGCTGGGTTCCAGGTCGTGGTGGTGAGCGGGCGCGATTCCCGGCCGCTGCGCCTGCGTGTGCAGGCCCTGGGGCTAACGCATGCTTGTTATGGCGTGACTGACAAGGTGGCCGCTGCGCAGTCTGTTTTGGGGCAGTTGGGCCGAAGCTGGAGCGAGGTGGCGGCGATGGGAGACGACTGGCCGGACCTGGCACTGATGCGGGCTGCTGCGTTGGCGATTGCGCCGGCGAACGCTCATCCTGAAGTGCTGGCCGTGGCCGACCATGTGACCGTGCGCGGCGGTGGCAGCGGTGCGGTACGCGAGTTGTGCGATTTGCTGCTGGTGGCGTGTGGAAAATACGCCGGCCTGCTGCGGGATGCCGGCGCATGATCCGGATGTTGCTTGCAGCATGGGATCGACTTTCCTTGTACCTGCCGATAGTTTTGATGGGGCTGTTGGCATTGGCGACGTACTGGTTGGTGCAACGCACACCTTCGCCCAGCCAGCCGGCGGTGGAACGCCCGGCGCGCCATGAGCCGGACTACTTCATGAAGAATTTCTCGGTCCGGACATTCCTTGAGGATGGGCGTCTGAAAAGCGAAGTCTTTGGAGAGTCTGCGCGGCATTTTCCTGACACCGATCTGCTCGAGATCGATTCCGTGCGCATCCGCGCCTTCGATGATCAGGGTCGCCTGACCACCGCAACAGCAACCCGCGCGGTGACCAGCGGAGATGGTTCCGAAGTGCAGCTCTTCGGCCAGGCGCTTGTGGTGCGCGAGGCACAACCGGTGGTTGG
This sequence comes from Betaproteobacteria bacterium, assembly GCA_031363785.1. Lineage (GTDB taxonomy): Bacteria > Pseudomonadota > Gammaproteobacteria > Burkholderiales > Burkholderiaceae_C > CAISIP01. Next base: position 3,186 of record JANLVB010000104.1, read on the forward strand.
TGCACGGCCGACACCACGCATGGAGTTTCGGGGCGAGTATTTGCATGCATTTCTTGACAGTGAGAAGTTGAGTGCCAATCGCCCGGTTGAGTTGCGCCGAGGCAAGGACGTGTTTTTTGCGGACAACATGGACTTTGACAATGTGCAACGGGTCATGCTGATGCGTGGGCGTGTCAGGGGCGTATTGAACCCGGCGCCGGGCAAATAGGGTGAAGCGCCATGGCTGCGGGCAAGTTGGTTTTTATCACCGGGGCATCCAGTGGCATCGGGCAGGCGTTGGCCGTGCAATACCACGGCGCAGGGTATCGCTTGGTGTTGGTTGCAAGACGGGCGAAACTGGTGCAGGACTGGGCCACGGTTCAGGGCTTCGACAGCGCGCGTTGCCAAGTGTACGCAGCGGATGTTGCCATGGTGGACAGCATCCTGGGCGCGGCGCGGGACTGCATGGCCCGGCAGGGTGTGCCTGATGTAGTGATCGCCTGCGCAGGGATCAGTGTCGGCATGGACACGGCCAGGCGTGAAGACCTCGATGTCATGGCGGCCGTTTATGCGGTCAATAACATCGGCTTGGCAGCCACCTTCCACCCTTTTGTGGAGCCCATGGTGCGGCGTGGTTTCGGCATCCTGGTGGGAATCGCCAGTGTCAATGGCATACGCGGCTTTCCCGGCCATGGGGCCTATTGCTCCAGCAAGGCAGCTGTCATCAGTTATTGCGAATCCTTGCGTGGTGAATTGCGTGCGACGGGGGTCAAGGTGTTGACCGTGTGCCCTGGCTACATCGATACACCCCTCACCCGTGGCAACAGCTACGCCATGCCATTTCTGATGGCACCGCAGGAGTTTTCCAGGCGCTTGATGCGCTGCGTCGATGCGGGGCGCAGCTATAGCGTGATTCCTTGGCAAATGGGACTGGTTGCGAAGTTGCTGCGCCTGTTGCCCAATAGCTGGTTCGACCGCCTGTTTGCTTCGCGCCCCAGAAAGAAGCGCGGACTATCGCGATAGCGTCATGGCGATGGTCTGGTAGAGGAAAACAAAAAAGGACCCGTCGGGTCCTTTTTAACGCCCACGCGGAGTGCGTGGGACAAGGTCAGTAATCAATAGCTGCTTCGGCCACCGCCGTAACCGCCGCCGCCGCCGCTGCGACTACCGCCGCCGCCGCCAGCGCCGCCATAACCACCACCGCCACCACCACCACTGCGGCTACCGCCGCCGCCAGCGCCACCACCGTATCCGCCGCCACCGCCGCCGCCACCAAATCCACCGCCGCTACGGGGTGGGCGTGGCTCCATTGGTCGGGCCTCGTTGACCACCAGGCCACGTCCACCGTATTGCTGGCCGTTCATGGCGCCGATGGCAGCTTGCGCTTCAGCGTCGCTGCCCATTTCAACAAAACCAAAACCTTTGGAGCGACCGGTGTCGCGTTCCATCATGACTTTGGCGCTGGAGACAGAGCCGTGGGCGGAGAACGCATTCAGCAGATCTTCGTCACGGAAAGAATAGGGCAGGTTGCCCACGTAAAGTTTGTTGCCCATGAAAGGACTCCTCAAAAAGACTCAAAACGCGATGGAGTCCGATAGCCGCAATCAACAAACCAATGAAGACTTAGAGCAGACGCGAAACTGACTAATCACCGCAAACAAATATTGCCGGTGCCCGGCAATACGCGGTCATTATGCGCCAAGTTCAGGATATTGCAAATTTTTTGACAAATTTTCTGTTGTCGGCCGTTGTGCCGGTGTATTGCGATGGCTCGGCCCGCTGGGTCGCCGCCGCCGTTACCAGTTGACCTCGCGGTCAGGCGTTGCGCCGATGCGGTGGATTGACAGGTCTGCACCCTCGTATTCCTCTTCCTGGCTGAGCCGCAGCCCCATGGCCGTTTTTAGTATCCGGTAGGTCAGCCATCCACTGAACAGCGCCCACAATACGCCCATGGCCGTGCCGAGGCACTGAGCAGCAAAACTTACCCCGCCGAGTCCGCCCAGTGCCTTGCTGCCAAATATGCCAGCTGCCAAGCCGCCCCAGGTACCGCACAGTCCATGCAATGGCCAGACACCAAGCACGTCGTCAATCTTCCACTTGTTCTGTGTCAGGGTGAACATGAATACAAAAATGGCACCGGCCATTACGCCTACCACCAACGCGCCCAAGGGATGCATCAGATCCGAGCCGGCACATATTGCCACCAGGCCGGCAAGCGGTCCGTTATGGATGAAGCCGGGGTCGTTTTTGCCGCACACGAGCGCTGCAAGTGTGCCGCCTACCATGGCCATCAACGAATTGACTGCGACCAGACCCGACATCTTGTCGATGGTTTGTGCGCTCATAACATTGAAGCCAAACCACCCAACCGTCAAAATCCATGCACCTAGCGCCAGAAACGGTATGCTTGATGGAGGATGCGCGCTGATCGACCCATCCTTGCGATAGCGGTTGGCGCGTGCGCCGAGCAGTACTACGGCTGGCAGGGCCAACCAGCCACCGACGGCGTGCACCACAACCGAGCCGGCAAAGTCGTGGAACTCCTCGCCCGTCGTTGCCTTGATCCATGCCTGCACACCAAACTGCTGGTTCCAGGTAATTCCCTCGAATATGGGGTAAATAAAGCCCACGATAACCGCAGTTGCGATTAGTTGAGGCCAAAACTTGGCGCGTTCGGCGATACCACCCGAGATGATTGCCGGGATGGCGGCTGCAAAGGTCAGTAGAAAGAAGAATTTGACCAGTTCGTAACCATTGCGCATTGCCAGTTGTTCGGCACCAACCAGAAAACTGGTGCCATACGCAACGCCATAACCCACCAGAAAGTAGGCGACGGTCGATACGGAAAAATCGACCAGAATTTTCACCAGTGCATTTACCTGATTCTTTTTGCGAACTGTGCCGAGTTCCAGGAATGCGAAGCCGGCATGCATGGCAAGCACCATGATGCCGCCCAAAAGGATAAATAGTGCGTCTGAGCCCTGTTTTAGTGCTTCCATTCTTCTGTTCCACCTTTTATGCACCGTTAGTGTGCGTTGTTTGATCGATTGTCAGTGTGGCACCAAAACAAAGCAATTTTTGCGCCAATTTGACGACTAATTCTCCAAAACTGTGCGTTTCCTGGCTTGCCGGGATGGCAAAGCAATGGGTGGTCGGCGTCGTATACTCTTGCCGAGTGCCGATTTGCTTGAGCTTGCGGGCACCGGGTCATCGAGTCCCGAAAAACTGCTAAAAATGGCATTCACCACCATCCAGGTGACCCGGTTGCGCTTTTTGGCGTCGCCGGGTTTTTTATGCTTGTTTCGCCATCACTGATGCACTTTGACACCCCTCTGCTGCTGCGCAGTGGGGCGTCGCTGCCTGCGTTCGACCTGTGTTTTGAGACCTACGGCAGATTGAACTCTGCTTGCTCCAACGCGGTGTTGGTACTACACGCCCTCAACGCCTCGCACCATCTGGCGGGGCTGTATGCCGGGCAGGACAAGTCCGACGGCTGGTGGGACAACATGGTGGGGCCGGGAAAGCCGCTTGATACCGACCGCTTTTTTGTCGTTGGCGTCAATAACCTGGGCTCGTGTTTTGGTTCGACCGGGCCGATGCACACAAATCCGGCGACCGGCCGACCGTACGGTTCGGATTTTCCGGTGATCACGGTCGAGGACTGGGTCGATGCCCAGGCGCGCCTGCTGGATGCCCTGGGTATCACGGCGCTGGCCGCTGTGATGGGTGGCAGTCTGGGCGGAATGCAGGCATTGAGCTGGACCTTGCAGTACCCCCGAGCGGGTGCGTCATGCCGTGGTGATTGCCAGCGCGCCAAACCTGACAGCAGAAAACATAGCCTTTAACGAGGTGGCGCGGCGCGCCATAGTGACCGACCCAGACTTCCATGGCGGCGATTTTTATGCTGCTCCCGGGCGTGCAGCGACCACGCCCAAACGCGGCCTGCGCATTGCCCGCATGATTGGACACATCACGTATCTCAGTGATGACGTGATGAACGAAAAATTCGGCCGCGCACTTCGCACTACCCTGATGGACGAAGCAGCAGCGCAGTTTGCCGCGGCAGACGCCGCAGCCTATCGGTATACGACACAGGATGTGGAGTTCCAGATCGAGAGTTACCTGCGCTACCAGGGCGATAAATTCGCCGAGTATTTCGATGCCAATACCTATTTGCTGATCACGCGCGCGCTGGATTATTTTGATCCGGCACGCGCCTTCTCCGGCAACCTCAGCCATGCCCTGGCGCGGGCGCGGGCGCACTTTCTGCTGGTCAGCTTCAGCACCGACTGGCGGTTTTCACCGCGACGCAGCCGCGAGTTGGTCAAGGCCCTGCTCGACAACCGGCGCGACGTGAGTTATGCCGAGATTGATGCGCCACACGGCCACGATGCGTTCTTGCTGGATGACCCACGTTACCTGCAGGTGGTACGTTCCTATTTCGACAGAATCGCCACGGAGCTGGCGACATGAGTGATCAACACACGATGCAAGCCATCGCCGGCCTCGTGCCCCGGGGGTCGCGGGTGCTGGACCTGGGTTGTGGTGATGGCGAACTGTTGGCTTACCTGCAACTGCAACGGGCCTGCAGTGGATATGGGGTGGAGATTGCGGACGCCAACGTGCTGGCCTGTGTACGGCGCGGTGTCAACGTCATACAGCTGAACCTGGAAGAAGGCCTGGCCATGTTCGACGACGCAAGTTTCGATGTGGTTTTACAGATCGACACCCTGCAACACTTGCGCAATGCCGAGACGATGCTGCAGGAAACGGCGCGGGTCGGGCGTGTCGGCATCGTGGCGTTCCCAAATTTCGGCCATTGGCCGAACCGCCTGAGCGTCCTGCGCGGGCGCATGCCGGTGACCCGGCGTCTGCCATACCAGTGGTATGACACGCCCAACATCCGGGTTGGAACCCACGCTGATTTTGAGTTGCTGGCGCTGCGCAACGGCCTGAAAATCCAGGACAGCTTTGGCTTGCACGAAGGCCGTCCGGTTCGCCGTGCCCCGAATCTGCTGGCGTCGACGGCGGTATTCAGGTTCTCCCGATAACCTGTTACGGCCGCACCAGGCAGGGCTGCTTGGGATTGAACCTCCAGTTTGGCAACAGGAACTGCATGGCAACTGCGTCATCGCGTGCGCCCGGGCCGTGCCGCAGGTATAGCTGGTGCGCCTTGTCCACTTCCACCATGTCCAGCGTGACGCCAAGACCCGGCGTGTCAGGCACCGCGATCTTGCCACCGGTAATTTGTAATGGCTGACGCGTGATGCGTTGGCCATCCTGCCAGATCCAGTGTGTATCGATTGCTGTCACCCTGCCGGGAGCGGCCGCTGCAACATGGGTGAACATCGCCAGCGAAACGTCGAAATGGTTGTTCGAGTGTGAGCCCCAGGTCAGGCCCCAGGTCTGGCACAACTGCGCCACCCGTACCGATCCTTGCATGGTCCAGAAATGCGGGTCGGCCAGTGGAATATCGACTGACTGGAGCGCGATCGAATGCGCCATTTCGCGCCAGTCGGTGGCGACCATGTTGGTTGCCGTCATCAGGCCGGTGGCGCGGCGGAACTCGGCCATCACTTCCCGGCCAGAAAACACACCCTCGGCGCCACAAGGATCCTCGGCGTACGCCAGTTCACGATGGCGGTCGCGGCACAGGCGGATGGCGTCGGGCAACAGCCAGCCGCCGTTCGGATCCAGGGTCACGCGGGCATTGGGGAACGCCTCATGCAAGGCGACGATGGCCTCCATTTCGTCCTCACCGCGCAAAACCCCGCCTTTGAGTTTGAAATCCTGAAACCCGTATTTGCTGTGGGCGGCCTGCGCCAGGCGCACGATGCCCTTCGCATCCAGCGCCGGCTCGTGGCGCAGGCGAGACCAGGTGTCGGCGCCATCGGGTTCTTCGCGGTAGGGCAGGTCTGTTTGTCTGCGCTCACCGATGTAAAAAAGATAGCCCAACACGTCCACACTGCTGCGTTGTTGGCCCTCGCCCAACAGGGCCGCCACCGGGACCTGCAGGAATTGACCGAGCAAGTCGAGCAAGGCACTTTCAACCGCCGTCACCGCATGGATGGCGACCCGCAAGTCGAAGGTCTGGTCACCGCGCCCGGCGCTATCACGGTCGGCAAAGCGCTGGCGTAGCAGATTGAGCGTTTGTGTCCACTGCCCGAGCGGCCGGTTCTCGACCAGCGCGCGCGCGTCTTCCAGCGTCTGACGGATCTTTTCTCCACCCGGCACCTCCCCGACGCCAGTACGCCCGCCACTATCGGTCAGCAGCACCAGATTGCGCGTGAAAAATGGAGCATGGGCGCCGCTGAGGTTGAGCAGCATGCTGTCCATGCCGGCAATCGGGATTACCTGCATGTGCATCACGTGCGGCGTCTGCGCCGAGCCCGGCGTGTTGTCCGCCGACTTGCCGTTCATTGAAAACATGGTGTCTAGAATTAGAAGATGAGTCAGTCATCGTACAACACGACGAAAAGCGGTTCGCCAAGGTCAGGCTCGATGTGGCGTGTCATTTGCGAGCACCGGCTGCGAGCGCCGCAGCCGTTCGCGGCTATTGCCCAAGTGGGTGCGCATGGCTGCTCGCGCAGCATCTGCGTCCTGATTGCGTATGGCGACATAAATGCTTTCGTGCTCGGCGTTGACACGCTGCAAGTAGGCCAGCCGGCCTTCCGGCGCGTGTTGTGGTGTGTTGACACGGGTGCGCGGGATGATCATGGCGCCCAGATACGTCATCAGGTCGGCAAAGTGCTGGTTGCCGGTGGCGCGGGCTATCTCCATGTGAAACTGGAAATCCGGTGGCACGGCATCGGAGTCTTTTTCGATGGACGCCTGGAATGCGGACAATGCCGCCTGCATCGCCTCTAAATGCGCCTGCGTGCGGCGTTGCGCAGCCAGGCCCGCAGCCTCTGCCTCCAGGCTGATGCGCAGCTCGAGCACGGCAATCACGTCGGCAACGGTGGCAAAGTCCTGCGCGGAAATCTTGAAATTGCCACTCAGGTCTGGCTGGCTGACAAAGGTACCAATGCCATGCCGGGTGTCAACCAGCCCGGATGCCTGCAGTCTGGACAGCGCCTCGCGCACCACCGTGCGGCTGACATCAAAGCGGCGCATGATCTCGGCTTCGGTCGCCAGCCGCCCCCCGGCAGGGGCGCGACCAGCACGGATATCGTCAGCCAGACTCGCCACCACTTCGTTTACCAGGCCGCGCGGTCGGCGCGGCTGGGTTGGCGCTGCGAGTCCGTCAACAACGAGGCTAGGGGTATTCCTTGATTGCATCAAAATCCGCTTGACAACAAAAATATGAATTGCAACAATTCCAGTTGTCGGACAACGTATAACTGACAACCTATATCGGCAGACTGTACCAAAGCTGCTGATTTTGTCCAGTGCCAATTTCGTGGTGGTAGTTTGGGGTGTGAATGACGATTCGTGTGCATGAACGACTGTTGTTGACCGGTGCCGCTGGTGCATTGGGGCAGGCCCTGCGCGAGCGCCTGAAGGCCAACTGCCAGGTCTTGCGTCTGTCTGACCGTCAGGGGTTTGGCCCGGCACAGGCGCAAGAAGAAATCATGTTGGCTGATCTGGCCGATGCCGATGCCATGTTGTCGCTGTTGCAGGGTGTGGACGCGGTGGTCCATTTAGGCGGCATGTCGACCGAGGGCCCGTTCGAGCCGATATTGCAAGCCAACATCGTTGGCATGGTCAACCTCTATGAGGCGGCGCGCAAGCAAGGCGTCAAACGCGTGGTGTTCGCCAGCTCCAACCACGTTACCGGCTTCTACAAACAATCCGAAACCATCACCGCAGACGACCCGCCGCGACCAGACGGCATGTATGGTTTGAGCAAGGCGTTCGGCGAAGACCTCGCTCGCCTGTACTTTGATCGGTATGGCATCGAAACCGCCTGTGTGCGCATCGGCTCCTCGTTTCCCGAACCCAAAGACCGTCGCATGCTCGCCACCTGGTTGAGTTACGACGACCTGCACCGGCTTGTCACGGCCTGCCTCACCACGCCCGTGATGGGTTACACCGTTATTTTTGGCATGTCCAACAATGCCGTGACCTGGTGGGACAACAGCCGGGCACGCCATGTCGGTTATGTGCCCCAGGACAGCGCCGATGTGTTTCGCGCTGCCATGTACGAGCGCACTGCGGCGCCGGACCTCACGGATCCGGCTGCCATCTACCAGGGCGGCGGATTTGTGCGCGCTGGCCCATTTGAGTGAATGCGCGCAATTGATCGTTTTTCACTTCCAGCGGCGAGCCTTTCTCGCCGCCGCCGAGACGTTTCTGCTTTTAAACCCAGTCCATCAAGGAGACAACCATGAGCTTTCGTAGAACTGTTATCGCCGCTACCATCGCGGCGGCGGCAATTGCCGCGCACGCTGCCGAATTCCGCTCTTCAGACGTCCACAACAGCGACGACTACCCCACGGTGACGGCAGTCAGATTCATGAGCGCCGAGCTGGCCAAGGCCTCTGGCGGAAAACACAGCATCAAAGTCTTCAACAAAGGTGCTCTGGGCACCGAGAAAGAAACGGTCGATCAGGTCAAGATTGGTGCGCTTGACATGACCCGCGTGAACATCAGCCCGATGAATTCAGTCTGCGCAAAGACGAATATTCCTGTCCTGCCATTTCTCTTTCGCTCGGTCGACCACCTTCACAAGGTGCTTGACGGTCCGATCGGCGAAGAAATCGCCAAGGATTGTGAGTCGCAGGGTTTCATTGTGCTGGCCTACTATGACTCCGGGTCGCGGTCAATCTACAGCAAGAAGCCGGTTCGCACCATCGCCGATACAAAGGGCATGAAGATCCGGGTCCAGCAATCCGACCTTTGGGTCTCCCTTGTCGGTGCCATGGGTGCCAATGCAACACCAATGCCTGCCGGCGAAGTGCTCACGGCCCTCAAAACAGGCCTGGTTGATGCGGCGGAGAACAACTACCCTTCATATGGCTCGGGCTTCCGGCATTTCGAGGTGGCGAAGTACTACAACAAAACCGAACATTCGATGGCGCCCGAAGTTTTGTTGTTCTCGAAAATCAGCTGGGACAAACTGCCAAAGTCCGAACAGGACATGATCCGTGCCGCCGCCAAGGCGTCGATTGCCTTCAACCGCAAGGCCTGGGCTGACTACGAGAAAAAAGAGTTCGACATGGTGAAGGCGGCCGGGACCGAGATAGTCGAGGTCGACAAAAAGTCGTTTCAGGATGCAATGGTCCCGGTGTACGAAAAGTTCGCAAACACACCTGACATGAAGCGTCTCGTCAAGGCGGTACAGGACACCCGCTAGGCCCTGCAGGCTGCGCCCCCGGCGAGATGCCGGGGTTCTTGCCCCCATTTCCGAAGCTGCCAATGTTCACCCGCATGTGCGCAATGATCTCCAAGGTGTCGCTGATGCTGGCCGTCGCCGGCTTGATCGCCATCGTCGTTTGTGTCCAGTATCAGGTAGTCGGGCGCTATGTGTTCAATGACACGCCAACCTGGGCCGAGGCGTTGTCGCTGCTGCTGGTTCTGTACGTCACCGCCCTGGGTGTGGCAGTTGGCGTGCGGGACGCAGGGCACATCGGGCTGGAGTCAGTGGCGGCAATGCTGCCAGAGAAAATGCGGCTGAAACTGGAAATTCTGATCCACCTGTGCGTGGGCGTGTTCGGCGTCCTGATGGTGCAAAACGGTTACCTGTGGACAGCGCTCAAGTGGAATGACAAGAAGCCGATGCTCAGTATTCCATCCGGCATGGACTTCCTTCCGCTGGTAATAGCCGGCGTGCTGATCGTTCTGTTCTCGATAGAACATATCGTGGCCCTGCTGCAAGGTAAAGAGGTCGTGCCGGCATGGAATTGATCGTCCTGTCCATCAGTTTTGTGCTGCTTCTGGTGATCGGCGTGCCAGTGGCGTTTGCAATTGGCCTTTCGTCTGTTTGCACCATTCTTGTGGCTGGCCTTCCGGTTGCTGTAGTTTTCCAGAAGATGGTCGGCGGGATGCAAGTGTTCTCCTTTTTGGCCATTCCGTTTTTCATATTCGCCGGCGAACTGATGCTGCATGGGGGCATTGCTGATCGCATCGTGCGGTTTGCCAACAGCCTGGTGGGGCATGTGCGTGGTGGCTTGGGCATGAGCAACGTCGTAGGCTGTACGCTTTTCGGCGGAATTGCAGGCTCGCCCCTGGCAGACGTGTCCGCGATGGGTTCAGTGATGATCCCGCTCATGAAGAAAGAGGGTTATGACGCTGACTACGCTGTCAACGTCACGACCCATGCTTCGCTGGTTGGGGCATTGATGCCCACCAGTCACAATCTGATCATCTTCACGCTGGCAACGGCAGGTATTGCCTCCGTGAGCGTGCTCTCCCTGATTCTGGCCTGTGTGATTCCGGCGCTTATCCTGACGTTGAGCAACCTGGCCGCTGCCTATGGGGTGGCAGTCAAGCGCGGGTACCCTACCCGCGGCGCTTTTGTTGGTTGGCCCGAAGTGCTTCGCAGCCTCGCCGCTGCGATCCCCGGGCTCATGATCATCGTCATCATCCTGTTCGGTATTCTCTCTGGCGTGTTCACTGCGACCGAGTCGGCAGCGACAGCGGTGTTGTGGGCATTGATCGTGACAGTATTTGTATACCGCTCTTTGTCCTGGCAGCATTTCCTGAAGGCCTGTGCGAAGGCCTGCAAGACAACGGGCGTCGTATTGCTGCTGATTGGTATTTCGTCTGCGTTTGGGTATTTCATGGCGCTGTATGAAGTGCCGCAGATAACAGGCCAATTCATGAGCAGCATCTCACAGACGCCATGGGTCATTTTCCTGATGGTCAACCTGTTGCTGTTCTTGCTCGGCACATTCCTTGACATGGCGGCCACCATCCTCATTTGTACCCCGATCTTTTTGCCGATCTGCCAACACTATGGCATGGACCCCGCACAGTTTGGTGTCCTGATGCTCATCAACTGTGCTTTGGGCCTGAACACACCACCCGTGGGGACAGTGCAGTTTGTCGGTTGTGCAATTGGTGGTGTTTCAGTGGGTGAAGTGATGCGATCAATCTGGCCGTTCTATGGCGCGCTGGTTGCAACTCTGATGCTTGTCACCTATGTGCCGGCATTTTCTCTCTGGCTTCCCGCGCTCGTTCTGATGAAATAACCCGCGCTGTACTCTTGTGACACCCTGCACACGCGGGCAGCTTGCTCGTTCACCGACATGACCCCCCAAGACCTGAAGACCATCATGGGCTCCGGCCTGTTGTCCTTTCCCGTCACCGACTTCGATGACCAAGGGAACTTCCGACAGTCCACTTATGCAAGGAGACTGGAATGGCTGGCACCCTACGGCGCCACGGCTTTGTTTGCCGCAGGCGGCACCGGCGAGTTTTTTTCACTCACCGGCGACGAGTATCCGGCCATCATCAAGACCGCAGTGGATACCTGTCGCGGCAAGGTGCCGATCATCGCAGGCACCGGCGGCCCTACCCGTTTTGCCATCGCCTGTGCCCAGGAAGCCGAACGGCTGGGTGCCCATGGCATCCTGCTGATGCCGCATTACCTGACCGAAGCCGGGCAGGACGGGCTGATCAACCATGTGCAGGCAGTCTGCAACAGTGTCCGGTTTGGCGTCATCGTGTACAACCGCAATGTCTGCAAACTCACGCCTGATTCGCTGGCCATCCTGGCCGAGCGCTGCCCGAACCTGATTGGCTTCAAGGACGGCGTGGGCGAGATTGAAGCCATGGTGTCGATCTATCAGCGCATGGGAGACCGCCTGGCATATCTCGGTGGCCTGCCAACCGCGGAGGTTTATGCAGCTGCCTACAAGGCCTTGGGCACTCCGGTGTATTCGTCGGCGGTGTTCAACTTCATTCCGAAGACAGCGATGCAGTTCTACCATGCGGTGGCGACCGATGACATGGCAACCCAACACCGCTTGTTGCACGATTTTTTTATGCCTTACCTGGCACTCCGCAACCGCCAGCCAGGTTACGCGGTGAGCATCGTCAAGGCCGGCGTACGTATCGTCGGCCATGACGCCGGGCCGGTGCGGCCACCGCTTACAGACCTCAAAGCCGGCGAGGTGGAACAACTGGCGGCGCTGATTTCTTCGCTCGGCCCGCAGTAAACTGAAGACACCTTTGGCAGACGTCACGCAGCCATCGATTTTTACTGGAGCCAACATGAAGCGTCGCGCATTTGCCCAACTTGTATCGACCCTTGTTGTCGCCATGCCGTTATTGGCGCTGGCACAGGCCGACTACCCGTCGCGCGCGGTAAAGATCATCGTGCCGTTTCCGCCGGGTGGCACCAGCGACGTGATGGCACGCATGGCTGCAGACGAGTTGACCAAAACCCTCAAGCAACCATTCCTGGTCGAAAACGTGGGCGGGGCCGGGGGTGTCATCGGCACCGAGCGCGCTGCCAAAGCCGTGCCGGACGGTTACACGCTGGTGCTCACAGGCGTCGGGTCGAACGCCGTGGCGCATGGCCTGAACCCGAAACTCGGATACGACTCGAATCGCGATTTTGTCCACATCTCGCAAATCCATTCCGGCCCGAATGTACTGGTGGTGCATCCGGATACACCGTTCAAGACCGTCAAGGAGCTCATCGACTACGGCCGTGCCAACCCGGGCAAACTCAACTACGGGTACACCCATGCGGCCTCAGGGCATATGGCGATGGAGTTGCTCAAGCAGACGGTCAGTGACTGCCCCCAAGGCAGCAAGGGCTGCAAGCCGCTGTTCATCGTTGGCATTCCGTACCGCGGCGGCGGCCCGCTGCTCACCGACTTGCTGGGCGGCCAGATACCGATGATCTTCATCAACCAGGATGCAGCGCTGCAACATGTAAAGAGCGGCCGGCTGCGTGCGCTCGCGGTCACCAGCAAACAGCGCAATCCGATGTACCCGGACGTGCCGACCATCGCCGAGTCGGGCTACCCGGCGTTCGAGGCACTCTCCTGGTCCGGCCTGTCCACGCCCAAGGGCACGCCACAGGTGATTGTCGACAAGCTCGAAGCGGCGCTGGGCGCTGCCATGTTGTCACCGGCAGTGCGCCAGCGCATGGAGTCGGTCGGTTTTGTGGTGCCGCCGCAGGGCGGCAAAGCCTATACGCAGTTTGTCAAGAGCGAGATCGACGGCTGGACGCGTGTCATACAACTGGCGGGCATCAAGCCGGAGTAGCGGGGCATTGGCTGGGCCGGTACGACCGGATCACCCAGCCGGGCTTCAAGCGCCAAAGTGGCGCAGTTCGCCGACCGGGTCGTCATGACGCTGCATGCCGCCAACCGCCCGGGCCAACGGAATGCTGGCGTTGGCGCGCGCAAACAGGGGCAGTGTCCCCAGCGGCGCAGCCACCGAGTGCCACTGGCCCGCTTGCATGCGGGTGCTGGTAAAAAAGTCGAACCAGGCCGTCGGCCCTGCCGGCAGGTAAACCCTGCGCTCCAGCTCGCCTGGTTGCACCACCGGTGCCACCAAGAGCGCTGAGCCGAGCATGAAGTCACCGCTGTCGGCAAAACACGCCTCGTCGTCCGGAAAGTCGTAAAAGGTGGGCCGGATGATGGGCTCGTGGTGCTGATGCGCACGCTCGAACAGGGACCACAAGTAGGGTATCAGGGTGTAGCGCAGCCGGATCGCCGCCGCAACATGGTGCGTTACCTCGGGGTGCAACCAGGGCACGTTATTGGTACCGTCCGCTTTCCAGGAGTTCATCACCATGCGCGGGTTCAGGCAACAGGCCTGAACCCAGCGCACAAACAACTCGGCATCCGGCGAGGGGCCGGCAAATCCGCCCACGTCGTGGCCCACATTGAACATGCCAGAGAGGCTCATCTGCAGCCCGGTGCGGATGTTCCAGCGCAGGGTTTCCCAGCTGGTCGTGTTGTCCCCACTCCAGGTTTGTGCATAACGCTGCAGCCCCGGCGGGCCGCCGCGGGTGACGCTGAATACGGATTCACTCCCGTCCGACCGCGCTGCTTGCGCCTCGAAGCTGGCACGGGTCATCAGCAGGCCTTGCAGGGGCCGGGCACGATGCATCGGCAGGCTTTGGCCGAAGCCGTGGCACTGCGCATCGTCGTCCATGATGGCGTATTCGTTGTTGTCGTTCCAGCCCGCATCTATGCCGTAGTCCAGCACCTGCGCACGCAGGCTGGTTTGCCACCATTGCAGCGCCGCAGGGTGTGTGAAGTCCAGGTGGGCACCGACGCCGTCCCAGAATTGCTCCAGCACGGGTGCCCTGGAGGTGCGGTGATGGACAAACCCGTCCAGCGCACGGATGTCATCGAACGCCGGATGGTCGTCCAGCAGACAGGGTTTGATGTTGGCGACCAGCCGCATGCCGGCTTCCTGAAAGCGCGCATTGAGCGCCTTGGGGTCCGGGAACTTGCCATGGTTCCAGGTGAACACGTAACGGCGCTGGCCGCGAGACGAATACCCCGAGCCGTAGTGGAACGAGGAGCAGGGAATAGCTTCGGCCTGGATGCGGTCGATAAAGCTGTTGAGTTGCTGTTGCGCATCAGGAGCGTCCGCCAGGCCCATGGCGGTCTGGGCAAAGCCGAGTGACCAGCGTGGTGGCAAATGGGTGCCGCCGATCAGACGCACGAACTGGGCAATGACGGCGCCCGGCGTGTCACCCACCATCATGGTGTAGTCCAGGTCGCCGTCGTCGATCTCCACATAGCGGAAAAGATCGTGGTAATTGTCGTGCTCACTTCCCAGATCGAAGGTGCATGCCGCCAGGGTGTCGTAGTAGATGCCCGACCACAGCCCGCTGCTGCTGCGGCACAACACAAAAGGCCAGTGCTTGTATAACGGGTCGCCGCACTGCGGGTCGTAACCCAATGAATCCAGCGCCAGCGTGCGCAGGCGGCGGCCGTGCAGGTCGAGAGCACCGGTCTTGTCGCCGAGGCCGTAATAACGTTCCGCACGGTCGCGTTGCAGGTAGTGGCGCACAGCGCCGGTGCGCGGTGAACTGAAGTAGGACGAGGTGGCGCGGTCGCTGCCGATGCTGCGGCCATCGGTAGCCTGCCAGGTGATTCCCAGCGGCGCGGTGCGCAGCGACACACACAAGGTGCCGGTGTGCAACGTAACAACGCCTGCGCCCTGTGTCAGTTGTGCCGGCGGGCGGCTGAAGCCGGATGTATCGTCGCGTGGCCTGCCGTGCCAGGGCACGTCCACACCCGCTTGCGGCGCGATGGCCCAGGTGCGAGGCTCACGGTAACCTGTGGCCGGTTTGTGCCGCACCCGGACCATGGAGTGCTCCAGCACCTCCAGCTGAAAACTGCCACCATCCTCCAGCAGGAGATCGACGCCATGCGCGTGGGCGGCGCAGTGACGCACCGGTGCCAGTGTTTTCATCTTCGGCTACAGGCGCAGCCCGTCTTTGTCGAAACAATGCAGGTGTTGTGGCGGCAGGCCCAGGCGCACGCTGTCGCCGCCGCGAATACTGGTTTGACCGTTGATCACCATCTCGAACGGTGTGTCGATTCCCACCTTGCCGTGCAACAAGCTGCTGGAGCCGAGTTGTTCGACCTGGGAGACCTGCATGGTGATCGGGCCACCGTCCAGTATCTGGCTGTGCTCCGGGCGCAGGCCCAGGGTGTGCGTCCCTTGCGGCAGCAGCGATCCACTACCCTGGTAGGTACCGGCGGGCAGCAACGCCACCGGCAGGAAGTTCATGCGCGGGCTGCCGATGAAGCCGGCTACAAACGTGTTCACCGGGTGGTTGTAGAGCTCCAGGGGCGCACCCACCTGCTCAACGCTGCCCGCGCGAAGCACCACGATCTTGTCGGCCATGGTCATGGCCTCCACCTGGTCGTGGGTCACATAGACCATGGTGGCCTTCAACCGCGCATGCAGGTCGCGGATCTCCGCCCGCATCGATACGCGCAATTCGGCGTCCAGGTTCGACAAGGGCTCATCAAACAGGAACAGTTTGGGTTCGCGCACGATGGCCCGCCCGATGGCCACGCGTTGGCGTTGCCCGCCGGACAACTGGGTTGGCTTGCGCTGCAGCAACTCCCCCAGCCGCAGCAGCGTGGCCGCCGCGCCAACCTTGGCCTCGATCTGGGCCCTGGGTGTGTCGATGTTCTCCAGCCCGAACGCCATGTTGTCGTACACCGACATGTGCGGGTAAAGCGCATACGACTGGAACACCATGGCGCAGCCGCGATCTGCGGCAGACACGGCATTCACGTTGACCTGATCGATCCGGATGTCACCCGAACTGGGCGACTCCAAGCCTGCTATGACGCGCAGCAGCGTGGATTTGCCGCAACCCGAAGGCCCGACGAACACCACAAACTCACCGTCCGCGACGCTCAGGTCGATGCCGTGCAGGATGGTGGTCTTGTCGAAGGTCTTGACGATGCGGTGCAGATCGAGTGTGGCCACGGGGCGGTCCTTGGTGTTCGGTCGACGCTGGCTTATTTCACGCCGGCGCTGGCGATACCGGTGGTGATGTACTTTTGCAGGAATGCGAACACCAGGGTGATCGGTATCAGCGTGATCACGGTCATCGCCAGCAGGTAGTGCCACTGTGTGTTGAGTTCGCCCTGGAAGGAGTTGAGCGCCAGTTGCAGCGTGAAGAACTCGGACCTGGACAACACGATCAGTGGCAACAGAAAGTCATTCCAGCGCCACATCACGGAAAAGATCGCCAGTACAGCCAGCGCAGGCGCTGCCAGCGGCAGGATGATCTTCCAGTAGATGCGCCATTCGCTGGCATGGTCCATGCGCGCCGCCTCCAGCAACTCGTCGGGAATGGTCAGCATGTACTGGCGCAGCAGAAACACGCCGGTAGGTGTGGCAATGGCCGGCAGGATGACACCCCACAGGCTGTTGAGCAGGCCCACCGAGTTGATGACCAGGAACACCGGCACCAGGATGATGGTGGGTGGGATCATGAGGGTGGCGATGATCAGCAGGAACACCGCCTTCTGTCCCCGGAATCGGTACTTGGACAGTGCAAAGGCCGCCATTGAATTGATCAACAGGGTGAGCAGTGTGGCCACCACGGTGATGAACACGCTGTTCCACAGGTAGCGGCCAAAACTGAACTTGGCGAACAGGTCGGTGTAGTTGTTGATTGCAAACTGCATCTCGTTGATGGGTTTGCGGTCGTTGATGTTGACGCGAATTTCCTGCTCGGGTTTGGCCGGGTCGACCATCGTGGCCATGATGCCGATGCGCCGCACCTGGGCCATCGGACGCATATTGCCCTGCTCGTCGCGCGTCATGAACAGGGGCAGCGGCTTCTCGTGGCCGCTGACACTGACCGACTTCTGGCTGTAGGGCAGAAAACTGGGCGGAAACTGGCTGATGGCGCTCTCCGTCTTGAACGACGACATCACCAGCCAGAGGATGGGCGCGAACATCGTCACCAGGCCGACCATCAGGTAGCCGTAACTCAGCCAGTCGGTCCAGTCCAGCCGGGTTCGGCCGCTGGTTCGGGTCAGGAACTTGACAATCGCCATCTCAGCGCGCCTTCTGACCAGCTTCACTGGCGCGCGTGAGCCGCAGTTGCACAAACGTCAGCAGCATCAGCCCGACTGCCAGCACCAGGGATGCGGCTGCAGCCAGGCCATACAGGTGAATCTGCTCGGCAAAACCGGTTTGGTAAATGAACTGCACGATGAAGGTGGTGGCCGAGCCCGGGCCGCCGCCGGTGAGCACAAACACCTCGTCGAAGATCTGTACCGCACGGATCATGGCCAGCACCAGCACCACGATCAGGTTTGGCATCAGCAGTGGCAAGGTGATGCGGCGCAGCGTGCGCCAGGGCGAGGCGCCATCCATCTCGGCGGCCTCGTACATGTCCTTGGGAATCGCCTGCAGGCCGGCCAGCAGGATCAGCGTGTAAAACCCCATATGGGCCCAGATGGACACAAAAATGGTCCAGAAAAAAGCCCAGCTGGCGTCGGTCAACCAGTCGATGGGCGCACTGCCAACGGCAACCAGGCCGGCATTGAACACGCCCTGGTTTTGTAACAGCCATTTCCAGATCAGTGCCACCACGACTGGCGACAGCAGCACCGGGTAGAAGAAGACGCCGCGCCAGAAGCCGCGGCCGATGATCTTGCGGTTCAGCACCAGCGCCGTGACCAGCGACAACAGCACCATCAGCACTACCTGGATCAGGCTGAACTGCACGGTGTTGAAAATGGCGCGCCAGAACACATCCTTGCGGCAGGTCTGGATGTCGAAGTAGTTACGGCATTCAAACAGGATGCCGAAGTTTTCGGCGCCGGTGTAGGGACGGTCGAACGGGTACAGGTTCACGCCGCCGGTGGCGGCATAGACAAAGTTGATGACGATGGGCAAGAAGGTGAACAGACCGAACACCAGCAGGTTCGGCGCCACGAACATCCAGCCGATGCGCGAGACACCAAGCAGGCGCTGCCCGAGCCGGAACAACGGCTCGAACAGGTTGAAGAACAACCCGAGCAAACGCGACAGCAGTTGCAAGCGATACCCGGGTTGCGCCGGCTATTTTTGCGCCTGCTTGACCGCGTCCGCCATGTCGGCGGCGATCTTGGTCATGGCCTCGTCGATGCTCATTTCACCAACGATGGCCTGTGTCACGCGGGCCACGGTGGGCAGCATCATGGCCCGGTTGAACTTGTAACCCTGGAACTGGTAGGCGGCAGGCGCCAGGTTCGCGACACCTGAACTGAATGTGCCCAAAGCGGCGCGCGCAGCCGGAGAAGCGGTGGGGTAGGCCACTCCTT
>JANLVB010000271.1:0-2081 GCA_031363785.1 Betaproteobacteria bacterium
GAAGATCCGTTCGTGGTCTTTCGGCGAAGTCAAGAAACCCGAGACCATCAACTACCGCACTTTCAAACCAGAGCGCGATGGCCTGTTCTGCGCCAAGATCTTCGGGCCCATCAAGGATTACGAATGCCTGTGCGGCAAATACAAGCGCCTCAAGCACCGTGGTGTGATCTGCGAGAAGTGCGGTGTGGAAGTCACGCAGACCAAGGTGCGCCGCGAGCGCATGGGCCACATCGACCTGGCCGCGCCTTGCGCGCACATCTGGTTCCTGAAATCCCTGCCCAGCCGCCTTGGCCTGGTGCTGGACATGACCCTGCGTGACATCGAACGCGTGTTGTACTTCGAAGCCTATGTGGTCACCGACCCCGGCATGACCCCGCTCAAGAAGATGAGCATCATGACCGAGGACGACTTCGACGCCAAGTTCAAGGAACACGGCGACGAGTTCCAGGCCAAGATGGGCGCCGAAGGCATCAAGGACTTGCTGCAGAGCATCGACATCGACGGCTCGATCGAGAAATTGCGCAACGACCTGACCGGCTCCGAGCTCAAGATCAAGAAGAACGCCAAGCGCCTGAAGGTGCTGGAGGCCTTCCGCAAGTCGGGCATCAAGCCCGAGTGGATGGTGCTCGACGTGTTGCCGGTACTGCCGCCGGATCTGCGCCCGCTGGTGCCACTGGACGGTGGCCGTTTCGCCACCTCCGACCTGAACGATCTGTATCGCCGCGTCATCAACCGCAACAGCCGCCTGCGCCGATTGCTGGAATTGAAGGCGCCCGAAATCATCGCCCGCAACGAAAAGCGCATGCTGCAGGAGGCTGTCGACAGCCTGCTGGACAACGGCCGCCGTGGCAAGGCCATGACCGGCGCCAACAAGCGTGCGCTCAAGTCGCTGGCCGACATGATCAAAGGCAAGAGCGGTCGTTTCCGCCAGAACCTGCTGGGCAAACGCGTCGACTACTCCGGCCGTTCGGTGATCGTGGTTGGCCCCACCCTCAAGCTGCACCAATGCGGCCTGCCGAAGCAGATGGCGCTCGAGCTGTTCAAGCCTTTCATCTTCTCGCGCCTTGAAGCGATGGGCATTGCGACCACCATCAAGGCCGCCAAGAAGGAAGTCGAATCCGGCACGCCGGTGGTGTGGGACATCCTGGAAGAGGTGATCAAGGAGCACCCGGTCATGCTGAACCGGGCACCCACGCTGCACCGCCTGGGCATCCAGGCCTTCGAGCCGATCCTGATCGAGGGCAAGGCGATCCAGCTGCATCCGCTGGTCTGCGCCGCCTTCAACGCCGACTTTGATGGCGACCAGATGGCTGTGCACGTGCCGCTGTCGGTGGAAGCGCAAATGGAATGCCGCACCCTGATGTTGGCGTCCAACAACGTGTTGTTCCCCGCCAATGGCGAGCCGTCCATCGTCCCGTCGCAGGACGTGGTGCTGGGCCTGTATTACACGACCCGCGAACGCATCAACGGCAAAGGCGAGGGCCTGATCTTCGCCGACATCGGTGAAGTTCAGCGCGCCTTCGACGCCAACGAAGTCGACCTGACATCGCGCATCAACGTGCGCCTGACCGAGTACACCAAGGACAAGGAGACCGGTGCCCTGGTGCCCTCGACCAAGCTGTGGGAGACCACGGCCGGTCGCGCCTTGTTGTCGGAGATCCTGCCCAAGGGGCTGCCGTTCGCCAACATCAACAAGGCACTCAAGAAGAAGGAGATCTCCAAACTCATCAACGTGTCCTTCCGCAAGTGCGGACTCAAGGAGACGGTGGTGTTCGCCGACAAGCTGCTGCAAAACGGCTTCCGCCTGGCCACCAAGGCCGGCATCTCGATCTGCATCGACGACATGCTGGTGCCCAAAGAGAAACACGGCATCATCGAGCGCGCCGAAAAGGAGGTCAAGGAGATCGGCCAGCAGTACTCGTCCGGCCTGGTGACGTCTGGTGAGCGCTACAACAAGGTGGTGGACATCTGGGGCAAGGCCGGCGACGAAGTGTCCAAGGTCATGATGGCGCAGCTCGCCAAGGAAAAGACCATCGACCGCCACGGCAACGAGGTCGACCAGGAATCCTTCAACTCCATCT
>JANLVB010000274.1:0-3114 GCA_031363785.1 Betaproteobacteria bacterium
ACCTGCATCGAATCCAGGTTGTCGCGGCTCATCAGGGGGATGCCTGGCGCCAATTCCATGATGCGGGCCTGGATGCGCGCCAGCGCCATCGGCAGGCCCACCACCATGCGTTCATGGCCGGACGCGCGACCCGCCAGCTGCACCAGTTGCCTGAGGGTGAACACATCGGGTCCGACCGCCTCCAGCACCAGCGGCGCGTGCGGATGCAGCAGCAGTTGCACCAGCGCCTGCGCCACGTCTTCCACCCAGACCGGCTGAAAACGCGTAGCTGCACCCGCCAGCGGCATGACTGGGAATACCGCTTGCAGCTTGGCAAACAGCGTGAGGAACTGGTCCCCATCGCCAAAGATGACGCTGGGGCGCAGGATGGAGACGTCCAGACCGCTGGCGCTCAATACCGCTTCGCCTTCTGCTTTGCTGCGCTGGTACATCGACGGCGCATCAGGCGCGGCACCGAGTGCACTCACCTGCACAATGCGGTGAACGTCGGCAAAGCGGCAGGCCCTTACCAGTGTTTGGAGCAGTGTGACATGGGTCCGCGTAAAAGCCGCCTGGTCACCATGCAGTATGGCCACCAGGTTGACGACCGCATCGTGGCCGGGCAACAACTGCTTCAGCGTCGCTTCGTCATGTACATCACCCACCAACACATCGATCCAGGGCAAGGTTTGTACCACTTTGGCGCTTTCTCTGCGCCGCGTCAAAACGGACAGGCGGCAACCAAGCTGCACCGCCTTTTCGCAGAAGTGGCGGCCCACAAAACCGGTGCCACCCAGAACCAGAATTCTTTTCATGCCATTGATTTGCGCCCGGATCAGGGTAGTTCCTTGTTGACGTCGTCCGGGCTGCCCAGGCGTGGGCCGACCATGCCAAGCCGGGTTTTGAGTGACTGCGGCTGGCCGCTCAGAATGGCGGCGTAGTTGGTGGTGTTGGAGAGCACTTTCTTCACGTAGTCGCGGGTCTCGGCAAACGGCACGTTCTCGGCCCAGATGGCGGCCTCCAGAATCGGCCCGTTGCGCCAGTTGCGCGGCCGCCCCGGCCCGGCGTTGTAGGCCGCCGCTGCCAGCGGCATGGAGCCGGCAAAGTCATCCAGCACCAGCTTGAGGTAACCGGTGCCGATGGCGATATTGGTGTCGCGGTGGGTGATCTGGTCTGGCGTGAAATTGACCAACCCGATCTTTTTGGCGGTCCACTTGGCAGTGGCAGGCATGACCTGCATCAGGCCGGACGCGCCGACAACGGAGCGTGCATCCATGATGAAACGGCTTTCCTGGCGTATCAGGCCATACACGTAGGCCGGGTCGAGCCCGATCTGTATGGCGCGCTTCACCACCGCTTCGCGAAACGGCATCGGGAACCGCTGCTCGAAATCGATCAGGCCTTTGGTGCGTTCGCTGGTGTTGATGCAGCGGTCCCAGACCTCGCGCTGGCATGCCAGGTCGGCAGCTGCGAGCAGGGCGCGGTCGTCCATTCCGCCGCGCTCGTGCAGGTTGGTTGTGTAATTCCATTCCCGCACGCCGTCGCTGCGCAGCCCGATGGTTATCGCATACAGGGCGCGCTGCAGACCGGCATTGGTGCGTGCCGCGTCCTTTTCTTCGGCGGCCAACGGCGCCGGCCGTTCCGGTGTGGTGATGCGCCGGCCCAGGTCTTCCAGCGCCAGTTGTTCGTAAAAGCCGCGCACGCTGGCAATCGATTCGAGCAGCCGCGTTGCCTCGATCCGGTCCGCCTCAGGGCGGCCAGGGGCGAGCAGGGCGCGGGCGCGCCAGTAGGTCCACGCCGGGTCCTTGCGCTGCTGCTCTGTCATCGCGTCGGTGGCGGCCAGCACCTGGGCCCATTGCCCGGCCCGCAAAGCAGCGCGCACCTTCCACGCCAGGTGGTCATCGTGCATGAACTTGTCCTGGCCGTTGGAAAAATGGGCCGTGGCGCTGTCGGACAGTCGCTGCGCAGAGCGTTTGCCGATCACGCCCCAGACCCAGCTGCGTTCCTCCTGCGTCAACTGCGATTTCCAGCGCAGCTTTTCCATCTGCAGCGACGCCTGCGCCGGGTCTTCCACCGCCAGCCGTATCATCGCCAGCGTCACCAGTTCCTTGGTGCGCGGCAGGATGGCCGTAAGCTTTTCGTCCAGGTACTGCGCCGGGTTGCTGTAGATAGTGCTCGCCTTGGCGGCCCAGTCCGGGTTCAGCAGGCCCAGCGCCTGGGTGACGACACGTTGGCGGTCGTTCTCCATGCCCAGGCGGGCACGCAGCCATGCCACATGGGGCTTGAGCTTGCCGGCCTTGAGTTGCTGCCCGGCGGCGGCGCTGCAGCCCTCTTCAGCATCACGCTGCGACAACCAGAACTCCTGCACCTGGCCAGTGATGTCGGTGCCACCGCTGTTGAACTCCGCCATCAGCGCGTAACAACGCACCGAACGGTCGTCGTTCATGCGAAAGCGCGGGTACTCGCTGTTGAAGGTGGCCCAGTCGCGCCGTGCCCCGAGCAGCAGCAGCCAGTCGTTGCGCAAGCGGTCCTCCTGGTAGCTGCCCGCATACCGTTGCATGAAGGCCTGAATCTCGGCCGGGCTGGCGTCGTCCAGGCGCGCTCTCAGCTCCCAATAGGCAGCCCAGGGCTCCAGCGGGTGTCCACGCAGCTGTGGCAACAGGGCAGTCAAGCGCTTGCGGTCTGCCTTCTTGAAGGCGTCGGCCATCTCCAGGGCTGTGTCGTCGGCCTTGACGCTTTCTTTGGTCTGGGCGAATGCACCTGTTGCGGGGGCCAAATGGAGCGCGAGTACCACGCTGATAGCTGTCAAAATGGGCACGAACTGCATGTGGGGATTATGGACAACTCCGACGACAGGAAGACCCTGGAAAAGAAAGCCCTTCGCAAGGTACTTATCGAGCAACGCCTGAACTTGCCCGATCGCCAGCAGCGTGCCCAGGTGCTACAGAACGTGATGCGCATCTGGCTGGTGGGGCGGCCCGATACGGTTATTGGCGCCTACTGGCCGATCAAGGGCGAGTTCGACCCGCTGCCAGCACTGCACCGCTGGAAGGAAGATGGCGAACTGATCGAGCAACCGCAACCACGGCGCATCGGCTTGCCGGTGGTCGACAAGGTGCACCGGACCCTGGTCTT